>NZ_DATCRY010000065.1:0-22891 GCF_036568765.1 Dyella sp. | reverse complement strand
GTGATGCCGATACCTAGCTCACGGCAGGTCGGCAGGATGTCTTTTTCGATGCTGCGTGAAAGCAGCGAATACTCGATCTGCAGATCGGTCACCGGTCCGACAGCTTGCGCGCGGCGGATCGTCGCTGCCCCCATTTCGGACAGCCCTATATAGCGCACATAACCGGCCTTGATCATGTCGACGATGGCGCCGACGGTGTCTTCGATCGGCACGTTCGGGTCGAGTCGTGCAGGACGATAGATATCGATGTAGTCGGTGCGCAGGCGCTTGAGCGAGTAAGCCAGCGCGGTCTTCACCGCAGCCGGGCGCGCGTCGTAACCGAGCCAGTCGCCGCCGGGACCGCGTTGCGCGCCGAACTTGACACTGAGCTGGTAACTGTCGCGCGGGCGCCCCTCCAACGCATCGCCGAGCAGCATTTCATTGTGGCCCATGCCATAGAAGTCGCCGGTATCGAGCAGCGTGACGCCAGCGTCCAGTGCGGCATGCACGGTGGCGATACTTTCGCTGCGATCGGCGTGTCCGTACATGCCGGACATACCCATGCAGCCCAGGCCGAGGGCCGATACGCTGGGCCCGTGCTTGCCGAGTTGGCGAAATTTCATGCGCTGTTCCCGTAGCGAGTCAAAGGCGGGAGTGTGCGCTCAAGCGCTATGCAATGCACGTTACTCGCGCGTCGGTCGCGCCGAGTCGATCAAGGCGCTGACGGTGCGCGTATGTAACGAGGCGGCATCGAAACCCGGCGGTAACAGGCCCGAGAGCTCTAGCATGACAGCGCCATGCAACGCTGCCCATATCTGATGGCCGAAGATGGGCGCGTCGGCTTCGATCCTACCCTCGGCGATCATGACTTCCACGTGCGCTGCCACCGTGCGCCACATGCGTTCGTGTGCCGCCAGATAGGCGGGATCGTCGCGGTCGGCCTGCGGATATTCGAACATCAGCCGGTAGGTCGCCGTATGCTGGCGAGCGAAGGCGATATAGGCATCGCGTACCGCCCGACTGCGCGTGCGGCCATCGCCCGGTGTATCGAGGGCGTCTTCCAGCGCCTGCGAAAAGCGGTTCAGGCCACGCGTGCGCACGGCCGTAAGGATGCTTTCCTTGTTCGGGTAATACCGGTAAGCGGTCATCGTGCCGCTGCCCAGTTCGCTGGCGATCCTGCGCATGGTGACTGCCGCGGGGCCTTCCTCGACATACAGTCGCGCGGCGACATCGCATAGGCGTTCGCGAAAGGCCTCGGTTTCCTGCTCGCTCAAGGCACGCGGCAAATCAATGCTCCGGTATGTGTAATGTCTTCCGGAAGAAGGCTAACGCATCGGCATTGAGCGTGGCATGCACCTTGGCGCGGTCGACTCCTTGCGGGTCCGAACACATTGCTGCGATATCCTGGGCAAGCGCCGGCGTACATGGCGTGAGAAACACCCAGTGCTCGGCCTTCGGCACTTCCTTGACCGCGTACAGGGTATGGATCAGCGGCTGGATATGCCGGGCGTTGAAGTCCGGGCGGAGCACAGTGTCGTTCTGTGCGTAGTACAGGTAGATCGGAGCGGTGACCTTATCGAAGGCATGGTCGTCGAAGATTACGCTCAAGGGCGCCATCGCGAACGCCGCTTTGACACGGGGATCGGCGGTGGGACCGTACTTGTCCAGTTGCTTTTGCATGGCTTCGAACATCTGCTGCGTCGTCAGTCCCGCCTTGGCCGCTTCGGCACGGAATGCCGGTTCGGCGCCGCACATGTTCACGTCATCCATATGGGCCGCGCAGTATGAGACGAAGCGATCGAAGCGTGGCATCGCCCCAACCACCATGAGGCTGGTGTAACCGCCTGCGGAAAACCCCGCCACGCCGATGCGCGTGGGATCGACCAGCTTTTTCCAGCGCGGATCGGCAAGCACGGTAGTAATGGCCGAGCGCACTTGAACCGGCCGGCCAGCCAGCACTTCCAGGTGTCCTACACCGCTGGTGTCCTCGAAGTCGTCCTTGGGGTGATTGAGGGTGGTGACGACGAAGCCATGGCTGGCCAAGTATGTCGCCAGGTCATGATGACCCAGGCGCGAGCCGCCGTTGCCATGCGAGATCACCACGAGGGGATGGGCGCCCGGTAATGCCGGCGCATCGATCGTTGCGGCGACCTCATAAGGCCCCATCGCCGTCGTGCCCTTTACCGGCTGTGCCGAGGGGTAGAACACATAGCCGTCAGTCAGCTTGCCGCCGACCGGGTCGGGGATTCGGATCGCTGCCACGCCGACGCCTGAAATGCCGGCCGCCGTCGCGGCGATCGGCAGAACCAGCAATAGCAAAAAGACAGCCTGCCTTATCCGGGCCAAAGAGAGGGGGCGGGACGAGACGCAGTGCGATGAACGGGGCATGGCGAAGCGCATCCGTGGGTTATGTACGATGTACGGTACAATGTACGAAATGAGCGCGCAAGAGCCTCCGGTGGTCGCCCTAACATATGACAGCTACAATTTAAGGTTCCAGCTCCCCCTATTGCTCCCCGAGGTCAGGATGTTCCCGAAGAACGAGACGATTGCCGGTTATGACGACGAACTGGCCCAGGCCATTGCCAAGGAGGCTCGCCGTCAGGAGGACCACGTCGAACTGATCGCCTCGGAGAATTACGCCAGTCCGCGCGTGCTTGAAGCGCAGGGTTCGGTGCTGACCAACAAGTATGCCGAGGGCTATCCGGGCAAGCGCTATTACGGCGGTTGCGAGTACGTCGATATCGCCGAGAAGCTGGCCATCGATCGCCTCAAGCAACTGTTCGGCGCAACCTACGCGAACGTGCAACCCCATTCGGGCTCGCAGGCCAACCAGGCGGTCTACCTGGCCTTACTGCAGCCGGGCGATACCATCCTGGGTATGTCGCTGGCCCATGGCGGCCACCTGACCCACGGTGCCAAGGTCAATGTGTCGGGGAAGCTCTTCAATGCCGTGCAGTACGGCGTCAACGATCGGGGTCTGGTCGATTACGACGAGATCGAGCGTCTGGCGGTCGAGCACAAGCCCAAGATGATCGTGGCCGGCTTCTCCGCCTACTCGCAGGTTATGGATTGGGCACGTTTCCGTGCCATTGCCGACAAGGTCGGCGCTTATCTGTTCGTCGACATGGCCCACGTAGCCGGCCTGATCGCCGCGGGTGTGTACCCCAATCCGGTACCGCATGCGCATGTGGTGACCTCCACCACGCACAAGACCCTGCGTGGCCCGCGTGGCGGCTTCGTCATCGCCAAGGACCTGTCCGAGGAACTGGAAAAGAAGCTGCAATCGATCGTGTTCCCGGGCATCCAGGGCGGCCCGCTGATGCACGTCATCGCGGCCAAGGCGGTAGCGTTCAAGGAGGCGCTGGAGCCCGCTTTCAAGGCTTACCAGACCCAGGTGGTAAAGAATGCCAAAGCAATGGCTCGCACATTGATCGAGCGCGGCTACAAAGTCGTTTCCGGCGGCACCGAAAACCACCTGATGCTGGTCGACCTGATCGGTCGCGAAGTGACGGGTAAGGACGCGGAAGCGGCGCTGGGCAAGGCGCACATCACGGTCAACAAGAACGCCGTGCCGAACGATCCGCGTTCGCCGTTTGTCACCTCGGGCCTGCGCGTGGGCACGCCGGCCGTCACTACTCGCGGCTACCAGGAAAGCGACGTGGTGCAGCTGACCCACTGGATCTGCGACGTGCTGGACGCGCCGAACGACGAGGCCGTCATCGCCAAGGTGCGCGAGCAAGTCACCGCGCAGTGCAAGAAGTTCCCCGTCTACGGTTGAGGAGCCATGGAAGCGGAGGGTACAGACGGTTTGTACTCTCCACTCCGCTAAACCATGCATTGCCCGTTCTGCCAGCACGAAGACACGCGTGTCATCGATTCCCGCCTTACCGAGGATGGTGCCACGGTGCGTCGTCGCCGCGAGTGCCCGCAATGCGGCGAGCGCTTCAATACCTTCGAAACCGCCGAGCTGAAATTGCCGACGGTGGTCAAGAGCGGAGAGCGGCGCGAAAGTTTCGACGAGCGCAAATTGCGTGTGAGTTTCGACCGTGCGCTGCAGAAGCGTCCGGTCGCCACCGAAGAGGTGGACAATGCCGTGCGCACGATCGTCAATGACCTGCGTAAAAGCGGCGAACGTGAAGTTCCCTCGCGCCAGGTAGGCGAACTGGTCATGCGCGAGCTGAAAAAGCTCGATCAGGTGGCCTACGTGCGTTTTGCATCGGTGTACCGCCGCTTCGAGGATGTGCACGCCTTCCGCGAGGAAATCGAGAAACTCGAGCGCGATCTGCCGGGCCTGGAAAACCTGCAACTGTCGCTGCTGGGCGAGGCAGCGGCCAAGCGTGGCAAAAAGGGATAGCTGACAGTACTTTCTGGTGCCTCTAAGGGGCGAGAGACGCGTAGCGAGGACGCAACTGTGGTGGTCATCGCAGACTGCTGTGCGCGAAAGGGCTGTCGGAACCTTGAAAGTTGGCTCCAGTCGTTCGGACTTGCGCCCTCGCTACTCGCCCCTCGCCCCTGCCACAATGCGCATCATGGCCGATACCAACTTTTCCGCCGTCGATCACCTTCATATGGCCCATGCTCTGCGACTGGCAGAGCTGGGCTTGTTCACCACCCAGCCCAATCCGCGCGTCGGTTGCGTCATCGCACACGGCGAGCAGGCGGTCGGCAGCGGTTGGCACCGCAAGGCGGGCGAGCCGCACGCCGAAGTGCATGCCTTGCGCGAAGCCGGCGAACGCGCTCGCGGCGCCACCGCATACGTCACGCTGGAACCTTGTGCGCATCATGGCCGTACGCCGCCGTGCGCCGATGCGCTGATCGAGGCTGAGGTAGCGCGTGTCGTCGTCGCCGTCGAAGATCCGTTTCCGCAAGTGGCGGGGCGGGGCATGACCAAGCTGCGCGAAGCCGGCATCGAGGTACAGGTCGGTCTGATGCGCGAGGCGGCGCGCGAATTGAACATCGGCTTTTTCAGCCGTATCGAGCGTGGCCGGCCCTGGGTGCGGGTAAAGCTGGCGATGAGCCTGGACGGTCGCACGGCATTGGCGACCGGCGAATCCAAATGGATTACCAGCGCGGCTGCACGTGAGGACGTACAGCGTTGGCGCGCGCGCAGTTCGGCCGTGTTGACCGGTAGCGGCACGGTGCTGGCCGACAACCCGCGTTTGACTGTGCGCCTGGACGAACCGCATGCGCTGCCGACGCGTGTCGTGCTTGACCGCTTGTTGCGCACGCCGCGGGGGGCGCAAGTGCTCGATGGACAGATGCCGACACTCATCTTGCATGGGCCAGGTGTAACGCCTGACAGTCGCTTTGCCCAAGTCGAATGTGTAGCTACCGCCGAGATCGGCCACAGTTTCGACCTGGCTGCCGTACTGAAGATTCTTGCCGAGCATGGCTGCAACGAAGTGCAGGTCGAGTCGGGGCCAACCCTTTGCGGTTCGCTCGTGGCGGCGGGCCTTGCCGACGAATTGCTGATCTACGTCGCACCCGTGCTGCTGGGTAATCACGCCATGCCGCTACTCGGATTGCCGGCGCTGATGGACATGTCCAAGCGCTGGTCGCTGCATTTGCGGGAGCTGCGACAGGTCGGGCCGGATATTCGGCTGACCTTGAGGCCGCAGGACGCAGGCGCGCCATAGTTTTCCAACGGGGAATACATGCAGATATTGGCGTGCGGTATCGTCACTCCCGTAGGGGCAGCCAGGCATGGCCTGGGTGTTGTGGGAACAGCCTCTGCCGCTCGTTACCCACAAGACAGGGGTATGAGGTGTTGACGACGTTAGTATATCCATACTGTTGAACCGAATGTCTTCGCCGATGCCCGTTTCCTACAATGCAAGCCAGATCGCACAGTGGTTCGATGCCAAAACCATGGCCAAGGCACGGCACTATGTGAGCGCAGTTTCCGATGTGTACTGGCTTGAGGAGCATGCGCTTGCTGGCAGTGTCCAGGGTACGCGTAAGTATCCGTACGAGGTGCGCGTAGCATTCGGCGACATTGGCAAAAAGAGTATGTGGGTGGAAGGGGAGTGCTCGTGCCCGGTGGGTTACGGCTGCAAGCACGTGGTCGCTTTATTGATCGCTGGCTTGGCCCAACAACCCGATTCAACCACCACAGGCGTGCGCACAGAGCTGGTGAATTGGCTTGAAGGTTTTCGCATTCGATGCGCTCAGGCAAGTGTTTCCACCCAAAAGAAAGCGGTCAAGCGGACGCATGTCCTGGCCTATGCGATCGATTGTATGGAGGATGGCAGCTGCGAAGTGTCACTTCGTAAGGCGCGCGTGGATGCCGACGGCGCGATTTGCTCGGTGGACGAGACGTGGCATAACGTCGAGCGTGCCTTGGTGCAGCCTCCGAGATTCGTACAAGAGGAGGATCTGCCGGTCCTCGGAGGATTATGGCGGGGACGCTCGCATGGCTTCTACGGCAACTTTATCCTGCAAGGTGCAACGGGCGCGGAGCTTCTCGGCAGAATGGTTGCTACAGGGCGTGCCTTCTCCGCTTTTATTCCCGTCCATGCGCACCACAAAAGTCCGCTTCATTCCATCCGTGGCGGCTCGGTACGTCATGGAAAACTGGCCTGGGAGACTCGATCGGACGCCCGCCTGCGGCCTGCCTTGCAGGCGGAGCCCGCTGCCAGTTTGCTGCTGACTACCCTCCAGCCGTGCTGGTATATCGATGCGAATACTGGCGAAGCTGGCGCACTTACGCTGCCTTGGCCTGCGGAGCAATTGGCCGATTACCTTTCCATACCGGCCATTACCTCGGACGAAGCGGAGCTTGTCGGTATGGTGCTGCGTGACGTGGCTCCGGCGTTACCCGCTCCACCCACGCACGACAGGTCGTGGGTAAAGGTAGTCGAGTCAGCGCCGGAGCCTGTACTCATGCTCGATACGCTACCCACTTCGGAGCCCCCGTTCGATTTTGCTACGGTCAGCTTTGACTATGCCGGGCACAGGCTACCCGCTTACAGCGACACCACGTTGATTCGTTGTACCGATGGCACGGTTGTTCAGATCAGGCGGAACACTAATCTTGAGCGCAAGCGGCTCACAGAGTTGCAAAAGGCGGGGTTTCGCAATACAGGCACCAGATATGGGCCGGGCGGTCGCCCGTTCCCGGCAGACATGCTGACGCCGGATCGTGAGCAGGACTGGGCGAACGTCATGAAACGGATCGTGCCCGAGCTTCGGGCAGGCCATTGGCGCGTGGAGATGAGCGAGGCCTTCCGCCACAACGTCATCGAGATCGATGCGATTGATGGCAGCCTTCATCAGAGCGGCGACGGCTGGTTCGATGTCGAGATGGGGATCACGGTCAACGGCCGCACGGTGCGATTGGAACCTCTGCTGTCCAATCTCTTTCGCCGCGACGCACGCTGGCTCTCCGGGCGGATCGATGCAATTACCGACGATGAAACGATTGAGCTGAAAACCGATCGTAACGAACGAATTTGCCTGCGAGCCGATCGAATCAAACCCGTTGTGCGCGTGCTGGTCGATCTGTTCGATTCGCCGGGCGAAGGGCTGCGCATTTACGCCTGGGATGCCGCGCGGCTCCATGCGCTGGACCAGACCGGACGCTGGCAGTTTCATGGCGACGCATCGATTCGTCGGCTAGCACAGCGCCTGATGGCAGGTCCCCGTGTCACCGATGTGCCTGTTCCGAGCATGCTGATGGCCGAACTGCGACCCTACCAGCGTCAGGGGCTTGCTTGGATGCAATTCCTGCGCGAGCACGATCTGTCTGGTGTGTTGGCCGACGATATGGGGCTTGGCAAAACCATTCAGACGCTCGCCCACATCCTGGTCGAGAAGGAAAGCGGCAGGCTTGACCGGCCTGCGTTGATAGTTCTGCCGACGACTCTCGTGCACAACTGGTGCGATGAGGCACGGCGTTTCGCACCGTCGCTGCGAGTGCTGGACTTACATGGGTCCGAGCGGCATGAACGCTTTGCGCAGATCGGCGAGCATGACCTCGTTCTTACGACGTATGCGTTGCTGTGGCGCGATCAGGATGTGCTTGCCAAGTACGACTATCACCTGCTGATTCTGGACGAGGCGCAGTACGTAAAAAATGCCGCTACCCGGTCTGCGACAGCCATTCGGGAGCTACGTGCAAGGCATCGTCTTTGCCTGACGGGCACGCCGCTTGAAAACCACCTGGGTGAGCTGTGGGCTCAGTTCGATTTCCTCTTGCCTGGCTTTCTGGGCTCCCGGCGGGATTTCACGCGAATCTGGCGCACGCCGATCGAAAAGAGCGGGGACGTCATACGGCGAGACCTGCTAGCGCGGCGCATCCGACCGTTCATGCTGCGTCGACGCAAGGATGAGGTGGCTACCGAATTGCCGCCCAAAACGATGATTCTGCGCACCGTCGATCTCGAAGGTGCGCAGCGTGACTTGTACGAAACGGTGCGCGCGGCAATGCAGAAAAAGGTTCGTGAGGCCGTAGCCGCCAAAGGTCTTGCGCGCAGTCATATTATTGTGCTGGACGCCTTGCTTAAGCTGCGTCAGACCTGCTGCGATCCGCGGTTAGTCAAGATTGCGCAGGCCGCACGCGTCAAGGAGTCTGCCAAACTCGATCTGTTGCTCGACATGCTACCCGAACTGATCGGGGAGGGTCGCCGGATTTTGCTGTTTTCGCAATTCACCGGCATGCTTGACCTTATTGCGGCGGCATTGGACGAGGTGGGCATCACTTACGTCATGCTGACCGGGGAAACAACGAATCGTGTCACACCAATCAAGCGATTCAACCAGGGCCGCGTGCCGCTTTTTCTGATCAGCCTCAAAGCCGGCGGTGTGGGCCTCAACCTCACGACCGCCGACACCGTCATCCACTACGATCCATGGTGGAACCCGGCTGCTGAGAATCAGGCGACCGATCGAGCGCACAGGCTTGGGCAAGATAAGCCTGTGTTCGTCTATAAGCTGATTGCCGCCGGTAGCGTCGAGGAGAAAATCGTCGCGATGCAGGAGAAGAAGGCCGTGCTGGCCGAGGCGATCCTGTCGGAAGATGCGGCCGGCGCGGTGAAATTCTCCGAAGACGACATCGAGGCGCTCTTCGAGCCGATTCCTGCCACTTCAGCGGCCGCTCCACGGGCAAAGCAACGGTCACGTGCCAAGCGGGCAATTTGAAGCCCGTAGTGCAACGCCATGTTCGTCCCCGCGCACAAACGGAAAGGGCCGCCCTGAGCCGTTGATGCTAGAATGCCCAGGCCGGCTCGCCGGCAACACCACGAAAATACGACGTCTTCAGGGCGGGGTGGAATTCCCCACCGGCGGTAGGTGCCTCAAGGGCACGAGCCCGCGAGCGCTTCCGGTCCGTGCCGGGAGGTCAGCAGATCCGGTCCGATGCCGGAGCCGACGGTAAGGCAGCTTTTCGGAGCCGCTCATAGTCCGGATGAAAGAAGACGGCGAGATGGATGGCAGCGACGCCGTTCGTCTGGCCTCATGCCTTGGGGCGTTCTCTCTTTTTGCTCGAGGAGAACGTTTCATGTTTACTGGAATCATCCAGGCCGTCGGCCGTATGGCTCGACTCGAACCGCGCGGTGGCGATGTGCGCCTGCATGTCGATACGGCCGGTCTCGACCTCGCGGATGTGCAGCTCGGCGATAGCATTGCCGTGTCCGGCGTCTGTCTTACTGCGGTGACGCTGGAATCGCGTGGCTTCAGCGCCGATGTTTCCAACGAGACGCTTTCGCTGACCACGCTGGGCGCACTCAAGGCTGGTGATCCGGTCAATCTGGAGAAAGCGCTGCGTCTTGCCGACCGTCTGGGCGGGCATCTGGTGTCCGGCCATGTCGATGGTGTGGGCAAGGTCGTTTCGGTGGCCCCCGATGGGCGCTCGCAGCGCTGGACCTTCGAAGTGCCGACCGCGCTGGCGCGCTATATTGCCGCCAAGGGTTCGATCTGCATCGATGGGACCAGCCTGACGGTGAACGAGGTGGAAGGTTGCCGTTTCGGAGTCAACCTTATTCCCCATACCGTGGCACATACAGCGTTCCATGCGCGTCGCCCGGGCGACGCGGTGAATATCGAGGTGGATGTGGTCGCGCGCTATGTCGAGCGCCTGCTCTCCAGCCCGGAGAAGCCACGCCTGGACGAGGCCTTCCTGAAACAGCACGGCTTTGCCTGATCTCCGACCCTGCGCCGCCACGATGGCGGCCCAGGATTCAAGTCCACAACGAGCTTTCCCTATGGCATTCCATTCCATCCCCGAAATCCTTGAAGACATCCGTGCCGGCCGCATGGTCGTGATCCTCGACGACGAAGATCGCGAGAACGAAGGCGACCTGATCATGGCCGCGCAGATGGTGCGTCCCGAGGACATCAACTTCATGGTGCGCGAGGCGCGCGGACTGGTCTGCCTGACACTTACCGAACAGCGCACGCGTCAGCTCGGGTTGCGGCCGATGGTCAGCGACAACACCTCGCCATACCACACCAATTTCACCGTTTCGATCGAGGCGGCCGAGGGGGTGACTACCGGTATTTCCGCGCACGATCGCGCCCGCACCATCCAGGTGGCGGTAAAAAGCGATGCCAAGCCGACGGACCTGTCGCAGCCTGGGCATATCTTCCCGCTGACCGCACAGCCCGGCGGCGTGCTGACCCGCGCCGGCCACACGGAAGCCGGTTGCGATCTGGCGGCACTGGCCGGATTGGAGCCTTCGGCCGTGCTGATCGAGATCCTGCATGAGGATGGCTCGATGGCCCGCCGCCCGGAACTGGAGATATTCGCGGAGAAGCATGGCCTGAAGATCGGCTCGATCGCCGATCTCATCCGCTACCGCCTGGAAACCGAAAAGACCGTGCAGCGCGTGTACGAAGAAGAGGTCGAGACCGAGTTCGGGCCGTTCCGCCTGGTGGCCTATCGCGACGCGATTCGCCACGGCATGCATTTCGCCCTCGTGCGTGGCACCGTCGATGACGGTACGCCGGTGCTTACACGGGTACATATGCGCAACACACTGTCCGATGTGCTGCATCTGCAGCGCGACGACCTGGGCTTGACCGTGACCTCCGCCTTGCGGCGGATCGCCGATGAAGGGCGTGGCGCATTGCTGGTTCTATCCGGGGAAGACACGCCCGATGCCCTGCTACGCCGCCTGACCCGTCAGCCGTCGCAGCAGGCGCCGGAAGAGCTGCAGCAACAGGAGTGGCGCCAGCACGGCCTGGGGGCGCAGATCCTTACCGATCTGGGCATCCGGCACCTGCGTGTGCTTGGTACCCCGCGCAAACTCGTTGGCCTGGCGGGCTTCGGCCTTGACGTGGTCGAACACGTCTGACGCAGCACCGCCCAGAGGCATGCCTCAGTCAGCTCCCTCTCCCCAGGCTTCGCTGAGGGGGGCGGTGAGAGGCCCTTCCCTCAGACACCCACCAACCACCACCATCGGCAGCATGTCCCATATCCGCCTTATCGCCCCCTCCGGCTATCCCCACGACCGCGCTGCCATGGCACGCGGCATGCAGCGCCTTCGCGCCGATGGTCATACGGTCGATGGCACCGGCGTGCTCGATCGTGCCGAACTGCGCTTCGCCGGCAGCGATGCCGAGCGCGCCGCCGATCTGAATGCGTTGGCCAGGCTGGAGCAGCTGCCCGATATCTTGCTGGCGGTACGTGGCGGTTACGGCGCCACGCGTCTGCTCGAGCACCTGCATTACGACGCCTTGCGCGAACGCCTGGCCGGTGCACCCATCGTCCTGTCGGGGCACAGCGATTTCACCGCGATCCAGATGGCGCTATATGCACTCGCCGGGCTCATCACGTTTGGCGGGCCGATGCTGGGGCCGGATTTCGGCGCCGAGACGCTCAGCGGGCTGACGTTGCCCCATTTCTGGCGCACGGTACGCGCGTCGGTGACGGAGGCGAGTTGGGCCTGCACGGCCGAAAGCACGGTCGAAGGTGTGCTGTGGGGCGGCAATCTGGCCATGATCTGCAGCCTGCTGGGCACGCCGTATTTCCCGCGCATCGACGGTGGCATCCTGTTTGTCGAGGACATCGCCGAGCCGCCTTTCCGGATCGAGCGCCTGCTCTATCACCTGCACTTGTCCGGTGTGCTCAAACGGCAGCGCGCGTTGATCCTGGGCGATTTCAGCCAGAGCCGGGCCAGCGCTTACGACAACGGCTACGACCTGGAGGCCGCCTTCGCACAGGTCGAGCGCGTAGCCGGTATTCCGGTGCTGCGTGGCCTGCCGTTCGGCCATGTGCCGGACAAGTTCACCCTCCCGTTCGGGGCGTTTGCCCGACTGCGCGCGGACGGTGTCCGCGCCCGGCTGGATATCGAAGGTTACCCCCATCTGGCGCCAGTGCCCTGAGATGTCGGCACGCACCGGTCCAAAACCCGTAAAATAGCCGCCCATCTTGGGCGCCCCGCCTTGAAGGAACCATTTAAGCCATGAAGATCATCGAAGGCGACTTCGCCACGCCCAAGGGCCGATTTGCCATTATTGCCGGTCGTTTCAACGGCTTCGTCGTCGAGCCGCTGGTGTCGGGCGCGCAGGACACGCTGCTGCGCCATGGCGTCAAGGACGATGCGATCGACCTGATCCGGGTGCCGGGTGCCTGGGAAATCGCCCTGGCCGCGCACAAGCTGGCCAATTCCGGCAAATACGCTGCCGTGATCGCCCTGGGCGCGGTGATCCGTGGCGCCACGCCGCACTTCGATTATGTCGCCGGCGAATGCGCCAAGGGCCTGGCCCAGTCGGCCTACAGCTCCGGCGTGCCGGTGGCCTTCGGTGTACTGACTACCGACAGCATCGAGCAGGCGATCGAGCGTTCCGGCACCAAGGCGGGCAACAAGGGCGCCGACGCGGCTATCGCCGCGTTGGAAATGGTCAATCTCTATGCGCGATTGAAGTGATGAACCAGCGTCCGGAAGGTATCGATCTGGCCGCGCGCTCGCGTGCGCGCCGCCGTGCGCTGCAGGCACTGTACGCCTGGCAGATGAGCGGCAGCCGGATGAGCGCGGTGATCGAGCAGTTCCGTCACGAGCAGGATATGGAAGTGGCCGATCTTGAGTATTTCGAGGATCTGCTCAACGGCGTGGAACGCCACGTCGACGAGCTGGACCACGATCTGACTCCCTTCATCGATCGCGAAGTGGCGCAGATCGATCCGATCGAACGCGCGGCTCTGCGCCTGGCCGCTTATGAATTGAAGTTCCGCCAGGACGTGCCGTACCGCGTCGTCATCAATGAGGCGATCGAAGTCACCAAACGCTTCGGTGCCGATCACGGCCATAGCTACGTCAACGGCGTGCTGGACAAGCTCGCCAGCCAGTTGCGCGGCGTCGAAAAGCGCAACTGAGCGGCGCGGCGCCCGCCATGGAATTCAGCCTGATCGAGCGCATACGGGAGCGCACCGCGCAGGGGCGCGAGGATGTGCGCATCGGCATCGGTGACGATGCCGCCGTATTGATACTGCCGACAGGTCAGGAGCAGGTCGTTGCGATCGACACGATGGTCGAAGGCGTGCACTTTCCGCCGGGTACCTCGTCGGCGGATATCGGATGGAAGGCGCTGGCGGTCAATCTTTCCGACCTGGCCGCGATGGGCGCGAGCCCGGCATGGGCGCTGCTGGCGTTGACCATGCCGCACGCCGACGTGGATTTTGTGGACGGGTTTGCCGAGGGCTTCGCCGAATTGGCACGCCCTTATCGCCTGGCTTTGGTCGGCGGCGATACCACGCGCGGCGCGCTGACCGTCAGCGTAGCCGTGCATGGTTTCGCGCCGCCGGGCAAGACGCTCACGCGCGCAGCGGCACGCGTGGGCGATGCGATCCTCGTGACCGGCACCTTGGGCGATGCCGCGGCGGGACTCTATTGCCTGCAACACGCTGTCGAGGCTTCGTCGCATCGCGATTATCTCGTTGGCCGTCTCAACCGGCCGGCGCCGCGCGTGGCCGCAGGCATGGCGTTGCGCGATATCGCCCATGCTTGTATCGACGTGTCCGACGGTTTGTTGGCCGACCTCGGCCATATCTGCATTGCCAGTGGCGTCGGTGCAGAAATCGAAGCCGGCCTTTTGCCGCACTCGTCGGCGATGTTGAGTTTGTTCGGCGACACGACGGCGCGCGATTTCGCGTTGAGCGGCGGCGACGATTACGAGCTTTGCTTTACCGTTCCGGCCGCTCATGTGGCCGAGGCGATGGCCGATCTGGCACGGATGGGTTGTGGCGCGACGCGTATCGGTCGCGTGGTCGAAGGGCAGGGCGTACAGGTACGCGACGCGCAAGGCCAATGGCTCGATACGTCGCGGCGCGGCTGGGAGCATTTCTCCCGATGAGCGATCGCAAGCGCCTGAGCGCCGAGCAACGCCGTGCCTTGCTGGCTTCGCCGGACGGCTGGCTGGCTTGCGGTTTCGGCTCCGGCTTGATGCCGGTGGCGCAAGGCACCTTCGGTTCGCTCGCCGCACTGCTGCCCTGGTGGTGGCTGCGCCATTGGCCCTGGCCAGCCTATCTCCTGCTACTTGCGATGGCTTTTGCGCTTGGCGTATGGGCCTGCGACACGGCCGGCAAGCGGCTGGGTGTCGACGATCATCGGAGCCTGGTGTGGGATGAATTCGTCGGTCAGTGGATTGCCTTGCTGCCTGCGTTGTTCTTGCCGTTCTCGTGGTGGATGCTCGCGGGGGGCTTTGTACTTTTCCGCGTATTCGACGTCGCCAAACCCTGGCCGATCGGCTGGGTGGACCGGCGCGTCAAAGGCGGCTTCGGTGTCATGGTCGACGATGTCATCGCAGGCGTGTTTGCAGCCATAGCGCTGATCGTGTTGGGCTATTTCCTGGCGCGTTAGGCGCATGAAAAACATTTCATCCACGAGGCATCCCCTATAGTGGATGCTCCGCCATTTGTTCTCACGGGGAATCTGCCATGCAATATCGCCGCCTGGGCCGTTCGGGCCTGCAACTGTCCGCGCTTTCGTTCGGTGCCTGGGTAACCTTCGGTACGCAGGTCGATCGGTCTGCGGCGCGTGACATGCTTGCGCTTGCGCACGACCGCGGTGTCAATTTTTTCGACAACGCCGAGACCTACAACAATGGTATCGCCGAACAGGTGATGGGCGATGTGCTGGCCGATCTGCGTTTTCCGCGCGATAGCTACTGCGTATCGAGCAAGGTGTATTTCGGAGCGGTCGACAAGCCCTTGCCGACGCAGCGCGGTTTGTCGCGCAAGCACGTGATCGAGGCCTGCCATCAAGCACTGCAACGCTTGCGCGTGGATTATCTCGACCTGTACTTCTGCCATCGTCCCGATCCGGATACGCCGATTGCCGAAACAGTAGCGGCGATGGATACGCTGGTGCGCCAGGGCAAGGTGCTTTATTGGGGTACCAGCGAGTGGGCGGCGCCGCAGATCGAAGAGGCGCATCACATTGCCAAGAATGGGCATTTCTATGCGCCGGTAATGGAGCAGCCGCAATACAACTTGCTGCATCGCGAGCGCGTGGAGCGCGAATACGCGCCTTTGTATCGTCACTTCGGTATGGGTACGACGATCTGGTCGCCGCTGGCCTCGGGTCTGCTTACGGGTAAATACAACGATGGCGTTCCGGCGGATTCGCGCCTTGCGCAGCCCGGCTACGAGTGGTTGCGCGAAGGTGTGCTGGGGCAGGGCGATGAGCGCATTGCCAAAGTGCGTCGCTTGCAGCCGATCGCCGATCAGCTCGGGGTATCGCTGACGCAATTAGCGATTGCCTGGTGCCTGGTCAATCCGAATGTCTCTACCGTGATGCTCGGCGCGAGCCGGAAGGAGCAGTTGGCGCACAACCTCGACGCGTTGGATCTGCTGCCGAAGTTGCAAGGAGAAGTCTTGGCCGCGATTGAGGCGGCGGTGGGGTGAAATCGCGGGGGATGTATTGAGCTATTCCCTGGCGCAGAAAGACGTGCTGCTTCCCCTCCTGTTCCATACGGGAGGGAGCATTCGATGCGTGCTCTAGACCGGGTCGGGATAAGCCAGCCGCGATAGCCCCGGTCAATCGCCGCCAGAGTGCTTGACTATCAAATGAGAATCATTATCATCGGCTACGCCTCATGACTGACAGCGGAGCCTGTTCGATGTCCACCTTGACCCTGCACCGACGCGTCACCGATGCCCAGCCGCTGCGTGCGATCGGCCAGGCGGCCAATGCCGCTACCCAGGCGGTGGCCTCCACGGCGCGCAAGATATCCAGCCAATTGCTGCTCGACGGCGCGCGCGAGCTGGTTATCCAACATCAGGGCAGCGAGTACCACCTGCGCCTGACCCGCAACGACAAACTGATCCTGACCAAGTAACTCCCCCGAGGGCAGGGATGCCCGCTTTTTTCCTATCCGGCGTGCGGCAACCTTGCCGCCCCCAAGCCTATCGCCAGCGTCCGCCGCGGCGCCCAGCCGGGTTGTCTCCATGGAGCATCGCTATGTTCGGCTGGTTTTCCTGTGCCTCGATCCACGCCTGCTTACCCTCGGCGAGCCGGCACCGCCGCTGGCTGCGTACGGCCCCGACGCGACTTGCCGCGCAATTACCGTCCCTGGGGACGGTGCTTTACTTGCCGTCGGCCACCGCGTTATGCAATGCGCATACACCGTTGCCAAGCTGGGTGGCTGAACGTATCGAGCTGGCGCCACTACTGCGTTGCTGTTGGATCGCCGCGATCAGCGAGGTGGGCCCGGAAGGGCCGCGCGAGTGGATCGAGTGCTTCGATCCGCATGGCGCGTGGCTAGCCCGCCTGTATTTGCTGCCGGACACCGATTACCTGGCGTGGGATGCGCTACTGGGTACCGCCGTTGCCCTGAACACCGCGCCGCGTTTGCGCATGTTGCAGCCGATGCGTTGCGCCATGGCGGCGCCACTGCAATTCCGTCAGCGCCGGCTTGGCGGCCTGATGCTGCTTGGCGCTGACGAATCCACGGAGCTGTCCGCGCTCGGCCAAGGCGTCGCCAACGATGTTGCCCGCGAGGTGGGTGTGCCGGTGTTTTAAGCGTCCGGACGCTTGTCCGTTTGTCCGTCGACTGTCCGCGGACAGCGCAACGTGCCATGGATGACTGTCTAGCTCATTGATCCAAAGCGATTTTTTTTCGGGTGCCGCCGCTGGCACGCGGATTGCTCTATCTGTCCCCGGGGGCTGCGTTGTCCGCGGCCTTAAAGGGACAACTCGATGATTCGCGACACTTCCGCACAAGACCGCCTGGTCGAAGTCAAACCCAACCGCAAGCGCCGCTTCTTGTGGATCGGCATTGCCGCGGCCGTTGTGGTCGTGGGCATTTTGGTGTTGCCCCAGGCTGGGCGCATTTTTTCGGCCGATGCGTCGGTAAGCGCATCGCGCTTGTCCTTCGGCACGGTCGAGCGCGGGCCGTTCGTGCGCGATATCGCTGCCGAAGGCAAGGTCGTGGCTGCAGTCAGCCCCACCATGTACGCCACCTACGGCGGTGCGGTCGTGCTGAAGGTGCATGCGGGCGATCAGGTAAAGAAAGGGCAGATCCTGGCCACGATCGACAGTCCCGAGCTGGTCAACAAGCTGGCGCAGGAGCAAAGCGCCGCCGACGCCATGCAAGTGGACTACCTGCGTGCACAGATCGACGCGCGCAAGAAGCGCGGCGAGCTGCAGAAGGCCAATGACAACGCGCAGATCGACGAGGAAACCGCTACGCGCGATCTGGCCCGCTACCAGAAAGCATTCACGCAGGGCGCCGTGCCGAGCATGGACGTAGACAAAGCCAAGGACACGCTGAAGAAATCGCAGATTGCGGCGATGCACGCCAAGGCGGATCTTGGCATGGATAACGACAGCCTCAATTTCGATATCCAGTCGAAGAAGCTCGCCCACGATCGCCAGTTGATCCTGGTCAAGGATCTCCAACGGCAAGTCGAAGACTTGAACGTGCGCTCGCCGGTCGACGGCCAGGTGGGCCAGTTGTTCATTGCCGAGCGCGCCACGGTCGCCAAAGACGCGCAGCTGCTGAGCGTGATCGACTTGTCCGCGCTGGAAGTGGAGATGAAAGTGCCGGAGAGTTTCGCTCGTGACCTGGGCATCGGCATGAGCGGCGAAATTACCGGCAATGGCAACACCTGGAAAGGCCTGGTCAGTGCCATCTCGCCGGAAGTCGTCAACGGCGAGGTGGCTGCACGTCTTCGCTTCGAAGGCACGACGCCCAAGCAGCTGCGCCAGAACCAACGCCTGTCGGTGCGCGTGCTGCTCGACCGTCGCGACAATGTCCTGACTGTCCAGCGCGGTTCGTTCGTCGACGAATCCGGCGGCAACTATGCCTACGTCGTGCATGACGGCATCGCCGAGAAGAAGCCGATCCGCGCAGGTGCCAGCAGTATCGACAAAGTCGAGATCCTCGACGGCCTGAAGGAAGGCGATCGGATCGTGATCTCCGGCACCGACAATTTCAAGAATGCGGCGCGCGTAGCCATCAGCCGCTAAGACGTCCACCACTCAACACCGAAGGACTCAACATCATGCTGAAAATGACTCATCTGTCCAAGGTCTATCGCACCGAAGTGGTGGAGACCTATGCGCTGCGCGATTTCAATATCAACGTCAACGAAGGCGAGTTCGTCGCGGTGACCGGCCCGTCCGGCTCGGGTAAGACCACCTTCCTGACCATCGCGGGGCTTCTGGAAACCTTCACTGGCGGCGAATACCACCTCGACAGCGTGGAAGTGAGCCGGTTGGACGACAACGCGCGTTCGAAGATCCGCAACGAGAAGATCGGCTTCATTTTTCAGGCGTTCAATCTGATTCCCGATCTGAATGTTTTCGATAATGTGGAAGTGCCGTTGCGCTATCGCGGCATGAAGGCGGCCGAGCGCAAGCAGCGCATTATGGATGCACTCGAGCGCGTCGGCCTGGCATCGCGTGCCAAGCATTACCCGGCCGAACTGTCCGGCGGTCAGCAGCAGCGCGTCGCTATTGCACGTGCGCTCGCCGGCACGCCGCGCTTGTTGCTGGCCGACGAACCGACCGGCAACCTGGATACGCAGATGGCCCGCGGCGTGATGGAGTTGCTGGAGGAGATCCATCGCGAAGGCGCGACCATCGTGATGGTGACACACGATCCTGAGCTTGCCGCCCGCGCGCAGCGCAATGTGCACATCATCGACGGTCAGGTCGTGGATCTGGCCGAGGATCCGCGCTTCCACGCCCACCAGGCCGCCCGCTCGTCGGTCTGACGCGCACAGGAAGGGCAGGGAAGCCCATCGCCCCTCGCGTTCGCGCGAGCTTGTCGACACCTCACCGAGCACCCGCCGATGTTTGCTTACTATTTTCAGCTTGGCCTGCGCAGCCTCCGACGGAACATCGTGCTGACCGCTCTGATGGTGATGGCCATCGGATTCGGCGTGGCGGCGTCGATGACGACGTATTCGGTGTTCCGGGCGACATCGAACAACCCGATCCCACAGAAATCATCGGTGCTGTTCGCACCGCAGATCGATAACTGGGGTCCTGAAGACAACGACAAGGGCGAGCCGCCCTCGGCGATGACCTATACGGACGCCATGGCATTGATGCGTGCGCACAAGGCGACACGGCAGACGGCGCTCTATCCGATCTCGATCTCCGTGGTGCCGGCCGATGCGAACATCCTGCCGTTCCAGGAGAACTCCTATGCGGTCTATGGCGACGCGTTTGCCATGTTCGATATCCCATTCCTTTATGGCGGCCCTTGGACAGCGGCCGACGACGAGTCGCATGCCGCGGTCGTCGTGATCAGCCGCAACCTGAACGAGCGCCTGTTCCACGGTGCCAATAGCGTGGGACGCGAGATCAATCTGGATAACCGCAATTACCGCATCGCCGGTGTCATCGACACCTGGAATCCGCAGCCGGTGTTCTTCGATCCGGTCAACACGTCCGGCTTCGACGACCCTACGCAGCTGTTCATTCCGTTCACTCGCGCCATCGATCTGAAGGTCTCGACCGCCGGCAACAACAACTGCAACAAGGATCCGGGCGACGGCTGGGATAACTGGGTACGTTCGGAGTGCGTATGGATCCAGTTCTGGGCCGAGCTTCCTTCCAAGGCCGATGCCGATAATTACAAGCAATTCCTCACGGGCTATGCCGCCGAGCAGCAGCGTGCGGGGCGTTTCCGTTGGGCCCCCAATGTCCGACTCAATGACGTGATGACGTGGCTGGATGTGCAGAAGGTGGTGCCGCCGGAATCGAAGATCTCCCTGCTGGTGGCGATGGGCTTCCTGCTGATCTGCCTGGTCAACACGGTGGGCTTGCTGTTGGCCAAGTTCATGCGCCGCTCGTCGGAGATCGGTGTGCGCCGTGCCTTGGGCGCGTCCCGCCGCGAAATCTATATGCAATTTCTGATCGAGGCAGGCACCGTCGGCCTGGCCGGCGGCGTTCTGGGCTTGTTGCTTACGGGTGTGGGCGTGCTTGGCGTGAACCTGGTGTTCGATCCGCAGATTGCGCGATTGGCTCGGCTCGATGCGGAACTGATCCTGCTGACCTTGCTGGTGGCCATTCTGTCCACGGTGCTGGCCGCGTTCTATCCGACCTGGCGTGCTGCGCAAGTGCAGCCGGCCTGGCAACTGAAATCCAATTGAGCGGAGACGATCATGTTGCAGATCAAGCCCATTCTCGTCGCCCTCAAGCGGCACAAGGCCGGCACCATCCTGATCGCCCTGCAAATCGCGCTCACTCTGGCGATCGTTTGCAACGCGCTCTTTATCATTCAGCAGCGTGTCAACCGCCTGCAGCGACCCACGGGCATGGTCGAGACCGACCTGCTGACGGTGCAAAACCGCTTCGTCGGTGTCAACGATCTCGATACCGCGCCTTTGATTCGTTCCGATGTGCTGGCGTTGCGTCAGATCCCTGGCGTAGAGGACGCGTATGCGACTAACTCGTATCCGTTGCGCGGCGGCGGTTGGTCCACCGGTGCCAAGGTCGATCCGAATGCCAAGAAGTCGATGGCGCACACTACGCAATATTTCGGCGATGAGCACGCATTGGCGACGATGGGCCTGAAGCTGATCGCCGGCAGGAATTTCAACGCCAGCGAAGTCGTAGTTGCCGATCAAAGGGCGATCCCGCCGTCACCGGGCGTCATTGTCAGCAAGGCATTGGCCGACAAACTCTTCCCTGGCCAACAGGCGCTTGGTAAGCCCTTCTATCTTGGCGACAACACCGCACCGAGTGCCATCATCGGTATCGTCGAGCGCTTGCAGGTGCCGTGGTCCGGGACCTGGTCGGACAACTTCAACGACAATGCCGTGCTCTTGCCGGTGCAGCTCAAGAGCAACTTCACCGTCTACCTGGTACGCGCCAAACCGGGCGAACTCGCTGCGATCACCAGGTCGGTGAAGGACACGTTGTTCAAGAACAATCATATGCGCGTGATCAACGGTGAACGTGGCATTCGCACGTTCGATGTAGTCCGCGACCAGGCCTACAAGAGCGATCGGGGCATGGCGATCCTGATGGGCGTGGTTTGCCTGATGCTGCTGGCGATTACGGCGGCGGGCATTGTCGGTCTCACCAGCTTCTGGGTCGGTCAGCGACGCAAGCAGATTGGCGTGCGCCGGGCACTGGGGGCAACCAAGCGCGACATCCTCAGCTACTTCATGACCGAGAACCTGATGATCGGCCTGGTGGGTGTCGTGGTCGGCGCAGGCCTGGCGATAGGCATGAACCTGTGGCTGGTCAGCCAATTCGAGATGGCCCGGTTGTCGTTGTTCTATGTCTTTGGTGGCATCGTCCTGCTCCTGCTGCTTGGGCAGGGGGCGGTGCTGGCACCGGCCATGCGTGCATCGCGAGTATCGCCGGTGGAAGCGACGCGGTCGGCCTGAACGCTCATCGAGCGGGAGAAGAAATGTTCGGTTACTACTTTCAACTTGGCCTGCGCAGTTTGAAGCGCAACCCGTGGCTTACCGCCTTGATGATCATGGCCATCGGCTTCGGCGTGGCAGCCTCGATGATTACCTATTCGGTATTCCGCGCCGTGTCCGGCAATCCGATTCCAGAGAAGTCCGATCGATTGCTCGTGCCACAGATCGACAACTGGGGTCCACAGCACAATCGCAACGGCGAGCCGCCGGAGGCGCTGACCTATACCGACGCACTGGCATTGATGCGTGCACATCAGGCCAGGATGCAGACGATTTTCTATGATGTAACTCTGGCGGTCATTCCCGATCACGATGTGAGTAGTACACCTTTCAATGTGGGGGGGTATGCCACCACAGGCGATTTCTTCCGGATGTTCGATGTGCCGTTCCAATACGGATCGGGCTGGAACGAGGCAGACGACGATGCGCATGCCGATGTTGCGGTGATCGGTCGGCACTTGAACGATCGGCTGTTTCATGGCGGTAACAGCGTAGGCAAGGAAATCAATCTGCGCGGACGTACATATCGCATCGTAGGCGTCACCGATCACTGGAATCCGAAACCGCGCTACTTCGATTTGTTCAGTATGTTCACCGACAACGGCATCGGCGATGCGTCGGAAGTGTATGTGCCGTTCAACAAGGCGATCGATCTGAAGATCGACACAGGCGGCCGCAACAGTTGCGGCGGCGCCGGCTCCCTCAGTTCGGGCTGGGATGGCTGGCTGCGCAGCGAGTGTGTCTGGGTGACGATGTGGGTGGAGCTGGATAGTCCGGCCGAAGTCGAACGCTACCGCCAGTTCCTGCACAGCTACGCCGACGGACAGCAACAGGCGGGCCGGTTTCAATGGGCACCGAACAATCGGTTGCAGAACGTGACCGAGTGGCTGGACTACGAGAAGGTCGTGCCTCCGGAGAGCCGCATCTCGCTGGCTGTCGCGCTCGGCTTCTTTGCCATCTGCCTTGTCAACACCGTTGGGTTGTTGTTGGCCAAGTTCATGCGCAGGGCGGCCGAAATCGGTGTACGCCGCGCTCTTGGCGCATCGCGACGCGAGGTCTACATGCAGTTTCTGATCGAGGCGG
>NZ_DATCRY010000064.1:0-12678 GCF_036568765.1 Dyella sp. | reverse complement strand
AAATAGTGGCGTCGACCGCCCCGGCCTGCTAAAAAGGCCCGCGGGCCGCGCCGTGGGGGAGCGGCCCTTCTACGCAGACAGGAATTCTCATGACAAGCAAGTCCTTCCTGGCGGCGCTGGGCCTGTTGGCCGCGCTCGCCTTCGTGCCGCCCGCGCACGCCGAAGACCATACTCAGGCCGATACCAAGGCCGAGTCGATTCTCAAATCGCTGCATCCGAAAACCGGTGACGTCGCCATTACCGAAGCCAATGCCACATTGAAGCTCGGCAGCGACTATAGCTATCTCGATGCAGGCGACGCCCAGAAGGTTTTGACTCAATTATGGGATAACCCGCCGGACAGCGAAGTCCTGGGCATGATCATGCCCGGCACCGACCCAAACATATTGCTGGAAAAAAACGGTTGGGCCGTCGTCGTGACCTACTCGTCCGACGGTTATGTTTCCGATGAGGATGCGGCCAAGATCGACTACGCCGACATGCTCAAGAACATGCAGGAAGCGGCGCACGATGCCAATGCCGAGCGCCTCAAGCAGGGCTACCCGGCGGTCGAACTGATGGGCTGGGCCGAGCCGCCACGCTATGAAAGCAGCTCGCATAAACTGTATTGGGCACGCGATCTGAAGTTCACCGGTAGCGATGGCAAAGATGAAGGCCGTACGCTCAACTACGCCATTCGCGTACTCGGCCGTCATGGTTATCTTTCGCTCAATGCCGTGGCGCCGATGAGCGAGCTGGCCCAGATCCGCACCGACATGCCCGACGTCGTGTCGATGGCCGAATTCGATCCGGGCAGCCGCTATACGGACTACAACTCCAGCACCGACAAGCTGGCCGCCTACGGAATCGGCGCCCTGGTTGCCGGCGGCATCGCCGCGAAGGCCGGCCTGTTCGCCAAGCTGGGCATCATGCTGCTGGCGCTCAAGAAATTTGTCGTGGTCGGCGTGGCCGCCATCGGCGGCGCCATCGCCAAGCTGTTCGGCCGCAAGAAAGCCAACTGACCGCCCGCGCTGGGCCAGCCTCAAGGCAGGCCCAGCCACCGAAAGAAAGTATCCACTGCGCGGGTGTAATCCGAATCGCCACCGAGTTCGGCGTTGATCTGCGCATGCGTGAGGGCTTCCGGCTGTACCTGCGCGCGGCCTCCCTTGGCGAGCACGGCGTCGGCGAATGTCCGTGCCTGCATGCAGGACAGCAATCGCTCGGAAGAGCAGACCAGCAGCAGCGGCTGGACCGAACCGTGCAGCCGATCGAGCGGCGACACTTTGCGCCAATAGGCTTCGTCTTTGCCGAATACCCGATCATAGAGCGCGGCATGTGGCAGCGTCATGATGCGCGGAACGTTGTAGGCGGCGCTGTCCAGCGCAACCGTACCCAGCCACGATGCCGCGCCTTGCGCGTATGCCAGCTGCGGATCGGCGGCGAGCAAAGCAACCAGATGCGCGCCGGCGGAATGACCCATTAAAATGAGTCGGCGACCGTCGCCTCCCCATGCTCCCGCGTGTTTCTGCACATAGGCCAAAGCACGGCCGACATCCTCGGTCTGTACCACGACATCGGCGGTGGGCAGCATGCGGTAATCGATCGAGACGAAAACATAGCCGGCTGCGTTCCAATGCGGCTGCTTGAGCCCCGTTACGCCCGGATTGCGCTTGTCGCCGATCGTCCAACCGCCGCCATGCACCATCACGACGATCGGCGCGCCGCGCGCGTGTACGGGCGCATAGACATCCAGGCGCTGGGCTGGCGCATCGCCATAGGCAATGTCATGCCACGTCTTGATGTCTTGTGCGCGCGAGTCGACTGCGATACAGAGCAACACGAGCGCCATCAGGCTTCGATACATGGGCCGTTCCTCACGAAGTGTCACCGATCTCTTGTCTGCAACTCACCCTGACGCTTTCATCTGGACGAGGCATGGAATGAGGAAGCGCGCTGAGGCTGACCTCAGCCCTTCGCACCTGCTCCACTTGCGCCCCCTCTCCTGGTTTCGACGGGAGAGGGGGCTAGGGCAACCTCACGAGTAACAGGCCACGCCAGGTTATTCGAAGTTCCTTGAGGTCATTTCACCAGAGCCTCCTGGCTACCGATCTTCTCGCGCTTCAATGACAGGAGATCGCTTCACCGGCCGCGTTGGTACAGCCGCCGGTATGAGTTATGCCGTCCTTGCTGACGGTGGTCTGGCCCGAATAGCTGTTGCCATTGGCACCGGTAGCCTGGGTCGAGCGCGTCACGCCCTGTCCTGTCGCGCCACTGGTCGAGCGATTATAAGTACCGCCATTGGGGCCGGTAGCCGTCGTCTGGCGATCGAAACTGCCGCTACCGTCGGCATTACGCGTCGCCGTACCGTTACTGCTGACGCTGCCACCATTCGGTCCATTGGCATGGAAGCCGGACTGATGCTGCGCCGAGCCATCGGCATTGCGAGTGGTTTCACCCGAGCGCGTGGCCGTGCCGCCATCAGGCCCGCGCCACGCACCGGCACTGCCGGTATGAGCGTTGCCCTGCCCGTCTGTCACCGTACGCCGGCCATGGATCCCCGCAGCACCGTTCGGTCCGCGAAAACCGCCAGCATGCCCGGCGACAACACCGCCACCGGCGCGCCCGCGGATGCCGCCAGCGACGAAACGGCCGGCCGCGTCGGCCTGCGCGACCGAGCCGATGGCCAGCGCCACGGCGATACCTATCGCGAAGCTCTTGTTCATGCAAAACCTCCTCTGAAGTCGGGCGGATGCCCCCGGGTGCCCATCCTCCTTGGAAGCAGCCGCGCAGGCGTATCGCAAGGGCAAGCGAATGCAAATGGATGTTGCCGGCGGCAAGCCTGGAAACATCTGCTTACAAATGCGCTCGCCGGGCCGCTCGCCACGCGGCAGAATCGCCCCATGACCTCTGCGACCGCCCCTACCCAGATCCTCATCGTCGATGACGACCGCCGCCTGCGCGAACTCCTGCAACGCTACCTTGAACAACAGGGCTTCCAGGTCGGCGCGGTCGGCGACGGGCGCGAGCTGGACCGTGAACTGAGCCGACGGCACGTCGACCTGATCGTGCTCGATCTGATGCTGCCCGGCGAAGATGGATTATCCATCTGTCGGCGTCTGCGCGGCCAGGGTGTCGTCACGCCGATCATCATGCTCACCGCACGCGGCGACGATGTCGATCGCATCGTCGGGCTGGAAATCGGCGCTGACGACTACTTGCCCAAACCAGGCAATCCGCGCGAGCTGGTGGCACGCATCAACGCAGTATTACGGCGCGGTCGCCCTGCACCCGGCGGACCGCTGCCCGACGCCGGTAGCGTGCGCTTCGGTCATTTCGTGCTGGAACTGGATACGCGACGGCTGTTGCGCAACGGCGAAGCGCTGCGCCTGACGACCGGCGAATTTGCCGTACTGGCCGCGTTGGTGCAGCGCCCCGGTCAGCCGTTGACACGCGATCAACTGATGAGCATTGCACGCGGACGCGAGCACGATGCCTTCGATCGCAGCATGGATGTCATGCTCAGTCGCCTGCGCCGCCTGATCGAAGACGATCCCAAACAGCCGCGCTGGCTGCAGACCGTATGGGGGCATGGCTACGTCTTCGTGCCCGAAGGCGCGCCGCCATGAACGCCAAGCCCAGCGGCCTGTTCACCCGGCTTGCATGGCTGCTCGCCGGAACGATCGGCCTCGTGGTGGTGTTCGGCGCGATCGCGCTGGCCATGACCAGTAGCCGCATGAGCAGCGAGTTCTCCTCGCATGCGGTCGCGGTACAGATTTCCGCTGCCGATGTGCTGCTGGCACAGGGCCGCGAGACAGAGCTTGCCGATCTGGGCGTACAGCACGCCATGACACCGCCGCAGGGACATCTGCCAGCGTTGCGCGTCGTGCGCAATGTCATCAATGAAATCGCTTCGCGCTGGCCCGGACGCGAGCCCTATATCGCCGGCCTGCGCCGCCCCGTGCTCTGGCTCAAGGCTTCGCCGCCGGGCACCGGCTGGATCGGTGTGCCCATGGTGGCTTTGCGCGCACCGCTGATGCGCTCGGCGGTCATCACCATCGGCGCCGCCGCGCTGATCGTGCTGCTCATGGCCAGTGCCTATGCGCGCAGCCTGACCGAGCCGCTGCGACGGCTGGCCCAGGCCGCACCGGCTGTCGTCGCCGGCACGCCGTTACCGCCCTTGCCAAGGCATTCGGTGCGCGAACTGGTGGAACTGAATGCGGCGTTGTCGCGCGCTGCGGCTGAGGTACGCAGCAATGCGCGCGAGCGCGACGTCATGCTGGCGGCACTCTCGCACGATTTGCGCACACCGCTGGCGCGCCTGCGGCTTGGCCTGGCGCTGTCGGGCGACGCGCTCGACAACACGTTGCGTGAAGGCATGGAGGCGGATATCGATGCAATCGACGCGATGAGCGCGCAGTTCATCGGCTTTATCCGCGACGGCAGCGACGAGCCTGCCGCACCCGTGGATCTGGCGCAATTGCTGCGCGAACTGTTGGCGCTCAATCGCGGTAACGGCGGGCCGCCATGGGAAATCGACGCGCCGGGACACGCGCTGCTACAAGGCCATCCGCTGGCCCTGCGACGCGCCATCGATAATCTGGTTCGCAATGCGCTGCGCCACGGGCAAGCGCCTTATCGCGCCAGCTTGTCGCTCGATGCCGGCCAGTGGCAACTGCTTATCGTCGATAGCGGGCCAGGGGCACCGGAGCATCTGCTCGAACGCTTGGGCGAGCCATTCGTGCGCGGTAATCCGGCACGCAGCGACGCACTCGGCAGCGGATTGGGCCTGGCCAGCGTCAAGCGCATTGCCACGCAGCATGGCGGCTCGCTCAGCGTGCGCAATCGTCCCGATGGCGGTTTCGAAGCCGGCCTTCGCCTTCCAGCGCGCACTTAGACACATCTGCTTACAACCTTCAACGAAGGCGACAAACCTTCGGCGGTCGTAATCTCTATCGTGTCTCCCATCTCAACGGAGACCGTCCCCATGCGCCTCACATCCCTGTTCATCGCCCTGCTGGCCCTCGCTCCACTCGCCGTCGCTGCGCAGACCTCGCAAGACAATCGCGGCCGCGCCATCGCGGAAATCAAACAGCGCTTCGACAAAGCCGATACCAATGGCGATGGTGCGCTGGATCGCGAAGAAGCCAAGGCCATGCCACGCGTCGCACAGCATTTCGACGATATCGATACCGACCACGACGGCAAAGTGACGCTGCAGGAAATCGGCAGGTACCTGGCCTCGATGCGCGGCAACTGAAAAGGCAGACGACTCCATGGATGCGTTGCCGCGTTATGTGTTGCCGATCTTGCCGCTATTCATGCTACTGGCGGCACTCGAAGGCTGGTATCTGCAGCGAAACCGCGCAGGCGGTTATGACTGGCCGGCGTATTTCGCTTCGCTAGGCGATGCTATCGGCCGATTATTTGTTACGCGCCTGCTGGGCTTGGGTATAGCAGGCGTTCTTTTCACTTTTGCCTATCGCTACCGGATCGCTACCGTCTCGATGCATCACTGGTGGTCCTGGCCGCTGTTATTCCTGTTGCAGGATTTCTTTTACTACTGGATGCATCGCGCCGATCATCGGGTGCATTGGTTCTGGGCCACGCATTGCGTGCACCATTCCAGCAATAGTTTCAATCTGTCGGCGGCCTATCGCCTGGGATGGACCGCGCGAATCAGCAGTGCCGCGATCTTCTTTACGCCGCTGGCGCTGCTTGGTTTTCCAGTGCCCGCGATTCTCGCGGCGGTAGCGATCAACCTGCTTTACCAGTACTGGCTGCATACCGAGCTGGTACCGCGACTCGGACCGCTCGAATGGGTGTTGAATACACCGGCGCACCATCGTGTCCACCACGCCAGCAATGCTGCCTATATCGATAAAAATTATGGCGGCATCCTGATCGTGTTCGACCGGCTGTTCGGCACGTTCGTAGCCGAACGCGATGACGAGCCATGCAAATATGGATTGGTGCATCCGATCCTCAGCAACAACCCGTTTCGCATTGCTTTTCACGGATGGATCGGCATGTGGCATGCGCTGCGTCGGGCTGAGACGTGGCGCGGCCGGTGGTTGGCGGTGTTTGGGCCGCCGGGTTGAGCTGAAGAGCCCCCTCACTCCGACCCTCTCCCCGGGTTTCGCCGGGGGAGGGTTGGGGCTCTCCAACTAAACCGTTTCCCCCACGACAAAACCAAACCGCCACATCGTCGCTGCGAATCCGGCACGATCGCGATACCAATGCGCCATGAGCCCCGCCCGCTCCGCCCCGACCACGTTCTCTTCCAGATCGTCGACGAACAAAGTAGCCGCCGGATCCTTGTCCCAGCGTGCAAGACAACGCTCGTAGACATCGGTGTACGGCTTGCGCGTACCGAACTCGGCACTGGTCCACGCCGTGCCTTCGAATAGCGGAAATAAATCGGGCGCCACCTGGCGCACCGATTCGCCGAACATCAATGTGTTGTTGGTGAGCATGCCTACCGCCACACCTCCCTGTATCAGGTTCGCTGCCAGTTTGAGCATCCATGCGCGAGGCCGTGTCACGTCCCGGCGCGCTGCGATCCACGCTTCGCGCGTTACCGTCGCGCCGGCCAGGCGGCTGATCGCTGCGAGATAGGTATCGGGGTCGTAACCCGTGCCGGAATCGGCAGCCAGCTCGATACCCGAACCATAAACGGCATACTGCATGGTCTCAGCCGAAACACCCGCAGAAGCAGCCATGCGCGCGATGCGCCCATCGCGGTCGTAATCGGCGAGTACGCCGTCGAGATCGAACAATACGGCCTGTAGTTGCACGAAACATTTTCCTTGGATAACTGCCTGAATCGATGAACTATAGCGGCTCAGGTTCCGCGTGGCTTGGCGCGATGGGTCGGCGTGGCGCTCCATGGATCGTCTGGCCAGGGATGCCGGGGATAACGGCCCTTCAGTTCTTTCTTGACTTCCGGGTAAGTGCGTTCCCAGAAACCCTTCAGATCCTGGGTGACCTGGATCGGACGGCCGGCAGGCGACAATAGGTGCAAGGTCACCGGCATGCGTCCCGCCGCGACGCGTGGCGTATCGGCCAGACCGAACAACTCCTGCAGCTTGACTGCGAGCACCGGCGGTTCGTCCGGCGCGTAGTCCAGGCGCCGCGTCATGCCACTGGGCACGGTGAGACTATCGGGTGCATGGCTGTCGAGCTGTCGCCGCTGCTCGTAGTCGAACAGGCTGGCGAGTGCCTGCGTCAGTTCGTCAGGGCTTAATACATCGAGCCGCCGCTTGCCGGTGAGGTAAGGGCCAAGCCAGGTGTCGAGCGAAGCAAGCAAGGCGCTATCGGAAACATCCGGCAAGGATAGCTCCGGCATCCAGCTGCACAGGGCCTGCATACGTGCGCGCAGACGGCGTGCATTGTCGCTCCAGGGCAACGCATCGATGCCCTTGCTTCGCACAGCGGCCAATAAGGCGGGCAAGGCGTCCTCGGGCTTGACCGGCACGCTACGGCGCTCCAGCACGATCGCGGCGTAGCGGTATTCCTCGAAAGCTTCGACAGCCTCGCGCTCATCGTTCCAACGCAGCACGCGCTCGCGCACGAAACGCGAGGGAAAATCGCGTTCCAGCGTGCGCGGATCCAAGGGTGCGGCTGCACGAATCAGGCTGTCGCGCGCTTCGTGCTGAATATCGAGTGCGACCAGCCAGGGTTCGCCCAGCAGAGCGGTGCTTTCATGCAAGCGTGCGCCGCGGCCATTCGCCAGGGTGTAACGCAAGGGATTGGCATCGTCGCGACGAGCGACGCGATCGGGAAAGGCATGCAGCAACAAATCGCCCACGGCATGACTGTCGGGCACACCGCTGGCCGCCGTGCGTACGTCCAGGCGACGGCGCCAGCCCTTGGACGCCTGCTCGATCGCCGCCAGCGCGCCGCTGTCGGCACCGCCCCGGCCGCCGGCCATACTGCGATCGCGCCAGGCGTGCAGGGCTTGCACGCGCGCACGAAAATCGTCGCTGCGCGCCTGCTCGCCTCGCAACGGGGAACGGGCTTCCATCAGAGCGAGCAGGTCGGCCATCAAGGCACGCAACTCGGACGGCGCACGTAACGCGGCGGCACTCAGACGCGGCTGCGCTCCCAATTCCAGCATGCCGCGACCCAGCGCGGTGATCCGCCCATCGGCACCCAGCGCGCCCAATTGAGCCAGCAACTCCTTCGCCTGGGCCAAGGCACCGGCAGGTGGCGGGTCCAGCCATGGCAGACTATCGCTGCCCCATGCGGCCAACTCCAGTGCCAAGCCAGACAACTCGGTCTGCGCGATCTCCGCGGTTCGCGCGACGTCCAGCCGCTTGCTCTGCGGCCACAGACGATAGGTTACGCCGGGTGCGACGCGGCCCGCACGACCAGCACGCTGGTCGGCCGATGCCTGCGAAATCGCTACGGTTTCCAGGCGCGCGAAGCCGGAGTTCGGATCGAAGCGCGGCTCGCGCGCGAGGCCGGCATCGACGACGGCACGTATGCCGGGCAGGGTTACGCTGGACTCGGCCACGTTGGTCGCCAGCACGATGCGCCGCGTGCCCGGCTCGGCCGGTGCCAGCGCCGCTTGTTGTTCGGCCATCGAGAGTTCGCCGTGAAATGGGAGCACGTCGACCTCTTCAGCCGCATCGCGCTCGAGAGCCTGCAACAGGATGCCCTGTACGCGCCCGATCTCGTGTCGCCCGGGCAGGAAGGCGAGGATATCGCCCTCGGTCTCGCTCAAAGCTTGGCGCACAACACGCGCCAGGTGTTGCTCCGATGTCTCCTGCGCACGCGCTGGGGGATACTCGACCCGCACGGGGAAACTCCGTCCGGGACTGCTGATGCGCGGGGCATCCAACCATTGCGCGATGCGCTCGCCATCCAGGGTTGCCGACATCACCACGATACGCAGATCCGGCCGCAGCGTGGCCTGTATATCCAGCGCCAACGCTGCGCCAAGATCTCCCGCCAGATGGCGCTCGTGAAACTCGTCGAACAGGATCGCACCGATACCGCTCAGCTCCGGATCGTCCTGGATCATCCGAGTAAGAATACCCTCGGTCACCACCTCGATCCGTGTCGCCGCGCTGACGCGCGATTCGAAGCGAATGCGGTAGCCGACTGTCTGTCCGACCTCTTCGCCCAACTGGCGCGCCATGAACTGGGCTGCCGCTCGCGCAGCGATACGGCGAGGTTCGAGCATGAGAACGCGCTGTCTCTTCAGCCAGCGCGATTCCAGCATCGACAACGGTACCTGGGTGGTCTTTCCCGCGCCCGGCGGGGCTTCTAGAACAAGCCGCGCCTGATCATTGAGAGAGGCAAGTATCTCAGGTAACAGATGCGCAATGGGAAATTCGGCCATCCCTATAGAATATCTCCGAATCGCTCATGCGGTATCTACGGCCTCAGTAGCCCTTTTGCACTATCCACGCTAGACCAACATTGCCCGGTCCCTGGCGGGGACATTTTGCGCTTACTACCTCTCCTACCTTGAGCCAATTGGACGGCACGCTCCAAGGGAATGCCAAGGGAGCGCAAATTGTCATCTGCGAGCCAGCTGGTTTATCGAGATGACTTTCATAGATATAGAGCCATTTTCCATAACACGCCGCAGGAGAATAGACGTAACGCAACTCCACCCACAAATATCCATTGGGAGGAAATTCGTCGCAGCCCTGCATGGCAACCAAGGGCTGATAGTTTTCGCCGAGAGACCCCGGATTATCCTCGGCATGAATCCATCCGGCCGACATGGCAAGCGCCATCAATACCTTGAATTTTGCCATTCCTTGCATACCGATCTCCTTTAAATACCAGGCGTCAAGTTACGTTTCATGCCATTTGTGCATTTGGCTTAGATTGCCGCGCCGATAAATTCAGAATTAATCGCACGCAGAAATAGTCATACCCAGATTGCCATGGGTTGATAGCCACGTTCGTTGATAACTATGGAATCGACCCTGCTGACTATTTTCGCTTATCCGGCATACCCATGAAGAAGCCACCGCTTCTTTTTAGTCATTATCTTCCGTTCCACCTGTCACCAAGTGCTTACAAAAAAGGGCGGCATGATACATGCCGCCCTGACAATTCATCTCATCATTGAGCTTTACTTCGGAGGAATAGTGGCTGCCCCACCCTCGGGCTTCGAAGATGTTCGTAACGGCTCCAGCGACTCGAACTTGCGCTGGTATTCGTCAGTGACCTCCCTAGCCTCCTCGCTATTGCGGATGACACGCGGCGTGATGAGCACAATCAGCTCAGTGCGATTACGGCTCCGACTGGTACTGCCAAACAAGCGCCCGAGAATCGGAACGCGATTGAGTCCGGGGATGCCGGTATCCGTGGTGCTTTCATCTTGTTGGATCAGCCCGCCAAGCAGAACCGTCTGACCGCTCTGTACGGCCACCTGAGTACTCATCTGGCGTTGGCTGATAGTCGGATTGCCACCCGCCCCTTCAGCCCCAGGCTTGCTGACCTGCTGAATCACATTCATGTATACAAGGCCACCTGGATTGACTCGCGGTTGAACACCAAGAATGACGCCCGTATCGATGTACTGCGCGTTGGTGAAACTCCCGGTACCAATCCCCGTATTGACTGTGGTGGAGTTCACCGGCACCTGATCGCCGACCTGGATGGTGGCGACTTGATTGTTCAATACCACCATTGATGGCGCGGAAAGTGTCTTGGAGTTTCCACTTACCTCCAATGCGCGTAATGCCACCTGCAGGTTGTGATTGACAAACGAATAGTAAAACGCGTCGGCGGGCGTGTTGGTAGAAGGATTACCGGGGTTATAGGCGGTGCCGCCGTAGCCAAGCGCGCCTTGCTGCTGGTTGCCAGGCTGACCAGGGGTAAAGGTACCATTGCCGTTATTGGTACCTTTGATCAACCCCTCCAGATACCACTGCACACCGAACTGGAACTGGCCGGTCAGTTGGACTTCCAGGATGCGCGTCTCGATCTGCACCTGCAAGGGCGTCACGTCCAGGCGCTTGATTGCACCTTCGATCTCGTCCCACTTCGACGGCGGCGCACGTACAAGCAGCTGGTTGTTGGCATCCACCGAGCTGATGCGGATGCTGCCGTCCTCATTGCTGTACTGCTGGCTTGCTTGCTGATTATTGTTGCCGAGCGGTCCATTGCTGATACCGTTGCTGCTGATGCCACCGGTCTGGAAACCACCAAAGCCGTTGGATGTCTGACCGGAGTTGTTGCTACCCAATCCGCCGCCCAGGCCGGAGTTGCTCCCAAGGCCGCCGCCCAGGCCACCGCCCAAACCGCCGTTGTTCAAGCCACCGGTCGTACTGCTGCCGAAGCTGCCTGCCAGGCTACCCATGCCACTGGCTGTGCCATTGGCGTTGTCGCTGGCTCCCAACGTTCCCGATGTCAAACCCGGGCCGACCTTCGCCCCCGCGCTACCGCCGCCGCCCGCCGACGCGTAGATCTGCGCCAGATACTGCGCGAGTTCCGATGCCTTGAGGTTGCGCACGTCATAGACGAACAGCTGCGGCTCGTTGCCGCCGCCGTGGTCGATCTTCTCGATCCATCCGCCGACTTCGGTCAGGTAGTTCGGCTGCGTGGTGATCACCACCAGTGAATTGGTGCGCTCGATCGGCAGGAAACGGATCATGCCGGCGAGCGGTGTGTCGCCCTTGGCGCCGAACAGGCTGTCGAGCTTGGGCATCAGTTCGGTCACGCTGGCGCGCTGCAAGCTATAGACACCGATCGACATACCGCGCAGCCAGTCGACGTCGAAGGTCTTGACGGTGCGGTCGTAGTTGGCCAGCTCTTCCGGCGTGCCCGACAGCACGATGACGTTACGTGCAGAGTCGGCCAGCAAGATGGAGTCCGGTCGTGCAAATGGCTTGATCAACTTCTGCATCTCGTTGGCCGAGATGTAGTGCAGTGGGAACAACCGAGCCTGCAACCCGGCTTGCGGCGAAACCGCGCCCAGGCTCGGCGCGACATTGCCGCCGACGGCATCCTTGGCCGGCATCACGACATAGCCGCCACCTTGCTTGACCAGCGCATTGCCAGTCCATGCCAGCAATGTTTCCAGGATCGGAATCGCCTGGCTGTTGTCGACCGGCTGCGACGTAGAGAAAGAAATATTGCCCTGCACACCCGGCACGATGGTGTAGTTCTGCTTGAGCAGATCGCCCAGGATGGCCTTCACCACCGCCGGTACGGGCTGGTTCTCGAAGTTGAACGTCACGGCATTTTCGCCGCTGGCTGCCTTGACCGGCGTGGTCAGGCCTTGCGGGCGAACGAACTCACCACTGCCGGTGGACAGCTGCGGCCGCACTGCGGCCTCTGCATCGGGCGCCGTGATGTCCTTGTTCAATGGCAACGGTGCAGGCGCGGGTTTTTCCGTGCCTGACATGGCCTCGCGCTGCAGGGCCCCGTCGTCCTTGGGACTGGGTAGCGATGAGCAGCCGGCGATCCATACCGCCGTAGCGACGGTACCCACGCGAAGTAGTTGCAGAATAATGCGTGACATGGATCAACGTGCTCCTTCCTGGGTGGCCGCCTGCTGTGCTCGACGTCTCATGATGTTTTCTCGCAATTGACGTATGCGCTCGGCCTGTTCGGCATTCTGCTGGTTTGGTTGATTGCCGGGTTGCACGGGCTGCACGCCTGGCGGTACATGGCGAATTTGCATCTGTGGCGGTGCGTTGGGGTTGTCCCCTGCCGGATTGGGCACCGCGC
>NZ_DATCRY010000063.1:0-8179 GCF_036568765.1 Dyella sp. | reverse complement strand
ATGCATGCCATGCCGTCACGCGCCCTGCTCGCGCTCGCCCTCGTCTTTGCGTGTCCCGCGCTCGCTGCGCAAGATCCGCCGATCGCGATCGACACCCATGTCGATATCCCGCTCAACTACATGCGCGAGCCTCGCTTCGATGCAGGCGGACACAGCGTGTTGCAAGTAGACCTGGACAAGATGCGCCAAGGCGGGCTGGATGCAGCGTTCTTCATTATCTATGTCGAGCAAGGGCCCCTGACCGACAAGGGATACGCGCGCGCCATGGCGCAGGCCGCACGAAAGTACGACGACATCGATCTGATGCTCAAACGCTATCCGGCGCGGATCCGCCTGGCTCGCACGCCCGATGAAGTCATGGCAAACAAGGCGGCGGGGCGCCTGTCGGCGATGATCGGTATCGAGAACGGTTACTCGCTCGGCCACCGCATTAACAACCTCGATGCCGCTTTCGAACGCGGTGCGCGCTATATCGGCCTGACTCACGTCGGCAATAACGACTTGTGCAGCAGCTCCATGCCGACGGCGGACCTGGGCGATCCGCCGATTACCGATACGGGGCTCACCGATTTCGGGCGCGAAGTCGTCAAGCGCGCCAACCGGCTAGGCATCATGGTCGATATTTCACACTCGTCCGACGCGTGCGTGCGCGATGTACTTGCGTTGTCGACCGCACCGATCATCGCCTCCCACTCGGCCGCGCATGCGCTGGTCAATCATCCGCGCAACCTGCCCGACGATCTGCTCCGCGCGATCGGCGCCAAAGGAGGCGTCGTGCAGGTCGTTGCGTACAAGGGTTTCCTCAAGCTCGACCCCGGACGGGAACTGGCGGAGAAAGCCCTGCAAGCCCAAGTGGCGCGGCAAGCCGGCGACAAACGCTACGACAGCGAGAAGCACGATTACCTGCCGGCCTATATCGCCGGCATGAAGGCCATCGATGTACGCTTCCCGCTGCCCACGCTCGAGGACTATGTCGCGCACATCCGGCACGTCGCCGATGTGGCCGGTATCGACCACGTCGGTATCGCCTCGGATTTCGACGGCGGTGGCGGCATCGACGGCTGGGCCGACGCCACACAGACACGCCAGGTGACCGAGGCCTTGCGCAAACACGGTTTCAGCGATGCGGACATTGCCAAACTGTGGGGCGGCAACCTGCTGCGCATGTGGCGCGCGGTAGACGACAAGGCGACCGCGCCGTGAAGCGCTGGCTGGCTTTCGGTCTCGCGCTGGCCGGCATGGCACCGCTGCACGCGGCCACCAGCGATTACGACGCAGCCTTCGAGCAAACCATGGCACGGTATCGCCTTCCGGGCCTTGCCGTCGGCGTAATCGATCACGGCAAGGTGGTCTATACGCGCACCGCGGGCGAACTGGCCGCCGGCAGTGGCCACAAGATCGACCGTGACACGCTGTTCAAGATCGCCTCCAACAGCAAGGCCATGACGGCGGCCCTGCTGGCCCGGCTGGTCGATGAAGGCAAGCTGCGCTGGGACGATCCGGTCACCAAATATTTGCCGGCCTTCCGCATGGCCGATCCCTGGGTAACCGCGCATATGCAGGTGCGCGACCTGCTGGTACATCACAGCGGTCTGGGCGAGGGCGCCGGCGACCTGATGCTTTGGCCCGAGCCCAATCGATTCACGCGCGGCGACATCATCGCCGGGCTCGCTTATCTCAAGCCCAAGTACGAATTCCGTGCAGGCTACGCTTACGACAACTTGCTGTATGTCGTGGCCGGCGAAGTCGCCGCGGCGGCCGGCGGCGCACCTTACGATGTCTTGCTGCGGCGAGAAGTGTTCGAGCCGCTGGGACTCGCGCGCTGCCAGGTCGGCGCATGGAAGCGCGATGCGGTCGGCAACGTCGCCCAGCCGCACGATGCACGCGCCACTGTGATCGACGCCGATGGCGAGAATGTGCCGGATATCGTGTCGGCAGCGGCTGGCGGCGTGCGTTGCAGCCTGGACGATATGCTGGCCTGGGCAAAAACCTGGGTCGCGCCCGACCGTGGACAGACAGCCTGGCTTTCCACAGTGCAACGCGAAGCCGTCTGGGCACCGCAAACGCCGATGCCGATCTCGGCGCGCCGGCGTGCATGGGATCGCACGCAAAGCTACGCCTACGCGCTGGGCTGGCGATTGGCGGACGTCGACGGGCAATGGACCGTCTCGCACACCGGCACGTTGTCGGGCATGTACTCGTCACTGACCTTGTTACCGCAGTGCCAGGCCGGCTTCGTCGTACTGATCAACGCGGATGCCGAAGACGCGCGCAGCGCGTTGAGCGAAGCTCTGCTCAAGACATTTACCGACCCCGGCCAAGGCCACACCGTGGAGGCCTATGCCAAGCTGATCGACGAAGAAACGAAAGCCACCGCGCACACGCACGGACCCGATACCAGCGACCGAACGCCTGTCACGCCCGGCGAGTTGGCAACCCGGACCGGCCAATGGCGCGATGCCTGGTTCGGCGACGTCAGCCTGTGTGCCGATGGCAAGCGCGTCCGATTCGCCTCGCTCAAATCGCCGCGTCTCAGTGGCACTGTCGTGCGCAGCCACCATCGTTACATGGTTGCCTGGGACCATGGCAATACCGATGCCTGGCTGTCCTGGACGGAGGGCGCACAGCCGGCCATGCGTCTGGCAAAGGTCGATCCCAAAGCGGATTTCAGCGACGACTTCGAAGATCTCGAATTCCACCGCAGGGGAGCCTGCGCGCCATGAAGCGCTGGAGCTGGCTTGTCATAGGCCTGACTGCCACGGTGTTGCATGCCCAACAGCCTACGCTGTCGCCCGCCCAAAGCATGACCGAGGCCGGCATGATCGATATCCGTAGCCTGGTGCCGGATATCGCCGAAAACATGCGCTATGCCGGCAGCGATAATTTTGTCGGCACACCGGTCGACGGATATGGTGCCGCGCGCTGCTATCTGCTGCGTCCGGCCGCCGAGGCGCTCGCCAACGCCGAACGTGCGCTACGACGCGAACACAAGCGACTGCTGCTGTGGGATTGCTACCGACCGGCACGCGCCGTGCGCCACTTCGTGCGCTGGGCGGACGATCTTGCCGATCAGCGCACGCGTGCGGCGCACTACCCCAACCTGGACAAGCGCGCCTTGCTCGGCGATTACATCGCACCGGTGTCCGGACATAGCCGAGGTGCCACGATCGATCTCACCGTGATGCAATGCGACGCCGAAGACAGGCATTGCCGCCCCTTGGCAATGGGTACGGACTTCGATTTCTTCGATCCCAAGGCGAATACCGATTCACCCAAAGCCACGCCCGCCGAACACACGCACCGCCTGCAGCTGCGTGCGGCCATGGAGCGCGCGGGCTTTCGCAACTACCCCATGGAGTGGTGGCATTACACGCTGTCGCCCGAACCGTCGCCGAATCTGATTTTCGATGTACCGATCCATTAGGAGCCGTCATGCGCCTGCTTCCTATCGTCATCGCGCTTGCGCTATGCCTGTGTGCGTGCCGGGCGTCCTCGGATGTCGATCGGACAATGCAGGGATATAGCGGCGACGTACCAGGCGCTTCGGTGCTGGTATTGCGCGATGGCGTAGCGCTGGTGCGCAAGAGCTATGGCATGGCCGAGCTGGAGACGCGGCGTGCGGCGACGCCAGCCACCGACTATCGCCTCGCATCGGTCACTAAGCAGTTCACGGCTGCTGCCATCTTGCTGCTTCGGCGCGAAGGCAAGTTGGGCCTGGACGATTCCATCCGGCACTGGCTGCCGAGTCTGCCGGCCGAGGACCAGACCATTACCCTGCGCCAGCTGTTGACGCATACCTCGGGATTGATCGACTACGAGGATCTCATTCCCGCAGATCGTACGACACAGCTCGACGACAACGATGTATTGAACCTTTTGAGTGCCGAGCATCGACTTTATTTCGCGCCCGGTAGCGCGTATCGCTATAGCAACTCCGGTTATGTGTTGCTTGGACTGGCGATCGAGCGCGCATCGGGACAGCCTCTACCGGCATTCCTGAAGCAACGCATCTTCGAGCCGTTGGGGATGAACCATACGTTGCTGTATCAGCGCGGCGCCGGTCCTGAAGTCGCCGAGCGCGCGTTCGGTTATAGCCAGGAACATGGCGCCTGGGTGCGTACGGATCAGGATCTGACCAGCGCGACACGTGGCGATGGCGGTGTTTATTCGTCCATCGACGATCTGGCCAAGTGGGATGCAGCGCTGTATGACAACCGCCTGTTGGATGCGAAGTCGCGCGAAGAGGCGTTTACGCCGCACACCCCGACTGACGATCCAAATGTGCGCTATGGCTATGGCTGGCGGATTACCGGCGACACGGTGTGGCATTCCGGGGAGAGCATTGGCTTTCGCAATGTCATCGTGCGATGGCCGAAACAGCATGTGACGGTGATCGTGCTGAGCAATCGGAACGAGCCTGAGCCTTATCGGATGGCGTTGGAAATTGCCGGGCCGTATCTGCGCTCGGCTCCGTAGGGCCCTCACCCCAACCTCCGGCAAGCCAGGGGAGAGGGTGCCGACTGCGGCGAATCTCGGTTTTCCGCACTTGCGTAACCTGCTCCCTCCCTTGTTTACAGGCTCCCCATGCAAGCAGGAGGAGGAGCGGCCGTTGCGACTGCCCGAACGGAGATCCCACCCGCCTTTTATCCAAATAAAGCATGTCAGCTATGCACAGAGGCCTCCCACATGCATGGCTATACTCGGCCATCCGCAGAAACCCCGGGCAAGCGTATGCTCCGCCAAGCTTCCATCGCGCTATTACTGACGGCGGCCATCCACGTCGCCCACGCGCAAGACACACCCAAAACCGTTCCGCTCGGCGCGCGCCTGGAACACTACGACTACCCCTACCCCGTGCACTGGTTCGAAGTGCACACCCAGGGTCACGACCTGCAAATGGCTTACATGGACCTGCAACCGACCAAGCCCAACGGCCAGGCGGTTGTCCTGCTCCACGGCAAGAATTTCTGCGCCCCTTACTGGACCGCCACCGCCGAACGCCTGCGCGAGGATGGTTATCGCGTGATCGTCCCGGACCAGATCGGTTTCTGCAAATCCTCCAAGCCGCGCGACATCCAGTACAGCTTCCACCAGCTTGCTGCCAATACGCGTGGCCTGCTGGCAAGCCTGGGCATCGACAAAAGCATTGTGATTGCCCATTCGATGGGCGGCATGGTCGGCGCTCGCTACACGCTGATGTTCCCCGAATCCGTCAGCAAACTGGTGCTGGTCGATCCGATCGGCCTGGAGGACTGGAAAGCCAAGGGTGTGCCGTGGCGCAGCGTCGACGACTGGTACAAGAACGAGCTGAAGACCAGCTATGCCACGATCAAGGCGTACCAGCTCAAGAGTTACTACGACAACCATTGGCAGCCGCAATACGATCGCTGGGCGCTGCTGCAGGCAGGCATGTACGATGGCGATGGACGGGAAACCGCGGCGTGGGCGGGCGCGCTGACCTACGACATGATCTACACGCAACCGGTGATCGACGAATTTCCGCGTATCCGGGTACCGACCGTGCTGATCGTCGGACAGGCAGACCGCACGGCGTTGGGCCGCGATATCGCACCGCCCGCCGTGGCGGCAAAGCTGGGCGACTACCCGGCGCTGGGCAAGGCAGCCGCGCAAGCCATACCCGGCGCACGATTGATTTCGCTCGACGGCCTGGGGCACGCTCCGATGCTGGAAGCACCGGAGCGGTTCTACAAAGCGCTGGACGATGCGCTGGCCCGCTGATCAGGGCTTGATCGGACGCGGGCCGAAGGCGAGCACGTTCGCAGTGTAGGTCTCCACCACCAGGCTGAACGGCTGGTTGTCCTTCCGGTACAACACGGCGCTGTGCTCGAGCACGTGCGGCGCGATCGCCATCGGCTTACCGGTCGGCGGCGGAAGCTGCGCATCGGTCTCCCAGCCGTTAGGCAACGGCGACCACAACAAGCCGGCGGACAAGGTCTGGCGATGAAAGCCCAGCGACTTGACCACCGTGCCGAACGGCACATCCGTGCGATCGAGCTGCTCGTTCATTTCCGGCGTGAGCCGCGAAGGCACATACCAGTTGTCGGCATCGGACAGCACCCAATCGCCGCATGCCAGACGCACACGGCGATAGCGCACCGGTTCATCCGGACCGATGCCAAGCAGCTCGCGATCGGCCGTGGGCAAAGGCTTGTCTTCGCCGAGCACCCGATGCGCAACGATCTTCGGCTCGGCCGCCATGCGATGGGCATCGCACCATTCCTGCAGCGTCTGCGTCGCGCTGGAGTGGCTGAGCAGATTGGCGTTCAACGTCTGCAGCAAGGCCAATACCTGGGCGCGCTCGAGAGCGGTGTCCTTCCAGACCGGGCCAGCTGGCTCGCGCGCATTGGCAACGACAGTGAGCAACATCAAAGCGAGAGGCAACAAAAGCAATTTACGCACGACAACTCCTCAAACAATGCGGCGGCGGCGCTCATAGGCCTTTGGCCGCCTGCGCTACGGCTCGGAACAAGGCTCGCCCCTTGTTCATGGTCTCTTCCCATTCTGCCGTCGGATTGGAGTCATAAACGATGCCCGCACCCGCTTGAACATGCAGGCGTCCGTCTTGAATGACCGCGGTGCGAATGGCAATTGCCGTGTCCGCATCGCCCCACCAGCCGATCCAGCCGATAGCACCGGCATAGATGTTGCGCTTGTAGGGCTCGAGCTCCTGGATGATTTCCAGCGCACGAATTTTCGGCGCTCCGCTGACAGTGCCGGCCGGAAAGGTCGCCTTGAGCACGTCCATATAACTCAGGCCCGGAGTGAACGTGCCCTGCACTTCCGACACGATGTGCATGACATGGGAATAGCGCTCGATCACGAACGATTCGGTGACTTCCACCGTACCGGTTTGGCTGATCCTGCCCACATCGTTACGCCCCAGGTCGATCAGCATCACATGTTCGGCGCGCTCTTTCGGGTCGGCCAGCAAGTCCGCTTCGAGCGCCTTGTCTTCCGCCTCCGTCGCGCCGCGTTTGCGCGTACCGGCGATCGGACGCACTACCACCTTGCCGTCCTTCAGGCGCGCGAGGATTTCCGGCGATGAGCCGACGATCTGCGTATCGCCCAGGTCGACGAAGTACATGTAAGGCGACGGGTTCATCGCACGCAAGGCGCGATACACATCCACCGGCCGCGCGTTGAAACCCACGCTCAGACGCTGCGAAGGGACAACCTGGAATACATCGCCAGCGCGGATGTATTCCTTGGCGCGCTCGACCATGGCCTCGAACTCTTCCTTGGTGAAGGAGGATTTGAAGTCGGCCTCGTCCAGCGCTACCGATTGAGTCTGCTGCGGATACGCCGAGCCGCTGTGGCGGAGGCGGTAGACCAGCGCATCCAGCCGGCGCTGCGCCTTGGCATAGGCCTGCGGCTCGCTCGGATCGGCGTGCACGATCAAGTACAAACGGCCCTTGAGGCTGTCGAATACCGCGACTTCCTCGGCCAGCATCAGCAAGATATCCGGCGTGCCCAGTTCGTCAGGCCGATCCCACTGCGCCAGGCGCGGCTCGATGTAGCCGATGGTCTCGAAGCCGAAATAGCCGACCAGGCCGCCGCTGAACACCGGCAACTGCGGTAGCCGCGGCACGTCGTACTGCAGGCGTAGGCGCTCGATCTCGGCGAGCGGATCCTCCAGATGCCGACGCTCGACGACTTCACCGGCGTCCTCGACCTCCAGCTCGTGCCCGCGCAGCCGGTACACGCGCCGCGCTGGCAGACCGATCATCGAATAGCGTCCCCAGGTGGCTCCGCCCTCGACCGATTCGAACAGGAAGGTATAGGGGCCGTCCGCCAGCTTCAGATACACCGACAAGGGCGTATCGAGGTCGGAGAACACCTCGCGCACCAGCGGAATGCGGGTATGGCCCTGGGCCACCAGTGCGTCGAACTCGTCTCGGGAGATCACGTGGGAGATCCGGTTTGATTTTTGGGTCAAACGGCGATTGTAGGGGGTGGAGGTGGTTTTAGTGAGGGGTGCGGGTGGGTTGTGAGGTCGGCCCCTGTACGTCCGGCCTCACCCTCACAATCGCGTCCGCGGCATGCTACGCAGCCGCAGGCTGAAGACCACGCCGCTGCCGTCCTCCAGGTTGCGGGCATCGGCGCTGCCGTCATGGCGCTCGGCTACCAGGCGCACGACATAGAGCCCCAGGCCCAGATG
>NZ_DATCRY010000062.1:0-16149 GCF_036568765.1 Dyella sp. | reverse complement strand
CGGTGCTATCGGTCGCACCTCTCGCCCTGGGCGGTAACGTTTTTGGCTGGAGCGCGGATGAAAAACGCTCGTTCGACATCCTCGATGCCTTCGTCGATGCAGGCTTCAACCTGATCGATACCGCCGATATGTATTCGTCGTGGGTGCCCGGCCATCGCGGCGGCGAATCGGAGACCATTATCGGCCGCTGGCTCAAGCGCAGCGGCAAGCGCGACAAGGTGCTGATCGCCACGAAAGTCGCCAAGTGGGACCGGCAACCGGGCTTGTCCGCGATCAATATCCGCCAGGCCGTAGAGGGATCGCTCGAACGGCTGGGCGTCGATTGCATCGATCTGTACCAAGCACACGAAGACGACGCTTCGGTACCGCTGCTAGAAACGCTCGGCGAATTTTCCCGTCTGATCGAGGAAGGCAAAGTGCGCGCGATCGGGGCCTCCAATTACTCCGCCGATCGCCTGGGCGAGGCGCTTCGCGTGTCGCGCGATCACGGGCTGGCGCGCTATGAAAGCGTACAGCCAGACTATAGCCTGATGACCCGCGCAGGTTACGAGAAGGCGCTCGAGCCACTGGTGCGCGAGGAGCAGATCGGGGTCATTGGCTATTACTCCTTGGCCAGCGGATTCTTGAGCGGTAAATATCGCAGCGAGGCGGATCTAGCCAAGAGCGCCGCTCGTGGCGGCGCCGTCAAGAAGCACTTGAACAAGCAAGGGTTGGCGGTACTGGCTGCGCTCGATCAGATCGGGGCCGACCACCGGGCGACGCCGGCGCAGGTGGCATTGGCGTGGTTGATTGCACGACCCGGCGTGACTGCTCCGATTGTCAGCGCGACCAGCGTGGCACAGCTGCAGGAAGTGCTTGGGGCGGCGACGTTGAGGCTCAGCGACAACGACATTGCGCAATTGGATCTGGTCAGCGCCTGAGTGGCAATAAACCGGACAAGGACCTGCCCTCCCGGTCTCCGTCTCCCTGCATGCAGGAAGAGGCCGGAAGGGTGAGCCCTCGCCTCAGTTGCCGGGTGAAGCCTGCTCCACTGTATCGTCCTCATCCGGCGCCTGCACCCGGTACCCCTGCGCCTTCAACTTCGCCAGCAGGCCCTGCGCTCCGATCACCTGATCCATCGGCAACAGCGCGAAACTCTGCGCATCGCTGGCCAGGGCCGCCTTGGCTGCATCGAGCCAGGTCTGCTCGACCTTTTGCGGCAAGTCGCTCAGACCGATCTTCTGGGCCAGCCCGGTCTCCGTCACCGCGGTGACACAAGCCTCGCGCTGGTCCTTCAGCGACGCCTTGCGCAAAACGTCGATGTCGCCGGTAGCCCACGCATTGGCACGCGCGACCATGGCACCGAGCTGGCCCTGCACCGTATCGAGCACATCGGCAAAGCACTGCTCATCGTTCATCGACAAGCTCTTGAACGCCTTCACCGCGGCGCGCGGCTCGGCAATTTTCATTTCGTACTTGGTCTGGGTGATCTTGACGTTATGTTTCTTGGCCAGGTCGCGCACGGTGTTCTTGACACCGCCAGAAGCGGTCATGCCGCTGTGTTTGATCGCTTTGTCGTAGAGCTCCAGCGCGGCAAAGATCGGACGCCACCGTTCGATGCCCGAATCTCGGCCGATGTACTGCTGCTTGAGCGGTTGCCAGCGGGCATAGAGTGGCGTGGGCAGCGACTGCTCCAACGTCTTGCCGTCAGGATTCTTGCGCGCACCGATCAGCGAAGGCAGCAATAGCAATCCGCCGAAGAAACCCGTCTCGGCCTTGATCGTCACCTTGGGCGGATCGATCACCTCCTGTGAGTGGGCAATGACATCCTCGACCTCGTCGGTCTTCCATTGCATGCGATCGGGCAAGGGCGACACCACGCCAAGCACGTACATGACGTGATCGCCCTTGCTCACCTTCCACAGGCCCGGGCCGGGTTGGATGCCACTGACGGTGACTGCCTCGAGGTTGGCGACGGTGCCGGCAGGTGCGGGAACGGCATCCTGCGCGGCAACGGGCAGGGCGGCACACAGCGCCAACAGCAGGACGGACTTGGCCAATTGCATGATCTCGCTCCAATACGTGGACAAGAAGACCACCCTGTTCGTCAGGGAGTTCCGGCGGCTGCAACGAAAAACGGGGCGCCGAGGCGCCCCGTTCAACCGCGATGCAGCCGTTTTCAGAGCGCTGCCAGTGCCTGGTTGAAGGTGGGGCTCGGACGCATTGCCGCGCTGACCAGCTTCATGTTCGGATGGTAATAGCCTTCGATCTCCACGTGCTTGCCCTGCACACCATTGAGCTCGCCGACAATCTTCGCCTCGTTCTCGGCCAAGGCCTTGGCCAGCGGGGCGAACTTCGCCTTCAGCTTGGCATCGTCGTCCTGTGCGGCCAGTGCCTGCGCCCAGTACAGGGTCAGATAAAAGTGACTGCCTCGGTTATCCAGCTCGCCGACCTTGCGCGCCGGCGACTTGTTGCTATCGAGAAACTTGCCGTTGGCTTCGTCCAGTGTCTTGGCCAGCACAGCTGCATCCTTGTTGCCGTAGCGGTTGGCCAGGTGTTCGAACGATGCGGCGAGCGCAAGGAACTCACCGAGCGAATCCCAACGCAGATAGTTTTCTTCGACAAACTGCTGCACATGCTTGGGCGCCGAACCGCCCGCACCGGTTTCGAACAGGCCGCCGCCGGCCATCAGCGGCACGATGGACAGCATCTTGGCGCTGGTGCCCAGCTCCATGATCGGGAACAGGTCGGTGAGATAGTCGCGCAGCACATTGCCCGTCACCGAAATGGTGTCCTGGCCCTTGCGGATGCGTTCCAGCGAGAACTTGGTGGCCTCGACCGGCGCGAGGATGCGGATATCCAGGCCCTTGGTGTCGTGATCCTTGAGGTAGCGCTCGACCTTGGCGATCAGCTGCGCGTCATGGCCGCGCTTGGCATCCAGCCAGAACACCGCCGGCGTATCGCTCAGGCGCGCACGCGTAACGGCAAGCTTGACCCAATCCTGGATCGGCGCGTCCTTGGTCTGGCACATGCGCCAGATGTCGCCCGCTTCGACCGCGTGCTCCAGCACGACCTTGCCGCTGGCATCGGTCACCTTCACGGTGCCGTCGGCGGGGATCTGGAAGGTCTTGTCGTGCGAGCCGTATTCCTCGGCCTTCTGCGCCATCAGGCCCACGTTCGGCACGCTGCCCATGGTCGCCGGATCGAACGCACCGTTGGCTTTGCAGTCGTCGATCACGGCCTCGTAGACGCCCGCATAGCTGCGATCGGGGATCACCGCCTTGGTGTCCTGCAGCTTGCCTTCGGTGTTCCACATCTTGCCCGAATCGCGAATCATCGCCGGCATCGACGCGTCGATGATCACGTCGCTGGGCACGTGCAGGTTGGTGATGCCCTTGTCGGAGTTGACCATGGCCAGACCCGGACGCTTGGCGTACTCGGCGGCCAGGTCGGCCTCGATCGCCGCCTGCTGCTCGGCCGGCAGATTCTTCAGGCGCGCATACAGATCGCCAATGCCGTTGTTCGCATCGAAGCCGATCTGCTTGATCGCATCGGCATGCTTGGCCAGCACGTCCTTGTAGAACTCCTTGACTACCAGACCGAACATGATCGGGTCGGAGACCTTCATCATGGTCGCCTTCAGATGCAGCGAAAACAGTACGCCCTGGGCTTTGGCGTCTTCGATCTGCTTGTCGACGAAAGTCGCGAGCGCCTTCTTGCTCATCACCGCGGCATCGACCACTTCTCCGGCTTCGACGGCGGTCTTTTCCTTCAACACGCGGCTCGTGCCGTCCTTGGCGAACCATTCGATCTTCAGGCTGCCCGCCTGTGCGATGGTGGCCGAGGTCTCGCTGCCATAGAAATCGCCGCCGTCCATGTGTGCCACATGGGTCTTGGAATCCTTGGCCCAGGCGCCCATGCGATGCGGGTGCTTGCGCGCATAGTTCTTCACCGAAAGCGGCGCGCGGCGATCGGAGTTACCCTCGCGCAGCACCGGATTGACCGCACTGCCCATCACGCGGGCGTAGCGGGTCTTGATGTCCTTTTCCTTGTCGTCCTTGGGCTCGTCCGGATAATCCGGCAACGCATAACCCTGGCCCTGCAATTCCTTCACCGCGGCCTTCAGCTGCGGCACGGAAGCGCTGATATTAGGCAGCTTGATGATGTTGGCGTCCGGCGTGGTCGCCAGCTCGCCCAGCTCGGCCAGGTCGTCGGCGATCTTCTGATCGTCCTTCAGAGACTCGGGAAACTGCGACAGAATGCGGCCGGCCAGCGAGATGTCGCGGGTTTCCACGGCAACGCCGGCGGTCTTGGCAAAGGCTTCGATAACGGGCAACAGGGACTGCGTAGCCAGGAACGGGGCTTCATCCGTGAGCGTGTAGATGATCTTCGGCGTTTGGGACATGGTCTGCACAACCTCTTTGGCTACGGCAATTCGATTCATGGGAGCGCCCTCGACCGGAGGGCGCGCTTCCAGCTAGTGGCGTCGGAACAGTACGAAATCAACCGCGACCGATCGAGACAGCCAAGCTGCCTATTGTCGCGGCTTGTGTCGGTCGAGGGAAAGACAGGCAACTTAAATGCATACGCTGAGGTATGGCACGAACAAAATCCCGTTACGGCACGCACTTAGCCTTCACCCGCAGTAACTCGCGACCGGTACAGGAATACCTGTTATTCCTGTACCGGTTGTGCCAGGCCGTCAACCCGAGACGCGATGCCCCACGCGCGTGCGGCGGCGGGCACGCTGACGCTCGCGCATGTCCGCCCAGCGCTGGGCCAGACAGGAAAAGATCACGTACAGCGCGGGCGTGCTTAGCAAGGTCAGGCTCTGCGAGATAAACAAGCCGCCGATCAGGGCAATACCCAACGGGCGACGCAAGTCGGAACCTTCGCCGATACCGATGGCAATCGGCACGGCGGCCAGGATTGCCACCATGGTGGTCATCATGATCGGCCGGAAGCGAACGATGCAGGCCTCGCGTGCCGCCTCCAGCGGCGACAGGCCGCGGGTGCGCTGTGCCACCAGGGCGAAGTCGATCATCATGATCGCATTCTTCTTGACGATACCGATCAGCAGCACCAGGGCAATCTGCGCGACGATCGACAGCTCCGTTCCGGTCACCCACATCGCCAGCAACGCGCCGACACCTGCCGCGGGCAAGGTGGACAGGATCGTCACCGGGTGGATCAGGCTTTCGTACAGCACGCCAAGCACGATGTAGACGGTCAGCACCGCAGCCAGCAAAAGCCAGACCATACCGCTCTGCGATTGCTGGAAGCGGCGGAAATCGCCGCCGACGTTCAGACGGATATCGCCCGGCATGCGCATGTTCGACGCAGTCTTCTGCACGATCGCCATCGCCTCGCCCATACTCACGCCGGGAGCGAGATTGAAGCTCAGGTCCATCGTGGTGTACTGGTTTTCGTGCGCAATGGTCGTCGGCGCGAGTCCGTCGACCTGCTTGGCGAACGCGGTCAACGGCACCATCTGCCCGGTATTGGTCGCCACGTAGATACGATTGATCGACTCGGGGGTGGCAGTCTGTGCCGGCAAGGCGTTGAGCACCACCTTGTATTGATTGATATCCGAGTAGATGGTCGACACCTGGCGCTGACCGAAGGCGTTGTACAGCGCGCCGTCGATGGTGCCGATCGACACGCCCAGCTGCGCGGCCCGATCGCGGTCGATCACGATGTTCTGGCGCAAGCCGGCATCGTCGATATCCGAACCGACATCGGTGAGCTTCTTGTTCTTCTTCAGCTCATTGACCAGCTTGGGCAGCCACTCCTGCAAGGTATCCGGATCGTTGCCCTGCAGGGATACCTGATACTGGCCGCCCTGTGTGCTGCCGCCGGAACCGCCGCTGGGCAGATCCTGGATCGGGCGCAGGCGCAGATTGAGATCCGGATAGGCATTGGCCTTGGCGCTAAGACGCGCCAGCGCGTCGAACGTGGTGTCCGTGCGCCCTTCGGCGCGCGTACGCAGTTCGATATTGAAGCTGCCGCTGGTACCTGTGCGGCTGGTGCCCAGGCGCGAACTGACCGCCTTGACGTCGGGATCGGCCAGGATCATCTGCGTCAGGCGGTCGAGACGGTTAATGGTTTCGCCGAACGAGACCGTGGCGCTGGAGCTGGCGCGACCGGAAATCAGGCCCGTGTCCTGCGGCGGGAACAGGCCAGTCTTGACTACGCCGAACAGGAACAGGGTGACGCCGATCAGCACCAGCGGGGTCAACGAGAACAGCAGGGCGTGACGAAGCGAGAAGTTGAGCGAGCGCACATACATCGCCAGCATGCGCTCCTGCATCTTCTCCAGCCACTGGCCGATGCGCGACGTCTTCTCCGGCGGCACATGGCCATTGAGGAAAAGCCCGCATAGCGACGGCGTCAATGTCAATGACACCAGGGCAGACATGACAATCGCCGCCACCAGGGTAATGGTGAATTCGCGCATGAACAGACCACTGAAGCCGCTCATGAACAGCAACGGGATGAATACCGCCACCAGCGACGCGGTGATCGAGACAATGGTGAAGCCGATTTCCTTCGCACCGGCCAGCGTCGCCTCGAACCGGGTCATGCCTTCGTCGATATGGCGAATCACGTTCTCGATCACCACGATGGCATCGTCGACAACAAAGCCGATGGCAATGACCAACGCGAGCAAGGTGAGGTTATTGAGCGTGTAACCGAAGATGTACATGCACACGAACGCGCCGGCCAGCGAAAGCGGCACAGCGACACCGGCGATCAGGGTCGGCGCAAGGCGGCGCAGGAACAGCGCCATGGTCAGCACCACCATCGCCAGACTGATGAGCAGCGTGATCTGCACTTCCTTGAGCGAATCGCGGATCGTCGGCGTGCCGTCGAAATACGGCGTGAGCACCGTGCCGGGCGAAAGATAGGTGCGCAGGATCGGCAGCTGTGCACGTACCGAGTCGACCGTCGCGATCACATTCGCGTCAGCCTTCTTGTAGACGTACATCAACACGGCAGGCTTGTTCTGGAACCAGGCGGCTTGGTAAGCATCCTGCTGACCGGCGTACACGTTGGCGACATCGGACAGACGCACCGGCACGCCATTGTGCGTCGCCACCACCAGGTTGGCGTAATCGTTCGGCTGGCTGAGCTGATCGTTTGCCGTCAGCGCGGTGGTGGAAATGCCGTTGGAGAGAAATCCCAGCGGCGAGGTCACATTGGCGGCCGTCAAGGCATTGCGCAGCTGATCGGGCGACAGGTTCATCGCATTGAGCGCGCGTAGATTCAGATCGACACGAATGGCGGGCGTAGCTGCGCCGGCGATATCCACCGATGCAACGCCATCGAGCTGGCGCAAGCGCTGGGCGAGCAACGAGTCGGCAATGTTGTAGAGATCGGCGGCCGACTGCGTATCCGAAGTCAGCGCGAAGGCGATGATCGGATCGTCGTTCGGGTTGGCCTTCTGGTAGCTCGGTGGATTATTCAGACCGGCAGGAAGATCCGGCGCTGCCGCATTGATCGCTGCCTGCACATCGCGCGCGGCCGCATCGATATTGCGGCCATTATCGAAAATCATGAAAACCGACGTACTGCCTTCGGAACTGCGCGAGCGCATCGTATCGATGCCCGTCACCTGCCCCAGGTGTCGTTCCAGCGGCGCCGCCACCGTCGTCGCCATGGTGCTGGCATCGGCACCGGCCTGCGAAGCCTGCACGAAAATCACCGGGAATTGCAGGTCGGGCAGCGCCGCAACGCCGAGCAGCGCATAACAAATAGTTCCCAGCGCAAACAGGCCAGCAGCCAGCAGCGACGTACCGATGGGACGACGAATGAACGGGCCGGAGATATTCATTGGTGTATCAACGCACGACCTTTGGATCGGTTGAATGGCGCAAAAGACCGCAGATCGCGTCAGCTTGCCGACGTCATGTTACGCCAGGACGGCTGGAAGGCTAAAGGCCGTGACTTATGGCAGGGGTGAAACGGCACGTGTCCGCGTGAAGCCGCGCTTCACCATTTAGACGTCCAGGTGGCCATGAGGGTCGTTGCAACCGAAATCGCCCCGTCGATGCGGGGAAGGAAGGACAATCATGCCCTTCCCCTTTGCCCGCACAGGTGCGAAGCACCGACTTCACAGGCGGCGCCTGCAGCGCCGCCGATCTCACTCTTTAAAGCGCCTGCTGTGCCTTGGCCAGCTCGCGCTGCTCGCGCCGCACGCGCAGCCAATCGGAGAAACGCTCCATGTACAGGTAGATCACCGGCGTGGTGTACAGGGTTACCAGCTGCGAAAGCAGCAGGCCGCCGACGATGGACACACCCAGCGGCTTGCGCAGCTCCGAATCGATACCGCTGCCCAGAGCCAACGGCAGGGTCCCGAGCATCGCCGCGGCGGTGGTCATCATGATCGGACGGAAACGGAGCAGGCAGGCACGACGGATCGCGTCCTGGGCACGCATGCCCGTGCGCTGCGCCTCGATCGCGAAGTCGATCATCATGATCGCGTTCTTCTTGACGATACCGATCAGCAGCACGATGCCCACGATGCCGTCGACCGACAGGCTCATATTGCACACGATCAATGCCAGCAACGCCCCCACACCCGCTGGCGGCAGCGTCGAAATGATCGTCAGCGGATGGATGTAGCTCTCGTAGAGCACGCCCAGCACGATGTAGATCACCACCACCGCAGCCAGCAGCAACAGGACTTCATCGCCCAGCGAAGAGGAGAATTCCGCCGCCTTGCCGACGAACTGGCCACGCACCTGCGGTGGGAAGTTGAGCTGCTTTTCGAGCTGATGGATCGCGGTCACGGCATCGGACAGCGAATACCCCTGCGCTACGTTGAACGATAGCGTCACCGCTGGCAACTGCTGCTGATGGCTGATCACCAACGGTGCGGCCGTAGGGCTGGCGGTGACCAGCGAAGCGATCGGAATCGTGCCGCCCGCGCCGACCTGGAAGCCCACATTGCCGGTATTGCCGATGCCCGACGGCGTGGCCGAATTGCTCGATGTGAGCTGGCCGAAGCTGGTGGCATTCGAACCGGTCAGCGCACCGTTGCCGTTGCCGCGTACGGTGAGCTGATTGAGCAACGCCGTACTGGTACGGAATTCCGGCGAGACCTCCAGCACCACGCGGTACTGGTTGAGCTGGGTAAAGATGGTCGAGATCTGGCGCTGGCCGAAGGCGTCATACAGGGTGTCGTCGATGGTCTGCACCGGCACGCCCAGGCGACTGGCCTTTTCGCGGTCGATCTCCAGCGAGAGCGAGTTACCGCTGTCGGCCAGGTTGTTGTCCACGTCCGCCAGCTCGGGACGCTGACGCATGGCCTGCGTCATCTGGTTGGCGTACTGGGCCAGCTCCTTGGAATTGAGATCGGACAGCGAATACTGGTATTCGGTCGCGGCCACGCGGCTATCCAGCGTGACGTCCTGCACCGGCTTCAGGTACAACGCCACCCCCGGGATATCGGCCACCGCACGCTGCAGGCGCGGCAGGATGGTTTCCAGGCTGCCGCGCTCGCTGCGATCCTTCAGCACGATGCTGAGCTGGCCCTGATTCAGGGTCGGATTGATCGAACCTGCGCCGATAAAGGCCGCCACGCCAGCGATCGCCTTGTCCTTGCGCAGCGCCTCGGCGACCGCCTGGGTACGCTGTTCCATCTGCGGAAAGGCGACGTTTTCGTCGGCCTGGACCACACCGGTAATCATGCCGGTGTCCTGCTCGGGCAACAGTCCCTTCGGAATCGTCACATAGAGCACCACGGTCACCACCACGGTGATAAAAGCCACCGTCATCGTGGTGCGCTGATGTCCCAGTACCCAGTCGAGCGTGCGCTCGTACAAGCCTACGGTGCGCGTCCAAAGATTCTGCTTGCCTTCGGCCGCATGCCGCTCATGCACGTCGTCGCCCTCCGGCAAGGCATCGGCCTTGAGCAAGTAGGCGCACATCATCGGCGTGAGGGTCAGCGAGACCAGCATCGAGATCGCCACCGCGATGGTCAGTACCCAGGCAAACTCGTGGAACAGGCGACCGGTAACGCCGGGCATCAACAACAGCGGCAGGAATACTGCGATCAGCGACACGGTCAGCGACAGCACCGTGAAGCCGATTTCCTTCGCGCCGATTTCGGCGGCCTCCTTGCCATCCTTGCCCTGCTCGATATAGCGCACGATGTTCTCGATCATCACGATCGCATCGTCGACCACGAAACCGGTGGCAACGGTCAGGGCCATCAGCGAGAGGTTATCCAGCGACATGCCGGTGAAGGCCATCACGCCGAATGTACCCAACAGCGATAACGGCACCGCCACCGATGGAATGACCGTCGCCCACAACCGTCGCAGGAATACGAAGATCACCGCGACCACCAGGAAGATGGTCAGGATCAGGGTGAACTGCACGTCTTCCACCGAGGCGCGGATGGTGACGGTACGGTCGGCGAAGACATCCAGGTGCACATCGGCCGGCAGCACGCTGCGCAGCTCCGGCATCAGCGCGCGGATGCGCTCGACCGTCTGCACGATGTTCGCACCCGGCTGACGACGGATATCCAGCAGCACCGCCGGCTTGCCGTTGGCCCAGGCGGCGAGTTGGTCGTTCTCCACGCCGTCGACGACATTGGAGACATCCGATAGCCGCACCGGCGCGCCGTTCTTGTAGGCAATGATGGTGCTCTTGTACTCGGCAGCATCGCTGAGCTGATCGTTGGTGCCGATGCTGTAAGACTGCGTCTTGCCGTTGAGCGTGCCCTTGGGCGCGTTGACGTTGGCCTGGGTCAGCGCGCTGCGCACGTCTTCGAGGGTCAGTCCCAGATTGGAAAGCTGCGCCGGATTGACCTGGATGCGCACGGCGGGACGCACGTTGCCGGCGATCGATACGAGGCCCACGCCCTGTACCTGCGAGAGCTTCTGCGCCAGGATCGAGTCGGCATAGTTGTTGACGTCGCGCAGCGGCAGACTATCGGAAGTCAGTTTGAGCGTGACGATCGGCGCGTCGGCTGGATTGACGCGGTTATAGACCGGTGGATACGGCAGATTGTTGGGAAGCGTGCCCTTGGCCTGACTGATCGCCGCCTGCACGTCCTGCGCGGCGATATCGATGTCGCGATCCATGGAGAACTGCAACACGATCGTGGACAGACCTGCCGACGAATCGGAGGTCATCATGGTCAGGCCTGAAATCTGGCCGAAATTGCGTTCCAGCGGCGTGGTGATCAGTGCCGCCATCGTCGAGGCGCTCGCGCCCGGGTATTGCGTCGTCACCACCAGGCTGGGCGCGTCGATCTCCGGCAGCGCCGATACCGGCAGTTGGCGGTAGCCAAGGATACCGAGCAGCAGCACCGCCACCATCAGGAGCGAGGTGGCGATGGGGCGGCGGATGAAGAGGGTGGAGAAGCCCATGGGTTATCTAGACCGTCACTGGTTTGGGGAGCGCTGATGTTGTCGAGTCACGGCGAGCGGAAAGCAGGGGCGAGGGGCGAGCCACCGTCAAGGCGGTAAATCGCGAGGGCGCACGATTGGACCGTGCAGCAAGATCCGGTTGTCGCGCCCTCACTTCGCATCCCTCGCCTCTCGATCCGTCACCGGCCGCCGCGACGGCCGCCCTTCTGCGAATCCTTCTTGGCCTGCTGCAATTCCGCATCGGTCGGCGCCGCGGGTACTTCGCCCGGCTTGAGCGGCTTGATCTTGCTGCCCGGCTTGAGGCGGAACTGACCTTCGGTAACCACCTGGTCGCCTTCCTTCAGGCCCGAACCGATCATCACGTGGCTGTCGCCCACTTCCGCAGCTGTCTTGACCGGCTGCATCTTGACCGTGTTGTCGCCCTGCACCATGTAGACGTAATCGCCATCCGGGCCGCGCTGTACCGCCTGCGCCGGGATGACCAGACCGCCGGACACCGTGTTGACCTTCAACTGCACATTGACGAACTGACCGGGCCACAGCGCCGAGGTCGGGTTGGGAAATTCCGACTTCAGGCGGAACGTGCCGGTCGTGACATCGATCTGGTTGTCCACCACGCGCAGCACGCCATCGTTGGCAATGGTGTGTGCATCGGCGCGATCGAGCGCCGCCACTTCCAGCGGCAGGCCCTTGGCCACCGACTGGCGCACCACGTCGAGATTCTGCTCGGGCAGCGAGAACATTACGTTGATCGGATGCAGCTGGGTCAACGTGACGATATTGCTGGTGGTGGTGACCACGTTGCCGGGATCGACCGCACGAATGCCCGCGACACCGTCGATCGGCGAGAGGATCTTCGTGAAGCCCAACTGCACCTTGGCGCTGTCGATCGCGGCGGCGTCGGCCTGCACGGTCGCCTGGTTCTGGCTCACCGTATTGCGCAGGGTGTCCATATCCTGCTTCGAGATGTAGCCCTTCGCACCGAGGTCGACGCTACGGTCGAGATTGCTCTTGGCCGTGGCCAGCGCGGCTTCGTCCTGCTGCTTCTTGGCGACCGCCTGCTGATAGTTGGCCTGGAAGGTGCGCGGGTCGATCTCGGCCAGCACATCGCCAGCCTTCACTTCCTGGCCTTCCTTGAAGTTGATCTTAAGGAGCTGCCCGCTGACCTGCGGGTTGACCGTCACCGTATTGAGTGCCTGTACGGTCCCGAGCGCAGTCAGGTAGATCGGCACATTCTGCTTCACGACCGGAACGACCGTCACCGGCACCGGCGGTGCATTCTTGTCGTCGCCTTGACCCGCGGCCTGTGCCTGACCTCCGCGGTGGCGGCCCTGCCCCGCACCGCCCTCGCCGTCCGCCGGCTTGTGCAGCATATGCAAGCCCACGGCACCGAGCACGATCACGACGATAACGATCAGCGCGATCTTCCAAAAACGCGACATGTAAAGCTCCCGAGTGTGTATGGCAGGCCACCCGGCCCGCCTGGCGCTATGCGCCCGATTTATAAGTTGGTGAAAGGATAGGTGCAGTCCAACGAGATTTGACAATGCCGGTTGACATGGGTCGTCCATGACCGATGGCAGGGCCTTGGCTCCCTAAGCGCGCCAAGCCTCTGACTTGCCCTGGGATAAATAGTTGCCGGAGAGTGTGACGCGAAGATGTGCGCGACGAGCTGAACCGACTGCAAACTTCCGGCGGGCTTCGTCTATACTCACACGTCTTGTTGCCCGGGGATACCTAAGTCCGGGGGAGCGGCAAGCGAAGCATAGCCTCGGTCCGGCCATACGCCGACCCGATGCCCGCCGACTTTACTTTTTGACTGGAGTAATTGCGTGAGCGGTTCCATGAGCAAATCCGACCAGAGCTTCATGCGCAGCTTTTCGCTGCTGATCGCAGGCCTGGCCGTGCTGACGTTGGTGTTGATTGGCTTGGCGTGGTCGATCTACAACCGCGAGCCCAAAGAAGTCGACCCCAGCGCCCAAGCCAAAGTCGCCGCTCGAATCGCTCCCAATGGCGCGGTCTACGCCGGTAATACCGGTCGCGCCGCCATGCTGGCCGCCCAGGAGGCCGCCGCCAAGGCAGCCGCGTCCCAGGTCGCCTACGGCGGCACCAAGGACGGCAAGACCATTTACGACAACCTCTGCCATAGCTGCCATACCGCCGGCGTGGCCGGCGCACCGAAGCTGGGTGACAAGGCCGCCTGGGGTCCGCGTATCGCCCAAGGCTTGGAAACCCTGGTCAAGCACGCCATCGAGGGCTATCACGGCCCGGATGGCAACTTCATGCCGGCCAAGGGTGGCAACCCGGCGCTGACCGACGAACAGGTCAAGGCCGCGGTGACCTGGCTGACGCAGCAGGCGAAGTAAGCCTCGACCCAATGAATGTACGCAACGCCGCCTCTGGGCGGCGTTGTTATTTGGGGGGTGCCGCCCCCCCTTCTCTCCAAGTCCGCGCAAACACCATCAACTGCGGGAAAAACGCCTCGAACCGCACTTGCAACGGCTGACGCAGCTCCTCCAGCACCGGCAAGGCCAGCCCCAGCGGATTCTCTCGTCGTAAACGCCTGGAAATGCCACCCAGCGCGCGGCCGATTTCCGCGGCATCCGCATAGCCCGCGGGCAGACCGTACGTTTCCATATAGATAAGGAAGCGCTTGAGTTCCGGCGGCAGCAACTTTTCGTGGAAGTACAGGAGATCGCGCAGGGATTGCGAGAACAAATGCAGCGGCCCGCCGCTCCAGCGCAAGAAATCGCGCGCCAGGCAGTGATCGAACCACATATCGAGCAGGATGCCCGCATAACGCCGGAACGGCGGCTCGAACAGCGCACGAGCGGCAACCACTTCCGGATGGCTATCGGTATAGACATCGATAGCCCGATGCAGGCGAATGCCTTCCACGGCACCCTCGGGCAGGGACAAGGCTTCGGGCGGGCCATGCACGAAATCGCCGAGCATGCCGCCCAGCCGCATCCATTCGTCCTCGCCGGCAAGGAGCGCATGGGCAAGATGGTTCATCGCCGCGATCCGGCTCGCCCGGCAGCGCGGGCGGTTATCATTCCACTCATGAGTACTCTGGCGTTCTCCGCAAATCCCGACAACTTCCCCGCTCAGGCTGCCAGCTTCGCGCTCGACGGGCCGGCAGGCAAGCTCGAAGTCGTCAGCGACGTCGCCGCGCCGGCCGACGCGCGGCGCGGCAGTGTCATCGTGTGCCATCCGCACCCGCAACAGGGCGGCTCGATGCACAACAAGGTAGTGACCATGGTCGAGCGCAGCTTGCGCGAATCGGGCCTGGATACCGTGCGCTTCAATTTCCGTGGTGTGGGTGCCTCGGAAGGTACCTACGATGGCGGCAACGGCGAAGGCGACGACCTTGCCGCGGTCGTCGCGTGGCTTCGTCGGGTGCGCCCGCACGATGCCCTGTGGCTGGCCGGATTTTCTTTCGGCAGCTACGTCTCGATCCGCAATGCGGTGCGCTTGCGCGCCGATGCCCTGGTCAGCGTCGCTCCACCGGTCGGGCGCTGGCCGTTCGAATCGATCGAGCCGCCGAACTGTCCCTGGCTTGTCGTACAAGGCGAGGGGGATGAAATCGTCGATCCGCAGGCCGTGTTCGACTGGATCGAAGCCATGGACCGCCCGCCCGAACTGGTGCGCATGCCCGAGACCAGCCATTTCTTCCACCGCCGGCTCATGGATCTGCGTGGCGCCATCAAGCACGCCGTGCACGACTGGCTGCCCCCTTCAAGGTATTGAACCGATGCGCTTTCGCCTGATATTCGCCGCCCTGCTCGCGCTGCCGCTAGCCGCGCACGCGGCCAGCTTCGATTGCACCAAGGCAACGGGCGCCGCCGAAAAAACCGTATGCGCCGATCCGGCGCTCTCGCGCCTGGACGACGACCTGGGCAAGGCCTTCGTGCAAGCCATGTCGGCCGCGGCGAACAACGACTCGCTGCGTCTCTCGCAACGCGCCTGGCTAAAGCAGCGCGACGCCTGCGGCAGCGACAAGGCGTGCCTGGACCGCGTCTATCGGCAGCGCTTGCAACGACTGCGGGACACTGCCAGTAGCCAAGCGTCCGGAGATTCGCGCTGGGCACAGACTTGGCAACTGGACAGCGCCAATCCGTCGGTGAACAGTCAACTGGATATCACCGGCAAGGGGCCGACGTACCGTTTCTCGATGTCCGCCAACAATGGCGGCAACATGGGGCAGTTGGACGGCAAGATCACCGTCAAAGGCGATCGCGCGTCGTTTCATGGCGATGCCGATGCGCCGTCTTGCCGCATCGATTTCGTGCGCGTAGGCCAGCGGCTCACCCTGGACCAACACGAGACCGATTGCGGTGCCGGCAACGGCGTTTATTACGGCGGCAATTACCTGCCCGCCTCAGCCATGGCCGCCAAGCCCAAACCCGACCTGGTGAGCCTCAAGCTACTCGATGCCGCGCAGAATGCACAGGCGCGTACGCTGCTCGGTCACGACTACAGCACACTCGTCGATACCGTAAACCTGTGCGGCGACGGCGAAGACAAGGACGGACTTGGCGCCAAGGTCACCGACTGCTTCGTGCGCGGCCTGGCCAATACCAATGCCGCGATCGTCATGCGCAAAGGCGAACAACTGTGGATCGGCCTGCTCGTCTTTGACGCGCACAACGACTCGCGCATGCGCTACTACACCAATGTGCCGGCCTGGAAGAAGAAACTGCCGGGCACCATCAAGGCGTGGCATGACGAACGCGATCCTAAACTGCCGATCGACAAGATTCCCTAGCGCCTCCCCAGCGCCCCG
>NZ_DATCRY010000061.1:0-33316 GCF_036568765.1 Dyella sp. | reverse complement strand
GAGCGCGATGCCGCGTGTTTCCGGCAGCAGCAAGGTGGCGAGAATCGCCAAGGTGTAGCCGCCTAGCGTGAACAAGCCGATCGATTGGCCCAGCGGCATGTGCCCGGCGAGCACGCCGACCAGGGCCACGCAAAGCGAACCGATGCCTTTGCCGAAGTTGTACGCGAAGGCCTGGCCCGCACCACGGACAGCCGTAGGAAAAAGCTCGGTGAAATAAGGCCCGAGCGTGCTGTACGACGCACCGAGGCAGAAGCCAACCGGGAAGCACATGACAAGCAGGGCTGTGTCGTTCAGAGGCAGGAACAGGTACGCGAGCATCACCAGCCACGAAGTCGCCGAAACCAGCAGGAAATTCCGTCGGCGCCCGATGGCATCGGTGAGATAGGCGCTGCCGACGAAGCCAAAGAACGAGCCCACCGTGACCGTGGTCATATAAAGGCCGACGCTGCCGACCGACAGGTGTCGCACTGTTTTCATGAAGGTCGGCAGCCAGGGGATAACCGCGCTGCCCGCACCGATGACGCCCAGGGCGAGCAGCGAGGAGAGTACCGTCGTACGCAATATCCCCGGTCGGAAAATAGCCAGCACACCCGGCGCGCCACTACCTGCCTGGCGCTCGGCGGCACGGGTCTGCGTGAAGATCTCCGGTTCTTCCAGATGGCGCCGGATGAAGATCACCAGGATCGCCGGTGTCACGGAGAACCAGAACAGGGCGCGCCAGGCGAGATGCTGTGGCAATACCCAAAATGCAGCAGTCGCGATCAAGGTCGCCAGCGTCCAACCTACGCCATAGCCGCTCTGGATACAGCCGACAGCCTTGCCGCGATGTTGCGGGCGGATGATTTCACCCATCAACACAGCGCCCGCCGCCCATTCGCCGCCGAAGCCAAGACCTTGCAGAAAGCGCAGCGCCAGCAATTGCTCGAAGGATTGCGCAAACCCCGCCAGTGCGGAGAACACGGCAAACCACAGCACGGTGAATTGCAATACCCGCAGGCGGCCGTAGCGATCGGCAAGAATGCCGCTGATCCAGCCGCCGATCGCGGTGGCGATCAGGGCGGCCGTACCCAGGTAACCCGCCTGCGCCTTGCTCAACTGCCATGTCGCCATCAACGCGGGAATCATGAAACTGAAGAGCTGTGCATCCATTGCGTCGAGGCTCCACCCGGAGAAGCAGGCCCAGAAGGTCTGCTTCTCCCGTTTGGACAAATCGCGATACCAACTGAACATGGGCGTGGTTTCCCTCGTATGGGAGCGTTCGCGTTTGAATGGGCAATATCGCCCTCTCCCGGACACAGGCGTCCGAGCCTTGATCGAACCGGAGAGCGACGCGTTCTAGCGGCGCCGGATGATTCGCGTCCGAATCATGTCCATGCTTACTGTGCCGTTCCGGCGATCGTCACGCGTTCGGCCACGTGTTCATGGCTCGCGATCCAGACGTCGGGGCAGCGTTTGAAATAGGTCAGGATCTCCTCGAGCGCGGCGACCATCATCGGACGTCCTCCGAACTGGCAGTGCAGCGCGATGGCGAGAAACGATCCACTCTCGTGCTGGCGCAGGAAATCCAAGGTGCGCGTATAGACATCCACATAGTCGCGTGGACTGCCGCGCAATACGCGGTTATCGGTGAAATCGCTATTGGGAACGGCCACCAGCGGTCCGGCGGCGGTCTCCACGCGATGCGGGACATCGGCGTCATTGACATCGCTGTGCCAGCGCAGGCCTGCTTCGGCAAGAAAACCCGCCGTATGGGGTGTGAAGGCGAGCACCGGGCTGAGCCATCCCGTGACCGGTTTGCGGCTGACCGTGTTGAGCAGATCGAGCGAACGGCGAATGGTCGCGCGTTCCTCTTCAGGCTCCATGTAGGTGAGTAAGCCGTCCTGGGTATAGGCATGGCCCGCCAGATCGTGGCCCGCTTCGACCACGGCGCGTACGGCGTCTGGATACGTTTCCACGCAACGTGCATTGGTAAAGAACGTTGCCGGCAAGGCGTGTCGATCCAGCGTGCGCAAGATCCGCCATACGCCTTCGCGACCGCCGTAGCTGGCCCAAGATATGCCGGCGTGGTTGACGGTGCCTGGCTTCAATGCGGTGGTTTGTACCGAGTAGCTCGGCGCGTTGCCATCGGACCAGGTTTCCAGCAACACGGTCAAACAGACCGCTACTCGCTTGCCTTCGGGTAGAGAAAGCTTCATAGGTTTCATGTTTGCTCACCGCTCGACACAGCAAGAGGGTCTTGCGCAGCCGCCGCGCCTTCGACGATAAGCACGAAGCGGTTTTCGGCACCGCTGCGGCGGATGGCGGCAGCTTGCTGATATTCGCTGGAGGCGTACCAGGCTTGCGCCTGTTCGAGGTTCGGGAATTCGATAACGGCCATGGCCAGCGGCGGCGGTGGCCCTTCCAGCCCGGTGAGCCGGTCCGATAGAGCCAGGTAGCGTCCACCGAAGCGCGCGATCGACGACGCCGCGAGCGGGCCGTAGCTTTCGAATACCGTACCGTCCCACTCGCGTAAACGTTCGGCAACGACGAAGGCCTTCACGGCATCACTCCTTCAAGCCTTCGCCAAGCGCAACGCCGCGTACGACGGCGGTATCGGTCGGTGGCGAACCGCACTCGTCGGAGATACCCGAGGCGCCTTCGACGATCAGGTTCTCCAGCATACCCAGACCATCGACTTCGACCGTGACCACATCGCCGGGTTGCACCGGGCGGGAGTTGGCCGGCGTGCCGGTAAGAATCACATCGCCGGGATAGAAGGTGTGCGTGCGCGCCAGGTCGGTCAGCAGATAGGCCATGCTCCAGATAAGTTCGTCGAGCGAGGCCTCCTGCACCACCTTGCCGTTGACGCGTGTGCGCAACACCTTGCCGTCGGGTCGCCAGCCGCGTACCAGGCCAGGACCGAGCGGGCCGAGCGTATCGGCACCTTTCACGCGCACCATCGAACCGCGGTCGGTTTCGCGAAAATCGTGCAGGCCGAAGTCGTTGGCGAGGGTGTAGCCGGCGATGTAGTTCTCCGCATCGGCCATGCGGATATGGCGACAGGTGCGCCCGACGACGATGCCGACCTCGCCCTCGTAGTTGAGGTATTTGCAGCCCTGCGGTCGCACCACGTGCCCTTTATGGCTGTTCAAGGCGGATGTCGGCTTCTGGAAGTACGATGGCGTGTCGGGGCTGGTCGTCTTCAGCTCATGCACGCGGTTCATGAAATTCAAGTGCGCGCAGATGATCTTGGTCGGCGTGCAGGGCGGCAAGTGGATGGCGCGATCGACGTGGACCGTGCGCCCATCCGGCGCGTGCAGCTGGTCGCCTTCGCGGGTGACTTCCGTCGCGACGCCTTCGAGCAGAATCCGGCGGGTTTCGATGATGCTCACGAATGCTCTCCTGTGGTGCGGTTGCTCGCCGGACGCGCGCCAGCCGGCGGCGCCGCCGGATAGTCGCGTCCCACATAATCGAAACCGCCCAGTTCGAAGCGGTCCCCGTCGGCGGGTTGAGGGGTGGCGTAATAAGCGCGAATTTCGCGGATCAGTCCGCTGGCCGGGTCGTGTTCGTACCACTCGATGCCGCGAAGCAGCTTGTCGTGACGGGTCTTGAAGTGGCTCCATTCCATGACCGCTTGCCAGGACGCAGGCGCGACGACCAGGCGATCCACTGTCCAGTAGGAGCCCAGTTGCGCCACGGCATCGCGCCAGCGCTCGGCGATCTTGCGCGCCCCGCGGAAAGGGCCCTCATACATGCCCGGCGGAAAGTAGTGCACGGCCTCGGGTACGAAGCACGCCATCATGCCTTCGACATCGGCGGCGTTGCAGGCATCGAAATAGCGCCGGATAAGTGCCTCCATCCTTGCCGCTCGATCGTCGAGATTCACTGCCGTCATCGTTCGGACCTGTCGCTATCAGTGGAGGGCGATGCTAGACCCGCCTTATCTGATATTCAATACCCTGATTTGTATTCCAATATGCTGGAATACAATGATGCGAAGCAGCAGGGCTGGAAACTGCGGGCGATTGTGCTTATTGTGGCGCAAGGCGCGACTACACTGGTGCGCCAGCGAGCCACCTATGACGGAGCATCCAATGAATGACACTGATGTCCAATACACAGGAAAAGTGGCTAGGGAAGCTGGGGCCACTGGCGGCGCGCGCGCACTGGTCCCCGCGCTGGACCGGGCCATGCAGATCCTGGCGCTGCTGGAATCCTCGCCCCGCCGTTCCTATACGGTGGCCGAAATCACGCGCACGCTGGGCATTCCCAAATCGAGCGCCTTCAACATCTGCAACGCCCTCTGCGAGGGGCAACTGCTGCGCCGTTCGCGCGACGGTTTCCAGTTGGGCCGAGGCCTCGTGCAGCTCGGTTCGGCTTACATATCCAGTGTGAATGTCGTGGGGGAGTTCTACGATGCATGCCGCGCCGCACCACCGGAACTGGGTGCGGTGATCCAGCTGGCGGTGATCGACGAACAGTTCGATACCGTCTATCTCGCCCTGCAGGACTGCAACAGCGGCCTGCACCTGGGCCTTGGCGGCGGTGTCGGGCGGCGCGTGCCCGCCAATTGCACGGCTTGCGGCAAAGCGCTGCTGGCGATGCTGCCTCCCGCGGAACTGGAGCGCCGGCTGGCTTCGATCGGCCAGCTTCCGAAAATGACACCCAAATCGATCGTCTCCAAAGCCAAGCTCCTGCAAGACATCGCCGATATCCGCCACAGCGGCTTTTCGCATGACAACGAAGAAACCATCGCCGGTCTCACCTGCATCGCCAAGGCGATGTCCACGCCGCACGTCGATGGCGGCTACGTGGCCATCAGCATCAGTGCGCAACGCGACTTGCTGACGAGCGAACGCAAGGCGGCCATCCGCGACACGCTTACCGGCATCTGCGAAACCTTCCGGCATCGCATCTAGCCGACCGACAACATAGAGGCTTCCATGAACGCAACAAGCAGCGCGAGTTTCCGCGGCATCGATCCGGCGACGGGAAAGCCGCTGGATGCCGAGCATCCTGTGCATGGACCGGGCGACGTAGAACGCGCGTGCACGCTTGCGGCGACGGCATTTCGCACGTACCGGGAAACCTCGCCGGCGCAGCGCGCCGCCTTTCTCGAAGCGATCGCCGAACGCATCTTGCGAACCGGCGATCGCCTGCTCGACATCGCATGCGCGGAAAGCGGACTACCGGCGGCGCGCATCCTTGGCGAACGCGGTCGCACCGTCGGCCAGCTGCGCCTGTTTGCCGAAGTCGTGCGCGCCGGCGATTGGGTCGACGTGCGCATCGATCCGGCCTTGCCGGATCGCCAACCTGCGCCGCGCTCCGATCTGCGCCTGCGTAAGGTGGGCATTGGACCGGTTGCCGTATTCGGCGCATCGAATTTTCCGCTCGCTTTCTCAACGGCGGGCGGCGACACCGCCTCCGCGCTGGCTGCCGGATGCCCGGTCGTCCTGAAAGCGCATCCGGCGCATCCTGGCACCAGCGCGCTGGTCGCCGCGGCGATAGCCGACGCAGTCGCTGCATGCGGCCTGCCCGAAGGCGTGTTCCAGCACCTGAGCGGGCCTGGCAACGCGCTCGGTAGTGCCCTGGTCCGCGATCCGCGCATCAAGGCGGTCGCCTTCACCGGTTCGCGCGCGGGCGGTCTGGCGTTGGTCGCGCTCGCCGCCGCGCGCCCGGAGCCCATTCCCGTGTATGCGGAGATGAGCAGCGTCAATCCGGTGTTTCTGCTGCCTGGCGCGCTGACAGCGAAAGCCGAAGCGCTCGGTGAGGCATTCATCGGGTCGCTGACTTTGGGTGCGGGTCAGTTTTGCACCAATCCCGGACTGGTTTTCGCAGTGGCCGGCGAGGCGCTCGCACGCTTCGAAGCCGCGGCCGCAGCCAGCCTCGCCAGGACGCGCGCCGCAACCATGCTTACTTCCGGTATCCACGCCGCCTACGAACGTGGCATCGAGCGGCTTGCCGTTCATGGCGAGGTGCAGCAGCTTGCGCGGGGTTGCGCCAGCGACGGCGAAAACCAGGGTCGCGGTGCCTTGTTCGCGGTCGATGCGGCCACGTTTCGTGCCGACCCGGCCTTGCGCGAGGAAGTCTTCGGTGCCGCGTCGATCATTGTGCGCTGCGCGGACCTGGAAACGCTCATGGCGCTGGCAGGCGAGATCGAAGGTCAGCTGACCGGAACGATGCACCTGGATCGGGACGACCACGAAACCGCGCGCCGCTTGCTGGGTCTCCTGGAAGATCGCTGCGGCCGCGTGCTGGTCAACGGTTGGCCAACCGGTGTCGAGGTATGCCATGCGATGGTGCACGGCGGGCCTTTTCCCGCGACCTCGGATGTACGAAGCACCTCGGTGGGGAGCCTGGCAATCGAGCGTTTCCTGCGACCGGTGTGTTATCAGGATGTACCGGACGATCTGCTGCCACCCGCATTACGTCGCAGCAACCCGCTTCAGTTGCCTCGTCGGGAAGGGTAAGGCACCTTCCGGCTGCTCACTCCGCAGGCGCGGGAGCAATCACATCGCGCTGCCCGTTGATCCCCATCGACGATACCAGGCCTGCTGCTTCCATCGCTTCGACCAACCGTGCCGCACGGTTATAGCCAATGCGGAACTGTCGTTGCACGAACGAGATCGACGCACGGCGCGTACGCAATACAAATGCCGCGGCCTCGTCATAGAGCGGGTCGAGTTCGGCGTCACCGCTCTCTTCGGCAAACAGTTCGCCGGATCCTTCGCCTGGCGGCCCGGCGAGAATTTCATCCTTGTAGTCGGGTTCGCCGAACTGCTTGAGCCAGGTCACGACGCGATGGACTTCCTCGTCGGCGACAAACGCGCCGTGGATGCGCTGTGGATAACCCGTGCCCGGGGGCAGGAACAACATGTCGCCCTGACCCAGCAGGCTTTCCGCACCCATCTGGTCGAGAATGGTGCGTGAGTCGATCTTCGAGGACACCTGGAACGCCACGCGCGTAGGAATGTTGGCCTTGATCAGGCCGGTGATCACATCGACCGACGGTCGCTGCGTGGCTAGGATCAAGTGAATGCCGGCGGCGCGCGCTTTCTGCGCCAGGCGCGCAATGAGTTCCTCGATCTTCTTGCCGGCAACCATCATCAGGTCTGCCAGCTCGTCGATCACCACCACGATCAACGGCAAGGTATCGAGGTTCTCTGGAATTTCGGGATGCGCCGGGAAGGGATTCATCAGCGGCCGCCCGGATGCTTTCGCATCGCGCACTTTCTGGTTATAGCCAGCCAGATTGCGCACGCGCAGCTCGGACATCAGGCGATAACGGTTTTCCATTTCCGCCACGCACCAGTTGAGCGCGTTGGCAGCGAGCTTCATGTCCGTCACGACGGGCGCGAGCAGATGCGGAATGCCTTCGTAAACCGAAAGCTCCAACATCTTCGGATCGATCATGATCATGCGCACGTCGTCGGGCGTGGCTTTGTACAACATCGACAGGATCATCGCGTTGACCGCCACCGACTTGCCCGAACCGGTGGTGCCGGCAACCAGCATGTGCGGCGCACGCGCCAGGTCGGCCACCACCGGCTCGCCGGTAATGCCCTTGCCCATGGCCAGCGTCAGTAGCGACTCCGCATCGCGATAGACCGACGAATCGAGAATCTCCGAAAGCGCGATCATCTGCCGCTGCTCGTTCGGCAGCTCCAGACCCATGCATGTCTTGCCCGGAATGGTTTCGACCACGCGAATCGAGCTGCGCCCAAGACCTCGCGCCAGATCCTTCATCAAGGCGACGATCTGGTTGCCGCGTACGCCGGTGGCCGGCTCCACTTCGAAACGCGTGATGACCGGGCCGGCGGAGGCACCTACCACCGTGACGGGCACCTTGAATTCGCGCAGGCGTTGCTCGATAAGCTCGCCGGTCTCGGCCAGCTGAGCATCTCCGATATGCGTCGATTCGAGTTTCGGCGGAGCCAGCAACGTGAGTGCAGGCAGGCGAGGCGCGGGGCGCATGCGCGGCGCGAACGCCGCGACCGGCGCTGGCACGACCGCGTCGATCGTAGCTCCTGCGGCGATGTCGTCGTTGGCCGCATAGCTGCGCACGCGTATCGGCGCAACGCTGCCGGCTTGCGACTCCGGCACATAAGTCGTCACGGGTGCCGGCTCTTCTGGTACGACCGGGGTTTCAGCCGGCACCGGCACCTCGTCCGCTGTTGCGACAGGCTCGGCCAGGCGCCGCTGCTGTGACACCTGCGCGGCTGCAACAATAGCCGCTGTCGATACCGACGGCGGACGGGGTCTCGCCGGTCGATAGGCGGGAGATACACCGTCGCGTACCGCTTTGGGCAACAACCAGGGCTCATCGATAACGTGCTCGCGTACCGGCACTGACGGCTTGGCGGACGACTCGACGACGCGCGACGTTGACGCTGCACGATGCGGGCGCCCTTGCCGTCCACTGCGACGCACGGCCCCGCCACGCGCGCGACGCCTCCCAGGCGCGCGACGCGATACACGATCGGTCAGCCATTGCGCGCCGCCGATCGCCCAGGCGCCGAGTGGCTCGATGATCTCCGAGGCGCGTGCCAAGGCATCCTTCCACGGCCGGCCGAAGTACCAGGGCAGGGCGAGTGCAAGCACCGCCAGCATCAGCAACGCCGTCAAGGGAGCGCCGAATACGCTGCCCAGGCCGTCGGCGAGAGCACGGCAGATCGAGCCGCCCACATCGCCGCCAGCGGTGATCGCATCCAGCACGACGCCTTCCAGCGCCGCACTGGCCGACAGCACAGCCAATGTGCCCAGCCAAAAGCGGATCGCACCTGAGCCGCCAGCGCCGCCGCGCCGACGCAACAGAGTCAACAGGCGCCAGACGGGGCGGGCCAACCACAGTGTGGACAGCCCGAAGCCGCCGAAGAAAAGAGAGAACATGCCTGGGTTCGCGCAAGACTATCCAATATCGCCAGTATGTTAGCCGTTGTTCGTAAGTCCCGATAGCGAAGCTGTGGATAATTTTCGGGGGTCGCTCAAGTTTTCGACCGAGGTGCCGATCTGACCGGCGTACGAGGATGGAAGGCATCCTGCCCGCGCCGTCTTATCGATATCGACGATTCACGGAGGAAGCCCATGCGCCGCTGGGGACCCAAGCCCGTCAGCAAGCGGTACGACGACGCGCTTTCGCGCGTCGACCCGAACGCCTTCGAACAACTGGTGGCCGGCTATTACCGGCAACAAGGCTACGATGTCACGATCGTTGCCCAACCCGGTAGCTTCGACGGCGGGATCGACCTGAAGATGCGCCGCGATGGGGAGGTAACCATCGTGCAGTGCAAGCGCTGGAACGCCTTTCAGGTATCCACGCGCGAAGTACAGCAACTGCTCGGCGCGATGATGACCGAACGCGCCACGCGTGCCATCCTCGTCACCAGCGGCGAGTTCACGCGTGCGGCCTTGCGCAGCGGCGACGAAGTTGCACAGCTGCAACTGATCGATGGCGCGACGATCCGGGCCATGCTCGGTCCTGTGGCCGAACCCGCGCCGAAGGCGGCCAACGATGCTGCTCCCATGGCCGTTCCGGCGCCGCCCTTCCCGGCGCGTGCTGCGTCTACGGTGTCACGGCGACCTGTAAAGCCACGCCCTGTTCCCATCTGGTCGCTTGCCCTGCTTCCCGGAGCGCTGGCGATACTGCTGTTCGCGCTCTGGCCCAGGCATCCCGCGCCAACCGTTTCATCGCCGACGGCAACGTCGGCGCCGCTGCCTGCCAAGGCGATAAGCGATGCGTCGCATGCAAGGCCAGCGCACGCGGCTCGCACGACCGTCCCTCCCATGCATCCCCGGCCCAAACCGGTTCCACCTTCCGAGCCGGCCACGATCTACCGCTCAGGCGATATGACGCCCGAGCAATACTCGCAATGGCAGCGCCGTCGCAGCGGTAATCCATCCACGCCGGTGCTCTATACCGACGACAATGTCGTGTATCGCGCCGGTACCATGTCGCAACGCGATTACGAAAACTGGAAACAACGAAGGAACGCGGCGGGTTTACCTGCCTCTACCGTGCCGGTTACCGAAGCCGAACTGCAATCCTGGAAGCGCAAGAACGAGGAATCCATGCGGATCCTGCAGCAGACGACACCGGAAGCGCCGAGCTACTAAAAGCTATCGGCCTCATGACGTTCATCGCGGCCGGCCATGTCACGCATCCTCAAGCCCAGGTGCCACGCCTGATCGCCTGCGCTTGTGCATCATGCACGTAGGCACGCGCACTGAGCCAGCGTACCAGTGGGTCATCCGCTCGCAATGTCATCAGCCGTGGCAATTGGCGATAGGCATGGGCCAAGGCGTGAAACGCATCGTCGAGGGAATCGTCCGATGCCAGCGTTTGCATGAACGCCCACACATGCGCCGTGGCTGGCAGAAAACCATGCGTCATGGCCAGGTTCCATGCCTTTGCGTATTCGCGTGCCAGGTTGATCACCACAGTGTGTGTGCGCCGTACGCCGAAAGCCTTCAGCTGCAACGTCACTTCCGGTTGTGCGCAACGCTGTGCCGTGTGCGCCAGATGCGCAAGCAGCCGCTGCCACTGTGCCAACGCGACGACAGCTTGCCGGCCTCTCGGACAGTAAGCGGCATCGGCGTTACCGGAAATATGGGCTGGAAGCAGCGCGACTGTCCATGCGAGCAAATCGCCTCTGGCGATGCTGTCGAAGAGCTCCTGCGTCATCATGGCCATCCTCGTCGAATCGGGTGGCGCTTGACGCGCTCCGCCCTTGGAGGCTAGGCAGTGGCCGCCATGAAAGGGCGACCACTGCCGGATTACCACAAACGCTTATGGCTACGTCTTAGAACAAGCTCATCGCAGGTCGAAGCGATCCAGGTTCATCACCTTGGTCCACACCGCGACGAAGTCGTGCACGAACTTCTCCTTCGCATCGCCGCTTCCATACACTTCGGCCAGCGCTCGCAGCTCCGAGTTCGAGCCGAACACCAGATCGACACGCGTACCCGTCCACTTGCGAGCGCCCGTGGCGCGATCGCGGCCTTCGAAGAGGCTTTGCGACTCGTTGACAGGTGTCCACACCGTGCTCATGTCGAGCAAGTTGACGAAGAAATCGTTGGTCAACGTCTCCGGCCGCTTGGTGAACACGCCGTGTGCCGTTTGCCCGACGTTGGTATTGAGTACGCGCAAGCCACCGATCAGGGTGACCAGCTCCGGTGCGGTCAGCGTAAGCAGCTGCGCCCTGTCGATCAGCAATACCTCGGCGGGTATGTCGAAATTGCCTTGCTGATAATTGCGGAAGCCATCGGCGATCGGCTCGAGCGCTTCGAACGAAGCCACGTCGGTCTGCGCCTGCGTGGCATCCGTGCGCCCAGGTGCGAACGGCACGTTCACCGCATGGCCGGCGTTCTTCGCGGCCTGCTCGATAGCAGCGGTACCGGCCAACACGATCAAGTCGGCAAGCGAAATGCGCTTGTTGCCGCTCTGGGCACCGTTGAACTGCGCTTGGATGCCCTCCAAGGCCGCAAGTACCTTGGTCAACTGCGCGGGCTGGTTGACTTCCCAATCCTTCTGGGGAGCAAGGCGGATGCGCGCACCATTGGCGCCGCCGCGCTTGTCGGAGCCACGAAAGGTCGAGGCGGAAGCCCAGGCCGTCGATACCAACTGCGAGATCGGCAGACCGGACGCGAGGATCTTTTCCTTCAGCTGAGCGACATCCTGGGCATTGACCAGCTCATGATCGACGGCGGGAACTGGGTCCTGCCAGATCAGTTCTTCGGCCGGAACTTCGGGGCCCAGGTAACGCGCACGCGGACCCATATCGCGGTGAGTCAGCTTGAACCAGGCTCGCGCGAAAGCATCGGCAAACTGCTCCGGATGCTCATAGAAGCGACGGGAAATCTTCTCATAGGCCGGATCGACGCGTAGCGAGAGATCCGTGGTCAACATCGACGGTGCACGACGCTTAGTGGGATCGAACGGATCGGGCACAGTGCCTTCGCCGGCGTTCCCCTTCGGCTTCCACTGGTGCGCACCCGCCGGACTTTTGGTGAGTTCCCATTCGTAGCCGAACAAATTTTCGAAGAAGTTGTTGCTCCACTTCGTCGGCGTGGTTGTCCAGGTCACTTCCAGGCCGCTGGAAATCGTATCCGGCCCGTGGCCCTTGCCATACTTGCTGGCCCAGCCCAGGCCCTGCTGCTCGATTAACCCGCCTTCCGGCTCCGCACCGACGAGGCCGGCATCGCCTGCACCGTGTGTCTTGCCAAAGGTATGCCCACCGGCAATCAGCGCGACGGTCTCTTCATCGTCCATCGCCATGCGGGCGAAGGTCTCACGGATATCCCTGGCAGCGGCCAATGGATCGGGCTTGCCGTTCGGTCCTTCCGGATTGACGTAGATCAGACCCATCTGCACGGCAGCCAGCGGGTTCTCCAGGTCGCGCTCGCCCGAATAACGCTTGTCGTCCAGCCAGCTGCTTTCCGAGCCCCAGTAAACGGACTCTTCCGGCTCCCACACATCCGGGCGGCCACCGGCGAAACCGAAGGTCTTGAAGCCCATCGATTCCAAGGCGACGTTGCCCGCCAGAATCATCAGGTCGGCCCAGGAGATCTTCTGGCCGTACTTCTGTTTGATCGGCCACAACAAGCGCCGCGCCTTGTCGAGGTTGACGTTATCCGGCCAGCTGTTCAGCGGAGCGAAGCGCTGCTGACCGCCGCCCGCACCGCCGCGGCCATCGCCGATGCGATAGGTACCGGCACTGTGCCAAGCCATGCGGATGAAGAGCGGACCGTAGTGACCGAAATCGGCCGGCCACCAATCCTGCGAATCTGTCATCAAATCGTGAAGATCTTTCTTCACCGCCGGGAGATCCAAGCTCTTGAAGGCCTCGGTGTAGTTGAACTCCTTGCCCAGCGGGTCCGACAACGGCGAGTTCTGGTGCAGAACCCGGATGTTGAGCTTGTTGGGCCACCAATCCTTGTTGGAGGTGCCGCCTCCGGCGACATGCTTGAATGGACACTTCGCTACTGCTGCCATGTGTCTTCTCCTCTGATATGACTGCACCCGGGTTGGGGGGGCGAAAAGGACACCTGACCGGGTGCAAGCCATGTCCGGTTCCCCAAAAACTGGCCTTTTTGCCCGCGTTGTGTGGACGGCGGACAATCTGGCCGATGCTTAGTGTCGACGAGCTACAGGGATGAGGTTCCGCCGATCACGATGTCTTTGCAAATTCGTTTTTTCGATGGCGGCGATAGTCGGCATTGATGGATTTCAGGTCATTCGATTGAAAAGCAAGCCAGGCCTTTTCCAGGCAAAGGAAATCTACGAACCCAATGAACAGCGCTGGTAAATAGATGGCGTGGAGACGGTCATCGATACATGAGCGGTCATGGGCAAAAGCATAGATCAATAATTAAATGCTGCGAATCGGCGACTGTCCTATTGACGACATAACGAATGACACAGAAATTTTCGTACTCATCTTTTTCCGTTGGCAACGATTGCAAGATTCGGTAGTCACGTCGATCCGCGTGAGCCCTAAGCGATGAGCGGAATTTGGCGGTACTCTTGCGGGAGCTGACTAAGATTCCACGCTTCCCTATAAATGGAACTTACCGATGTACCCGAACGTTTCGCTTTCCGCCGGCGGTATAAACACGCTGATTCCTTACGCTGCATCCACGCCGTCTGCTGTTGCCTCTTTCGCCGGCTCGAAGATTGAGAATGCTCTTTACTCGCTCTTTAACCGATCTCGCGAAAGCGATTGCAACGACGAAGCTCATGCTGTCGGCTTTCCGTTGTCAAGAGAATGTGACGATACGATTGCAACGACCCTCCTCGGGGTGGTCTGCGTCGCTGGTGCTGCTTATGTCGGAAGTAAAATCGCGGGGCGCGTCTTCGATTATTTTTCCGGTACCGGTAAAGAGCAGAAAGAGGGTCTGGGTCATTTGGTTGTGCCGCGCGCAGCGGATTTTCGCTTGGACGAAAAGAGCGCCGGCAAGACGGAAATCGCCACGCGCGACTGTGCCGCTCTCCCTTCCTCTCTTGCTAGCGAGCCTGACCTTATAAGTCGCATGGGCTTCATCTACGCCACCATGCCTGTCACACCCGACATCCACACATATGTTCTTTTCAAGCAGCCCACCGGCCTTCCGCTATCCGAGAATCATCTGGCTCACCCGCCAATGGACTTTCTGGCGAAAATCATTCGTATTCCTGCGAACGGCGGGACGCGCCTGACCCTGACTGGATCGGGCTCTTCGCCGCAGCCCGCTCTGGAAATGGCGGTACCTGGTACCACCATGACTACGCAGTAATCGATTTTTGACTGTCATCCAGTTCGCGGTCGTGCGTGTACGACCGCGATCGCGACGTGCGCTGGAAAAAATCGGCGCCACGTTCGAAGGCGTCCCTCGGCGCGACAAGATCGAAGCCAACGGCAAACCTAGAGACACAGCTTTAGTATTCGGGAGTGTTTCTCCTGATCGACCGCATCACGTGTTTCCCCTGTTGAACGCATTCTCGAAAGCTGTCTGTTCGGGCAGCGATCCAAGCTTGCCGGGCACGTCGAAGTCTTGGCAAGAGAGCGGCGTAGAAGAGGGGAAATCGCGTAACGTCTCGTGTTGTTGCGATCACCTGCTCCGTCGACGGTTTGGGTTTATTTCCCGATGCAGAACGAACTGAAGATCGCTCCGAGCAGATCGTCGCTGGTGTACGTGCCCGTAATTTCACCCAGCGCGTGCTGGGCGTGGCGCAATTCTTCGGCGGCGAGTTCGCCTGCCCGGTGGGTATCGAGCAGCCGATCGGTATGCTCAAGATGCACGGCAACTTGGCGAAGCGCCTGCACATGACGTCGTCGCGCACTGAAAGCACCTTCGCCGCCGCTGGCGCCGGCCAGGTTTTTCAAGGTATCGCGCAGCGTATCCAGACCCGCGCCCGTCTTGGCCGATAACCATAGCCAGACAACGCCGTCGCGCTGCTCGTCACGTGCCGCCCCCGCATCCAGGTCGATCTTGTTGACCACGACGATGCGTTCGACATCGTTTGGCACCGACGCAATTAATTTCAGATCTTCGCGCGCATGCTCGGCATCGGTGACGAGCAGAACGACATCGGCGCGCGTGAGCTCGCCATGCGCGCGCCGCACGCCTTCGCGCTCGACCGGGTCGTCGGTTTCGCGCAGACCTGCGGTGTCGGCCAGTTCGAGTGCGATACCGTCCAGTTGCAGCGATTCACGCAGAACGTCGCGTGTCGTACCGGCGATATCGGTGACGATGGCTCGCTCGCTGCCAGAAAGCGCATTAAGCAGACTGGATTTGCCAGCGTTCGGGCGACCGACGATAGCCACGCGCAATCCGTCGTTCAAGCGCAAACCGCGTTCGGCTTCGCGTAGCAGATCGGCAAGCGCCGTGCGCAAGGCATGCAATTGCTGCCCGATGGCAGGGTCGGCGAGGAAGTCGATTTCTTCTTCCGGGAAGTCGATGGCCGCTTCGATGTGCACACGCAATGCGATCAAGGCTTGCAGGAGGCGTTCGACCTTGCGCGAGAACACGCCCTCCATCGATTGCAGCGCCGCTCGTGCTCCGGCGCGCGAACGTGCAGCGATCAGGTCGGCAACAGCTTCGGCCTGGGCCAGGTCGAGTTTGCCGTTCAAGAAGGCACGTTCGGTGAATTCACCAGGCCGGGCGAGGCGCGCCCCGAGTTCGCAGGCACGACGCAGCAGGGCGTCTAACAGCACAGGACTGCCATGGCCCTGGAGTTCGAGGACATGCTCGCCCGTATAGGAGGCCGGTGCTGGGAAGTAGAGCAACAGGCCGCGGTCGATCAATTCGCCTTCGTTATCGCGCCAGGCGTTCATATGGGCATGACGCGGCTCGGGCAGCCGGCCAAGCAGTTGTTCGGCAATCGCGGGGGCGGCGGGGCCGGAGATACGCAGTACGCCCACGCCGGCGGCGCCGCTGGCGGACGCGATGGCAGCGATGGTGTCGGCAGTGTGCGTCATAGACAGAATGGTAGTCGCTTGTAGGGGGCAAGGCGGAGAATCGGGCGCCGGGAGGAGCAGATCGCCGCCTCGATCTTCGGACACCTAAGAAAAAGGCCGCTTGCGCGGCCTTTTTGCTCAGGAAGTCTTTGCCTTTAGATCGGCTTGATCGACCTGTCGGGTGATCAGCCACTGCTGGCCCAGGCTGACCAGGCCGTTGGTGACCCAGTAGAGCACCAGACCGGAGGGGAAGAAGAAGAACATCACACCGAACAGGATCGGCATGACCTTCATCATCTTGGCCTGGGCCGGATCCATGCCAGCGGCGGTCGGTGTCAGCCACTGCGTGGCCAGCATCACCAGCACGTAGAGCACCGGCAACACGAACCACGGATCGGGCGCGGACAAATCGTGGACCCAGCCGAAGAACGGCGCCTGGCGCAGTTCGACGCTTTCCATGATGACGCGGTACAGGCCGAAGAAGATCGGCATGGTCACCAGGACCGGCAGACACCCGGTCATCGGATTGACCTTCTCCTTCTTGTACAGCTCCATCATGGCCTGCTGCATTTTCACCTTGTCATCGCCGTAGCGCTCCCGCAGGGCATTCACGCGCGGCTGCAGCTTGCGCATCTTCGCGCCGGAGCGGAACTGCGTGGCGGTCAGCTTCCACAGCGCAGCCTTGATCAGCAGCACCAGGGCAATGATGGCCAGGCCCCAGTTACCCACGATGGCGTGCAGCTTCGACAGGAGCCAGTGCAGCGGCTGGGCGATAACGGTCAGCCAGCCATAGTTGGTCGATAGCTCCAGCCCCGGCGCCACGGCGTCGAGCGTGCCTTGCAGCTTCGGACCGATATACATGCGTGCAGTCGACGTGGCGCTTTGACCCGGTGCCACGTTGAGCGCGGGACCGACAGCGCGGATCAGGTACAGCGGAGCTGCCGTATTCGGATTGATGACGCTGGTGGAGAAGGTGGCTGCTTCGTCGGGCTTCGGAATCCAGGCGACGAAGAAGTAATGCTGCAGCATTTCGATCCAGCCGCCGGTGACGGCGCGATCGAGCGGCTTTTTCTGGAAATCGGTGAAGCCCAGGCTGTCGAATTTATCCTGCGGGCTGTACCAGCCTGCGCCGAAGAAACTGTGCGAGGACGGATCGCTGAAACTCTGGAACCAGCTCTTGGTGGTCGCCGGCGCCACGCGCTGCAGCTGCTGATAGGCATTGCCCTGCCAGGCCGCGCTGCCGCCGTTGTCGACACGCTGGTCCATGTCGACCACGTAAGAGCCGCGGTTGACCGTGTAGGTCTTGGTGACCTTCAGACCGTCGGCGCCGGTCCAGGTCAGGTCGACCTTGAGCTGATTCTCTCCGTCGGCCAGGGCATAGCTGGTCTGCGCTGCCTGGAACAGTGCACGGTGATCCGGCGCATTGCCATGCGTGCTGACCAGACCGCTCTGCGCGGCGAAGAAATGCTCCGGAGCATCGTCGAGCAAGCGCGCCGGGGCGGGGTTGGGATTGTTCCTGGTGCGCGGCTCGGCCGGATAGTTGAGCAATTCCGATCGTACGACGCTGCCACCGCGCGTATCGATGGTCAGGCGCAGCACATCGGTGCTGACGGTAATCAGCTGACCGGCCTGCTCGCTGCCACCGCTAGCGGGAATCGCTGCCGTGCTTCCGCTGCTGGCAGGAACGCTGCCATCGGCCGAGGGCGCGGTAGTAGCGGCAGCGACGGGAGCCGGCTGTGGGCCATAGTCCTTTTCCCAATCGGTCCACAGCAGATAAGCCAGGGCCAAAAGGGCAAAGATGAGAAACGTGCGCGTTTGATTCATCGCGGAGCGGTTCCGGAGTGGGGCGCTGCGGCGCAAGAGTCGCCGCAAGCATAAGAAACGTGGGTCAACGGACCATTGTGCCGGCCGAATCGTCCAGCTTCAACGGCTTGAGTCGGCTCCACAGGGCATCGATGTCGGCGCGCAGCTCGGCATGGGGTACGCCGGCGGCGTGATCGCGCGCCATTACCATGACATCGATGGCGGGAAGTTGGTCGCGGATGCGACGAAACGACTCGCGCACGAGGCGCTTGATGCGATTGCGATCCACGGCGCGCTTGGAGACGCGCTTGGAAATGGCCAGGCCGAGCCGGGCGTGCTCGAGACCGTTGTTACGATAACGCACAGCAAAACAGCGGCCGGCGGAGCGGCCGCTGTTTTGACGTAGCGCAGCGAAGTCAGCAGCGCGGCGGAGCCGCGCCTCGCGCGGCAAACCGGCGGCGGCCATGCTTGCGAGCCGCTTACGGGATCAGGCGCTTACGGCCCTTGGCGCGACGGGCGTTGAGCACCTTGCGGCCATCGGCCGTAGCCATACGGGCACGAAAGCCGTGCGTGCGGGCGCGCTTGAGCTTGCTGGGCTGGAAGGTCCGCTTCGACATGGCTTCCTCCTATTTGGTATGTGGATAAAAAGGTTGGAAATTATGCCGGGCTTCCAGGACAGCTGTCAATCCACCACAATGCGCGCCCCCTGGCAGCCTGTGGATATCCATGTGGATATCCCCGCACTTCGCACGGCCCCGTGCTGCTAGACTCCCCTGTCCACCCTGCGCGCAAGCGCCCCTTTTCGTGGTTGAAGACGTTCATGAGTGATTTGTGGCGGCGCTGCCTGGAGCGCCTCGAGGGCGAATTGAGCGCCGAGGATCTGCATACGTGGCTGATGCCGCTGCAGGCGCGCGACGATGCGGCCGGGTTGCAGTTGTTTGCGCCCAATTCGTACACCCTCGATACCGTCCGCGAGCGCTATTTGCCCCGGATCGAGGCCATGCTCAGCCATCTGGCCGGGCAAACCCTCGCCGTGCGGCTGGAAGTCGGCTCGAGTTCGCCCCGGCAACCGCCTAAACCGGGCAGTGCGAGTGCCGCACCGGTCGGCCGTCCGGCGATGGCTGTGGCCGAGGCGACGCATCCGCCGGTTTTCCATCACAACCTGGACCCCCATTACACCTTCGAGACGTTCGTCGAAGGCAAATCGAACCAACTGGGCAAGGCTGCGGCCATGCAGGTGGCGATGAATCCGGGACGGGCATACAACCCGTTGCTGCTGTATGGCGGTACAGGTCTGGGTAAGACCCACTTGATGCATGCAGCTGGCAATCTGATGCGCGAGCGCAATCCGGACTGCAAAGTGCTGTACCTGCGCTCGGAGCAGTTCGTCGGCTCGATGATCGAGGCCTTGCGCACCAAGAGCATGGATGAGTTCAAACGGCGCTTCCGCTCGGTCGATGCGCTGCTGATCGACGATATCCAGTTTTTCGCCGGCAAGGACACGACGCAGGAGGAGTTCTTTCATACCTTCAATGCATTGTTCGAAGCCAAGCAGCAGATCATCCTGACTTGCGACCGCTATCCCAAGGAAGTGGACAAACTCGAGCCGCGCCTTAAATCCCGCCTGGGCTGGGGATTGTCGGTGGCGATCGAACCACCGGATTTCGAAACACGCGCCGCGATCCTGCTGGCCAAGGCGCATGAAAAAAACGTGGCGGTAAGCGAGGACGTGGCGATGTTGCTGGCCAAGCGCATCCGCTCGAACGTGCGCGATCTGGAAGGCGCGCTCAACACGTTGGCAGCACGCGCAAACTTCTATGGGCGTCCGATCACCACGGACTTCGCCGAAGAGACCCTGCGCGATCTGCTGGCAACGCATGCTCAAGCGGTGACAGTGCCGAACATCCAGAAGACGGTAGCCGACTATTACCAGGTTCGCCTGCAGGATCTGCTTTCCAAGCGCCGGGTACGTTCGCTGGCGCGGCCGCGACAGATCGCCATGGCTCTGTCCAAGGAATTGACCGAGCACAGCCTGCCGGAGATCGGCGACGGATTTGGCGGACGCGACCATACGACGGTGCTGCACGCGTGCCGCACGATCCGCAAGTTGTGCGAGACCGATGCGCGAATGCGGCAGGATTGGGAACAGCTGATCCGCATCCTTACGGGTTAAGGTAGTCGTTACGGGGCAAGATGGGATAAACGCTTGAAAACCCCCGGGGCAAGCTGTGGATAATAGGTGGATGGTTTGGACGCTGAAAGTTATCCACAAGCGGCCCACAGAAAGCAGGGTGCTTGAGGCACAACGCAAGGGAGGAACAACACTTTGTTTTTAAAAGGAAAATTCGCGTTTTCAAGTTATCCACGGCACCTACTGCCACTACCATTCTTTCTTTTAAAAACAGAACAGCAGGATTAGGGGAAGCGCCCACATGCAATTCAGCATTCAACGAGAAGCACTGCTCAAGCCTTTGCAGCAGGTCGTTGGCGTGGTTGAACGCCGTCAGACACTGCCGGTTCTAGCTAACCTGCTGGTTCGCGTTGCCGACGGAAAAGTAGCTTTCACAGGCACCGACCTCGAAGTCGAGATGATTGCCACGACGGAAGCCGAGAAGCTGGCCGATGGCGAAATCACTATCCCCGCACGCAAGCTGTTCGACATCGTGCGTGCACTGCCGGATGGAGCAAAGATCGAGCTGAAGCTCAACGGGGATCGCATCGCGCTCAATGCGGGGCGAAGCCGTTTTACATTGGCTACGTTGCCGGCAACGGAATTTCCGACCATCGACGAGATCGAGCTGGTCGAGCGCGTAACGTTGCCAGAGCAGGTTTTGCGCGATCTGATGGAGCACACCGCGTTTGCGATGGCGAACCAGGACGTCCGCTATTACTTGAACGGCATGCTGCTGGATCTCCAGGAGCACACGCTGCGCTGCGTGGCGACCGACGGCCATCGTCTGGCATTGAAAGAAACACGTTTGGAAAGCTCGGTGTCGGCGCGTCGTCAGATCATCATTCCGCGCAAAGGTGTGAACGAGCTGGTGGGTTTGTTCGAAGCGGGTGATGGGCAAGTCGAATTGGAGTTCGGTCGAAATCATCTACGCGTGCGGCGCGGAGACGTGGTATTTACCTCGAAGCTGATCGACGGTCGTTTTCCGGACTATGAGGCAGTAATTCCTCTCGGCGCAGACAAACAGGCTGTGCTCGATCGCGAGGTACTTAGGAGCGCACTGCAGCGCGCCGCGATTTTGTCCAACGAAAAGTACCGCGGTGTGAAGCTGGAGCTTTCTCCCGGCAAGCTGCGCATCGTGGCGCACAATCCGGAACAGGAAGAGGCTGTCGAGGAACTCGAAGCCGAGACCGGTGTTTCGGATCTGGCTGTCGGTTTCAACGTGGGCTATTTGTTGGATGCGTTGTCCGCGTTGGCCGGTGACAAGGCTCGCTTGAATCTCCGCGATGCCCAATCGAGCTGCCTGGTGCAGGAAGACCAGAGCGAGCAGGCGCGTCATGTGATTATGCCGCTGCGGCTCTGACCTGGAGAGCCTGATTCCGATGCCTGTCAGGCGGTGGTCTGACTGTCACGCCGGAGATGCCGCAAGGCACTCCGGCGTTCTTGTTTGATGGCTTGGATCGCATGCGCATAGATCAGCTACGGATCAAAGGGCTGCGTTGCCTGACCGACGTCGAGGTCGCCTTGGCGCCGGAGATCAACATGTTTGTCGGGGCTAATGGCGCAGGTAAAACCAGTGTGCTTGAGGCCGCTTTTCTGTTGTCCCATGCCAGATCGTTTCGGAGCGGGGCAAAGGAAGCCTTGCTGCAGCGAGGGGCGAGCGGGTTATCGGCATTTGCGGAGTTGCGGCACAGTGACGAACGCCCAGTACGGCTTGGTCTTGGGCGGGCAGGATCTCGCTGGGAGGCGAGGGTAGATGGGGAAGCGGTTTCGATTGGGCAGCTTGTTCGAGATTGCGCGGTCGTCTGTTTTGAACCGGGCTCACATGCACTGATCGCGGGAGGCGCAGAGGAGCGTCGTCGCTACCTCGATTGGGGAGTGTTCCACGTGGAACAGCTTTTTCTTCCCGCGTGGAGGCGCTATCAGCGAGCCCTGAAACAGCGGAACAGTCTGCTTAGATCCGGGAACGTCGTCAGCGATTCCTTGTTAGAACCCTGGGAGTTCGAGCTAGCTCAGGCGGGAACCCAGATTGACATCCAAAGACAGACCTATTTGAGCTCCCTTAGACCCAAGCTGGCTGTCGAGGCCTCGGAGCTTCTACCTGAGCTTGGCGGCGTCGAGCTGCGGTACAAACGGGGGTGGGCCGAAGATCTCGACTTGGCCGAGTTGCTGCGCGATCAACGGGGCCGGGATCTTACCCGGGGGCATACGACGTTGGGCGTGCACCGCGCGGACTGGTCCATTGCATTCGAGCACGCGCCGATGCGGGAACATCTCTCTCGAGGCCAGGAAAAACTCACCGCGCTAGCCTGCGTGCTGGCGCAGGCAAGTCTTTACGCCGAGCGGCGGGGGGAGTGGCCGATCGTGGCCCTGGACGATCTGGCGTCCGAGTTGGACGAGGCCCATCAGGCTTCTGTCGTGCGAAGGCTGCGTGCCGTCGGCGCGCAGGTCCTTTTGACTGGTACAGAAATACCTAAAGCGCTGGAGGACGTGCCTGCCAGAGTGTTCCACGTGGAACAAGGTAAGGTTTCGCCCCCCCTGCTATAATTCCCCAATTGTGCCTCCACTTGGCTTATAGGCGCCTTGCCGGGTGGAGTTGCTGGCGCCAGGAAAACGGGCAGGGCATGAGCGACGATACAACTTACGACTCAAGTAACATCAAGGTTCTCAAAGGCCTCGAAGCGGTGCGCAAGCGCCCCGGCATGTACATCGGTGACACCGATGACGGCACAGGCCTGCACCACATGGTGTTCGAAGTCGTCGATAACGCCATCGACGAAGCACTCGCTGGCTATTGCGACCACGTTATCGTCACCATCCATGAGGACGGTTCGGTCAGTGTCGCCGACAATGGTCGTGGCATCCCGGTGGATATCCACCCCGAGGAGGGGCGTTCTACCGCCGAGGTGGTGATGACCGTGCTGCACGCAGGCGGCAAGTTCGACGCGAACTCCTACAAGGTTTCCGGCGGTCTGCATGGCGTCGGCGTCTCGGTGGTCAACGCGCTGAGCTCGCACCTGTGGCTCACGATCTACCGCAATGACGAGGAGCATCAGCAGGAATATTCGCTGGGCGAGCCTCTGTATCCCCTGAAGATAGTCGGTCCGGCAAGCAAACGAGGCACCACGGTGCGCTTCATGCCGAGCACCGAGACCTTTTCGAACATCGAGTTTCACTACGACATCCTGGCCAAGCGCCTGCGTGAGCTGGCCTTCCTCAATTCCGGCGTAACCATCGAGTTGACCGACGAGCGCGGACCGGAGCCGCGCCACGACGTGTTCGCATACGAGGGCGGCATTCGCTCCTTCGTGCAGCACCTGGCTCAGCTGAAGACCGCGCTGCACCCGAATGTCATCAGCCTGAGCGCACAGCAGGATGGCATCAGTGTCGAACTGGCGATGCAGTGGACCGACTCCTACCAAGAGACGATGTTCTGCTTCACCAACAACATCCCCCAGCGCGACGGCGGTACCCATCTGACCGGCTTCCGTGCGGCGCTGACCCGTTCGCTGACCGGCTACATCGAGAAAGAAGGCCTGGCCAAGAACGCCAAGGTAGCGCTCTCGGGCGACGACATGCGCGAAGGCCTGATCGCCGTTCTCTCCGTAAAGGTGCCCGACCCGAAGTTCTCCTCGCAGACCAAGGACAAGCTGGTGTCGTCCGAGGTGAAGACAGCGGTAGAGCAGGCCGTCAACGAGAAACTGAGCGAGTTCCTGCTCGAACACCCCAGCGAAGCACGCGCCATCGCTTCGAAGGTGGTGGATGCGGCCCGTGCGCGCGAAGCGGCGCGCAAGGCGCGCGAAATGACCCGCCGCAAAGGGGCGCTGGACATCGCCGGTCTCCCCGGCAAGCTGGCCGATTGCCAGGAGAAGGACCCGGCGCTGTGCGAATTGTTCCTGGTCGAGGGCGATTCGGCAGGCGGTTCGGCAAAGCAGGGGCGCAACCGCAAGACCCAGGCCGTGCTCCCATTGAAGGGCAAGATCCTCAATGTCGAAAAAGCACGTTTCGACAAGATGCTGTCCTCGGCGGAAGTCGGCACGCTGATCACCGCACTTGGCACGGGCATCGGCAAGGAGGAGTACAACCCGGATAAGCTGCGCTACCACCGTATCGTCATCATGACCGACGCGGATGTGGACGGCTCGCATATCCGCACTCTGCTGTTGACCTTCTTCTACCGGCAGATGCCGGAGCTCATCGAGCGTGGTCACGTGTATATCGGGCTGCCGCCGCTGTATAAGCTCAAGCAGGGCAAGCAGGAGCTCTACTTGAAGGACGATGCGGCGCTCAACGCCTACCTGATCGCCAATGCTGTCGACAACGCCGAACTGCAATTCGACCCGGCCGCGCCGCCGGTCACCGGCGAAGCACTGGAAAAGCTGCTGCGCGATTACCAGCTCGCACTGGACCAGGTCGAGCGCCTCGGCCATCGCTTCGATGCAAATCTGCTCAACGCGATGATCGAGCACACCGCCCTGGAACCGGCGTTGTGGAACGATGCTTCGGCTATGGAAGCATGGATGATCGGCCTCAGTGCGCGTCTGGCTGCCAGTGGTCTGGGTAAGCCTCGCTACCGGATCGCACTGCGTCCTGCCGCAGGCGATCAACCGGCGGCGCTTGAAGTGGTGCGCGACCAGCATGGTCTCAGCCACACCTGGGTACTGCCGCAGAACTTCTTCGCCAGCTCCGAGTTTCGACCGATCCTGCATGCCAGCCAACAACTTGCGGGCCTGCTGCAGACCGATGCGGTGGTCCGGCGCGGCAATGCTTCGCGTGGCGTCCTCAGTTTTGCCGATACACGCAGCTGGTTGCTGGAAGAGGCCAAAAAGGGTCGTACTATCCAGCGCTTCAAGGGTCTGGGTGAAATGAACCCGGAGCAGCTGTGGGAAACCACGGTCAATCCGGAAACCCGACGCATGTTGCAGGTGGGGGTGGAAGATGCTTTCGCGGCCGATCAGATGTTCTCCATGCTGATGGGCGAGGCGGTCGAACCGCGGCGCGATTTTATCGAGGCCAATGCACTGAAGGTGGCCAACCTCGACATCTAAGCATTTGCCAGGCTACATGCTCTGATGATTTCCTCGATCGGGCCGGGCGGAACTGGAAATGTTCCGCCCGGCTTTTTATTTTTGCCTCGTGGTAATGCATTAGCGTATTAATGCAAGGCCGAACAATGACGCTGCCTCAAGCAGCATGGAAATCAGCCGATAATCCTTCGCCACGGCTGCTGGCAAAGGGCTTGACGCGCGCGAGTTAAGCTGCTTCAGACAACCTAGATCGAAATAAGTGCGGAAAAAATTTGGCGTGTACGCGGGCGTATCTTGCAAGTAATTGATCTTTAACAATCTTTACTGCGGCACTGCGACTTGTCCTGATGCCCCACATCGGGTTACGCTCAGTGATCCCCCGCACAGTTTGTGCGAAAAACCTTACACAGAGGCTCCGTTGTCATGAAGCAAGCCCCCATGATCAAGTTGCTAGCTGGCGCCATCATTGCGCTGAGCGTGGCGAGCAGCCCGGTGATGGCGCGTGACAGCAATTCCAAGGACAAGGACAAGAAAGAAGCGCTGTATCCGAACGCGACCCGTACCGAGCCCAAACTCGACCTGACCAGCGACAAAGATCAGAAGGCGCTCAACGAAGGCCTCGATGCAGTCAACGCGCAAGACAAGGCGAAGGCCGAACAGATCCTTCAGCCGATCGCCGATTCGAGCAAGAGCAAATACGCACAGGCGCTCGCTCTGCAAGGCCTGGCGAACCTGCATTACAACGACGGCGACATCAAGGGCGCTATCGGTCTGCTGAAGCGTTCGATCGATAACGGCGTCATGCCGAACGACACGTACTTCCAGCTGGAGTACATGCTCGCGCAGTTCTACATTGCCGACGAGCAGTACCAGCCGGCGCTCGACACCATCGCCAAGTGGCGCGCCGAGGGCAAGAAGGAAACCGCCGAATCGTACGCGCTGGAAGGCAACGCTTATTACCGTCTCGAGAAGTATCCGGAAGCGATCGCTGCAATCAAGAAAGCGCAGTCGCTCACCGACAAGCCGAACGACACCTGGAACCAACTCCTGATGGCCAGCTATGCCGAGTCGGGTCAAACCGACCAGGCAGCTCAGCTTGCCCAGCAGCAGTTGGCCGCCAATCCGAACGACGCCACTGCCATGAGCAATGCCGTGGCCGTGCTGATGCAGTCGCAAAAATATCCCGAAGCGATCGCGCTGATGGAAAAGCAGCGCGCCGCGGGCGGGCTGAAAGATGAGAAGAGCTACGTCAACCTGACCAAACTTTACCTAGTGACCGGTCAGGAAGGCAGCGACGCCAAAGGCAACGCCATCAAGGCGGCCGCCGTGCTCAAAGAAGGCATGAGCAAGGGCGTGGTGCAGCCGAGCTACGACAATTACAAACTGCTCGGCGACTCCGAGTACGTTGCAGAGAACACCACTGAAGCTGTCGACGCCTACAAAAAGGCAATGCCGATGGCAAAGGACGGCGAAGCCGCTGTCCGCGCGGGTCAGTTACTCCTGGCCGAAAACAAATTCAGCGAGGCCAAGAGCCTCATCCAGCAGGGCATCGATAAGGGCGTGCAGCGTAAGGGCACCGCTTATATGTTGCTGGCGGAGGCCGAACGCGGCCTCAAGAACAAGCCTGGCGCAGTCGCCGCAATGCAGAAGGCCGCTCAAGAGCCTGAGACGGCGGACAAAGCGAAGGCTTGGCTGAAGCAGGCAGGAGCCAGCAAGTAAACGCAGGGCGTTTGGCAGTTTCCTAACGCATTCTTTAGAGATTTTGTCTGCGTTCAGGGTGCTATACAAACGCCATGTGCTGTTGTACCGTTGGATACTTTCCGTGTACGTGTCTAGTGGCAAATGTCATGTCCCTTAGGGAGATGGAATTTGCCGCTGGGTGCTGCGACCACGTCATTCCGAATGACCCGCTCCAGAAAATGACAGATGGCCTCAAGTAACGAAGTAACCGGCCAAGGGCCGTTCAATTGGAGGCGTACCTGGGCGTTGGCGGTAGCCATCGCGCTGCATGCGTTCGCGTTCCTGCTGCTGGTGGCGCCTATGGCTCCGCCGAAGGCCGCAGACAAGAAGGTCGAGCGTACGGTCCAGGTAAACTTCATCGAACCCCCGCCGCCGCCGCCCCCGCCGCCGCCGCCGCCCCCGGAACCGCCGAAGCAGCCGCCGCCGAAAATCATTCAGCAGGTGAAACCGCCGCCGACACCGCCGCCGCCGGCTCCGCCGCCGGCTGTTGAGGAAGCGACGACCAATCCGATTCCCGCGCCACCGCCGGCCCCGCCTGCTCCGCCGGCTCCGCCGACGGAAATCGCGGCCAGCTCGGACCTCAGCTATAACAGCCGTATTCAGCCCAAGTATCCGCCGCAGGCCATTCGCCAGCGTCACGAGGGCACGGTTACGCTGATGATCCTGGTTGGCGTCGATGGCTCGCCGAAGGACATCAAGGTCGAGAAGTCTTCGGGCTTCCGCGAACTCGATCAGGCCGCGGTAGAAACGGCACGCAAGTGGCGTTTCAATCCGACCAAACGGAATGGGCAACCAGTTGAGGGCTACGCTCGCGTACCGATCAACTTCAATCTCAATCAGCTGTAATTCCAGTTACAGTCACAGTTCACGCTTGACTTTCCAAGGGTAGCGTTATGTTCTTCCAGCAAACTCCTCCTTCCGCCGGTGGCGGTACCTCCAACGCCGAAGCCATGAAGTCGATGGGCTTTGACCACTTGATCCACAACTTCGACGCTCTGGGTTGGATCGTCTTCGTTGTGCTGGTGGTGATGTCCTTCTCCTCCTGGTACTTCATCATCGCCAACGCGATCCGCAACTCGATGGTTCGCAATCGCGCCGATAAGGTCATCAACGGTTTCTGGAGCAACGGCTCCACCCAGGACGCGATCCGCGAACTGGAAGCCCAGCCCAAGGGCGAACCCTTCTCGAAGATCGCTCTGGACGCCGCTTCGGCGGTGGCTCACCACCAGCAGGCTGCCGCTGGCGGCGGTCGTCTGGCCGAGTCGCTGAGCCGTTCGGAATTCATCGACCGCGCCCTGCGCCAGGCTGTCGCTCGCGAGAGCCTGCGTCTGGAAGGCGGCCTGACCCTGCTCGCCACGGTCGGTTCGTCGGCGCCGTTCATCGGTCTGCTCGGTACGGTGTGGGGCATTTACCACGCGCTGATCAAGATCTCCGCGTCGGGCAACGCCTCGATGGAAGCGGTGGCTGGCCCCGTGGGTGAAGCGCTGATCATGACCGCCTTCGGTCTGTTCACTGCTATCCCGGCCGTGCTTGCCTACAACTTCTTCAACCGCTCGAACCGCCTCACCTACGCTCAGTTCGACGAGTTCGCGCACGACCTGCACGACTTCTTCGCGACCGGCGCCCGCGTCGAGCAGAAGTGAGGGATTGACCCATGGCGATGAGCACCGGAGACAATTCCGGCGGTCCGATGTCGGAGATCAACGTCACGCCCCTCGTGGACGTGATGTTGGTGCTGCTGATCATCTTCATGATCACGGCGCCGCTGATGTCTCATCGGATCACGGTCCCACTTCCGACCGCGAATCCGAAGGTTGCGGATACGGAGCCAGTTGAGCCGATGGATCTGGCGGTGAAGCCCGATGGCACGATGTATCTGAACGATGCAGAGGTCAACGAGGCCGAACTGAAGCTTCAGTTTGCGACTGCGGCGGCGAAGTCGCCGCAGCCGGAATTGCAGATCCGCGCGGACAAGACCACGGAGTACAAGATCGTGCGCAAGATCCTTGGCAATGCCAAGGAAGCGGGCATGGTCCATGTCGGTTTCATCACGACCGGCAAGGAGTGAAGCAGACATGGCATTTAGTAGCGGTAACTCCAAGGGACCGATGGCTGACATCAACGTCACGCCGCTGGTCGATGTGATGTTGGTGCTGCTGATCATTTTCATGATCACGGCGCCGATGCTGACTCATAAGGTGAAGATCGACCTGCCGCAGCCGAATCCGAACATTGTCAATCCTGACAATCCGCCGGAGCCGGTTCGCTTGAAGATCGATCAATCCGGCGCGTTGTACTGGAACGACACGCCGGTGAACGAAGACGGGCTCAAAGCCCAGTTTTCGCTGCTCGGTGCCAAGCCGGTGGCCGAGCAGAGCGAAGTGCAGATCAATGCCGACGATGCGGTCGCTTATGAAGTCGTCGCTCGCGTGCTGTCTGACGCCAAGAGCTACGGCTTGACCAAGATCGGCTTTACCGAGGGTCAGTGATCCTCGGGATCTTAAAGCAGTGCTACCCGAAGACCCCCGCCTTGTGCGGGGGTTTTTTTTGGACATCGATGCGATGGACCGAAGTGCGCGCGAGGACCGTTTCAGCGCAAAATCTGCAGATAATTGCGAACGGTCGCAGTCAATCCGTCATAAAGCGCTTCACCGATCAGGGCATGCCCGATCGACACTTCGGCCAGGCCGGGAATAGCGGCCTTGAAAGTGCCCAGATTGGCCTGGCTCAGGTCATGCCCGGCGTTGACGGCGAGGCCCGCATGCAATGCGCGGCGTGCGGTTTCGGCGCAGAGGGCCAGTTGCTCGTGGACGCGGCCTTCGGCGAAGGCTTCGGCATAGGGGCCGGTGTAAATCTCTACGCGCTGCACGCCGATAGCCACCGCTTCGTCGAATTCGGTGGCGCCCGCATCGACGAAGATGCTGACACGGCAGCCTAGTTGGCGCAGCTCGGCCACCAGCGGTTTCAGGCGCGGTATGTCGTTGCGTAGATCGAACCCATGATCGGAGGTGATCTGGCTATCGCTGTCCGGCACCAGGGTGACTTGCGTAGGCCGCACCTCACGCGCCAGTTCGATCAGACCCGGATAGGCGCCGCGCGCTGACGCGAAAGGATTGCCTTCGATGTTGTATTCCACGCGTCCGCGGATCGTCGCGGCCAAGGCGCGCACGTCGTCCGGACGGATGTGCCGCAGATCGGGTCGCGGATGCACGGTAATACCGCCGCAGCCGGCGTCGATGCAGGTTAGCGCGGCACGCACTACGTCCGGCTCGTTGCCACCGCGGGAATTGCGCAGGACGGCGATCTTGTTAACGTTGACGCTCAGGACAGTCATGGTTGAAAGGTGTCTGGCCGAAGCGACTCGGCATCGGGGACCGTCAACAGTGCGCCAATCAGGCCGTATCGGCAAGTGTCCAGTAGCGCAGCCTGCGTGGAGAACCACGCCATGCCACCGCGCCGACATGCGCCCGATCCAGTGCCAGCGGATGTAATTGCCATGCCTGCGCGTCGTCCCCGTCCAGCCAGCGTAAGTGCACACGATCGCGCTGCATAAGGATGCGCAGGCGGTGCAGCCCGAATGCCAGACCCCTTCCCAGTGCTTTGAGCACGGCTTCCTTGGCGGTCCAGAGCTCCAGGAACGCCTGATCCCGCAGGCCATTGTCCATGGCTTGGAGCCAGCGCGCTTCCTCAGGATCGAAGTAACGTTCGGCGATCTCCAGCGCTCGGGGGCGTGGCCGAAGACGTTCGATATCGATCCCCGGCCGCAGCGCGTAACCAACGGTCACGACGGCTCGTTCGCCACTATGCGACCAGTTGAACGACAGCGTGCTGGCGTGCGCAGCGGCCAACTCCGGTCGGCCGTGCTCGGCCTCGACCAGGCATACCTGTTCGGGGGCGCAGCCGAGATAGCTCGCCAGCAGCGCGCGCAGGGGATTGCGCCCCTGGTGGCGATCGTAGGCGATCGACCAAATGTGCAACTCGTCAGGACCGAGGCGCTCTGCTACTTTCGATACCGACTGGCCGTCCGCTGTCTTCATGCCGTGCATGGTGCCGGCCCGACGGCTCCCGACACAAGCGCGTAGGTCGAGACGCGTTGCTGTTCGGCTACTTGCCCAGGATGGCGCCGGTCGCGACGGGGTATCGATGTGATTCCAGGCTGGCTGCTGCTGTTGGTATCGCTGTCCTATCTAGGGCTGCTGTTCGTGGTTGCCTATATCGGGGACCGCCGCCCGCTGTATCCGCGTCAGCCGCGTTTACGCCCGGTGATCTACAGCTTGGCGCTGGCCGTATATTGTTCGTCGTGGACGTTCTACGGTGCGGTCGGTACCGCGGCACGCGAAGGCTTGAGCTACCTGCCGATCTATCTCGGACCGATCGTGCTGTATGTCTTCGGTTATGGCCTCTTGCGCCGGCTGGTACTGGTATCCAAGCAACGCAGCATCACCTCGATCGCCGATTTCATCGGCGCACGCTTCGGCAAGTCGCATGGATTGAGCGCACTGGTGGCGGTCATCGCGATGATCGCGATCGTCCCGTACCTGGCTTTGCAATTCAAAGCGGTCTCGATGTCTTATGTCGTGCTCGGCCTGCCGGACATTCCCGCATTCGGCGACAGCGCCATGTGGACGGCGATCCTGCTGGCGGTGTTCGCGATTTTGTTCGGTACACGCACGATCGACGCGACCGAGCATCACCACGGCTTAATGCTGGCGATAGCGATCGAATCGCTGATCAAGCTGCTTGCGTTCGTTGCGCTGGCGATCTACGCGTTGTGGCACGGCCCCGGCTTGGCCGCGACAGCTACGCTGCCCGCAACGCAACTATCCGATGGCCTGACACCCGGCTTCTTCGCCATGACATTGCTCGCGTTCTGCGCGATGTTCTGCCTGCCGCGCCAGTTCCAGATCGGTGTGGTCGAGTGCGAGAACCCGGACGACCTGCGCCGAGCGCGCTGGATGCTGCCGCTGTATATGATCATCATCAGCGTCGCGGTATTGCCGATCGTCGCCGCAGGCATGCATTTGCCATCGGTGCGCGGCGGTCAACCCGATGCCTGGGTGCTTAACCTCCCGCTGGTGCATGGCGATCGGGGGGTTGCACTACTGGCTTTCGTCGGCGGCTTTGCGGCAGCTACCGGTATGGTCATCGTCTCTTCGGTCGCGCTCTCTACCATGATCAGCAACGACCTGGTGATGCCAGCGTTATTGCGGGTGCGTCGCTTTCGCCTCGACCGGCGTACCGATCTGTCGCAACTGGTGCTGTTGGTGCGGCGTGTGGCGATCGTGGGCTTGGCATGCCTGGCATATGCGTATCACCGGGTCATGGACAACACAGCATCGCTCGCAGCCACTGGCTTGCTGGCTTTTGCCGCGGTCGCGCAATTCGCACCGGCGATCGTGTCGGCCTTGTACTGGCGGGGTGCGAGCCGTCGCGGCGTGATTACCGGCTTACTCGCAGGTTTCTCGCTTTGGGCTTATACGTTGCTGTTGCCGGCGATGGATCGTAGTGCGGCCTGGCTGCAGACCGGTCCGCTCGGCTGGGCCTGGTTGCGTCCGCACGCCTTGCTCGGTCTGGAGAGCTGGGATCCGATCATGCACGGGACGTTCTGGTCGCTGCTGGTCAATATCGGCTGCGTGGTCTTCGTCTCGCTCCGCTTTCGCCCCAGCCTGGACGAGCGCTTGAACGCAGCGATGTTCGTCGTGCCCTATGCCGGCGATACCCGCACCGCCGTGGCTTGGCGCGGACGCGTATCCGTGCGCGACTTGCATACGATCGCCGAGCGCATAGTCGGCGACCGTGCTGCCGAGCGCGCCTTTCTCGAATACGGCGAACGCAGCGGGCATGAACTACAACCGGGCGAATCGGCTGACCGCGCGTTGATCCAGTACACCGAACGCCTGCTTGCAGCCGCGGTCGGTGCGGCGAGCGCTCGGCGCATTCTGATGGGTGCGCTATCGGGCTCGGGGCTGGATATTGCCGAAGCGATGGCGTTGATGGACGAAGCCTCGCAGGAGCTGCGCTTCAACCGCGAGTTGCTTTCCACCACACTCGAAAACGTCTCGCAGGGCATCAGTGTCGTCGATGCCAATATGTGCCTGGTGGCCTGGAATCGCCGTTATCTCGAATTGTTCGGGTATCCCAATGGGATGGTGTACGTCGGTGTGCCGGTGGCTGACTTGATTCGCTGGAATGCCGAGCATGGCGAATGCGGGCCTGGCGAAGTAGAGGCACACGTGGCCAAACGAATCGCTTTCATGCGCGCCGGCTCGCCACATCTGTTTCAACGCGTGCGGCCGGATGGCACGGTGATCGAGATGCGCGGCCGCGCGCTGCCTGGCGGCGGCTATGTGACGACATATACGGATGTCACGGCCTACAAACATGCCGAACTGGCCTTGATCGAAGCGAACGAGACGCTGGAGCAGCGCGTCGAGCAGCGCACCGCCGAACTACGGGAGGCGCTGGAGGCTACCGCCAACGCGCGTCGCGATGCAGAAACGGCAAACGCATCCAAGACGCGGTTCCTCGCCGCGGCCAGTCATGACTTGTTGCAACCGCTCAATGCGGCGCGTCTGTTTACCGCGGCGCTGCGACAACAACCGGGCTTGGATGCCCAGACCCATCAGCTTGCCGAGCGCATCGATGCTTCGTTCCGTGCGGCA
>NZ_DATCRY010000060.1:0-4820 GCF_036568765.1 Dyella sp. | reverse complement strand
CGAGACGCTGGGGAGAACCGGTGTCGAGATGGAAGCGCTGACGGCCGTGCAGGTCGGGCTGCTGACCGTCTACGACATGTGCAAGGCCGCGGACCGCGGCATGGTCATGGAGCAGATCCGGGTGCTGGAGAAGCACGGCGGGAAATCGGGCGATTGGACCGCCGAGGTCTGACTTTCCCGCCTCTTTCCGCTTGGCTCGCCCGATCAGCGTAGTTCGCGGAAGCTGTACTCACGCTTCGGCGCTTCGCATTGGAAGGGCTTGGCTGCGGCGCCCAGTTGCGCGACCTCGTCGCATTCGTTGAGCCACTCCTCGCTGGCGACGTTGCGGAACTCGCGCAGGCGCTGGACCAGGTAGCGTGCCTTGTCGGTCTCGCCGACCGCGTTGAGCGATTTCGCCCAGGCCATCAGCAGGCGGGTATCGATCAGGTGATGGCCGGTCTGCCGGGCTGCGGCGAGAGCCACGGCTCCCGGCGGTTGTACCGTGGCTTCGGCGTAATCGGCTTGGAGCGCGAACAGCGGCGAACGCTGGCCAGCGGCGATGCGGTCGTCGAGCGAAGCCGCACCGGCCGGCGGCGCGTAGATGTGCACGATGCGCAGGTAGTCGATCACGACCAGCGGCACGGCGGCCGCAACCACGAGGCCGAGCGCCGCCAGCCATGGTCGGCGCTGACCGGTCGCCGGCGTCGACTCGGCGACATCCCCCCCCGCCAGACAGAGCCCATAGGCGAATGCAGCCGGAAGGAGGAAATAGGCATACCAGAGGGGGTACTCGAACTGGCTGTGGAGACCGATCATCGCGACCAGCATGGCCGCGCAACGCGTGGCCGCGCTTCCGCGCACGGCGCGGGCGAAGCCCTTCCACAGACCCACGGCGAGCAGGGCTAGCGTGAGCAGGCCCAGGGGCAGCCCCATCTCGACGAGCAATTGCAGTTCGAGGTTGTGGGTGTGATCGAAGAACGCGACCGGGCGGTCCGGGAACGGCGTCATCGTCCAAGCGAAGTTGAAGTCTCCCCAGCCGGAGCCGGTCAGCGGGTAGCGCTGCAACAGGCCGATCGCGTTTTTCACGATCGCGATTCGCGACGGGGAACCTGCGCCTTCCTCGGACACGCGGGACTGGGCGCCGAAGGCGTGATGGCTCAAGGCGGTGTAAGCCTCAAGCAGTCCCCAGCCGATGGCGAACATGATCAGCGTCGATCCCAGCGCGATGCGCACGCGCGGGGCGAGCCGGGCATCGACCGCGCCCCAGAGGGCGAGCATCGCCACGCCGATCATGCCGGTGCGGGAGGCGCTGAGCAGGACGCAGAAGACGAAGAGAAAGAGCAGCACGTGCAGCGCGACGGTGCCGCGCAGCGCCCCCCCCAGACGACGGGCAAGCCAACCCCCTTGAGCCAGCCACACGGACGCGACACAGGCCCACATCAGCAGGCTCGCAAGGTGATTGGGCTGGCGCATGTTGCCGACCGCGCGGCCGACCAGGCCGGAGCGCGCGATGAAGGTGCCGTCTGCCAGGGACGGGAAGAACATCTGGACGAAGCTGACGATGACGCTCAGCAGCCCCGCGCCGACCAGTGCAATGCAGAGAAGCGTGAGCACGCCGTCGCGCTGACCCGGCGTCAGGGCCCGACCGACCTGTACCGCCAGCAACGCACCAAGCAGCATGGCCACGCTAGTCAGTGCCATCGACCAGGGCAACCCATGCATCACCGGCGCGACTGCGGCAACAAGCGTCATCAACAGCAGGCCAAGGGAGACGCCATCGACGCGCCAGCCCGCCATGAGCGCCCGTCCCCACGCCAAGCCAGCGACGATCAACCCCAGCCCCGCGAATGCCATCAGCTGGTTGTAGAGCGTGGCCGACGGCGTCTGGTTGTAGGCGATCAGTGGCGATAGCGTCACGCCGACCAGCAGGCCGATCAAGGTCAGGACCTGGGAATGCAGCTGCGCGGCGAAATAGGCGGAAGAATCGGCGGCAGGCGCTGTCGCGGCGAGCGTCATGAAGGGACCGGATCGTGAGAACAGAGCGGTACTCTAACCGCGGAGCAGTGCTTGTCCCCGTTCCGAATGACGAGTCTCAAAAGCTGTCAATCGGGGCAAAGCCGACCGGATCACCTGTCCTCTCGTCCACCAGGACCGACCAGCCGTCCACGCGCGAGAGCAATGGCACGGCACGCAATTGGTGCACCGGCAATCCGGTGCGCGCGATCGCCTCGTTCAGCGCCCGACCGGGCTTCCCGTGGGCCCGCTCCTTGATCAGCGTGTCAAGACGGAAGCCAGCCTTGAGCGCCTGTGCGCGCGACACCGCGTCCCAGCGGGTCCAGTAGAGCGGGCGCGTGCCCAGATCCGCTCCTGCGAGCGCCAGAAGAACCGCATCCGCACGGCCGGCTGCACTGGGTTGTCGCGTGCCGACGAGTCGAGGCCCCGTCAATGACAGCGATCTGAATTCCGGTAGGGCCTTGGGCAGCTCCTGCTGTTGCACGCTGGCCGCGATCACCACGCGGAAACGGTCCTGCTCGAGCGCGAGCACGACCGGCCTTGCTTCATACATCGCGTAGGCCCCGTAGGCCAAGCCGCTCAACTGCAACAACACGACGATGAGCAGGTCGCGCACGAGTTCCTTGCGTGGCTTGCGGACATCGAAGATGACCAGCGTGATCAGCGGCCCCATGACGAGGTCGACGCCGGTTACCAGCAGGAACAGTTGTCCCCCGCCCGAGACTTCCGTGTACGGCCACGGATACCAGAGCAAGAACACGGCGGCTGCCGCTGAAACTGCGACCAAGGCGCTAAAGCCGAGATGAACCAGTGCAGCCTTGACGCGGGCTCGGAGCAATGCATTCATGGTCATGGAGTCTAGAACCAGCCATGCGACCAGAACCGAGGTCGCGGAACTTCCGTTGGAGAGGGGGCTCGCGCGCCGTCCGTTTGCAGGCGCGGCGTAGGCGCCTGAATCTCGTGATAGGCCACCCAGCACGACCAGGCGGCTGCAAGCACGAACACAGTACGCAGGACGGACCAGGCCAGTGCACTGATCACCGGTCGTGTCGTCGCACTCGACCCGTCGTGACGCCAACCGATGGACATCCCCATCACGGAGAAAATCCAGATCTGCGAGAACGGCATCACTAGGTTGCCGGAGAAGCACGCATCGACGGCAATCGCAACGCAAGCGCCGAGCAGACCGCATCCGACTGCCTGTCGGTCCTCGTTCTTCTCCGCGCGCAAGGTCACAGCCAACACCCGGAGACCGTTCAACACCAGCACCATCAAAATCGCGAGGGCCGGCCAGCCCAGTTCGGCTGCGGCCTGCAGATAGTGGTTATGCGGGTGCGCCGCCTTGGCGTTGGGCTCATGGGCGAAATGCATCGGACCCACGCCCAACCAGGGAGCGCCGCGCGCGTCGGCAAGCGCAATGTCCCAAAGATATTGCCGCGAATGGTCGCTGGTCAGTTCCTTAGTCGTGGGCGTGTAGCCACTGGCCTGTTGAACGCTCGTGTCGATGCTCTGCAGTGCTCCATACGCCAGACCGGCAAGCAAAGCCGAAGCAGCACCAACGGCAAGCCAGCGCCGGGCTGCCCTGCCCGCGACCAACGCCACCACCACCGCGGCAACCACCAGACCCAACATCGCCGAGCGCCCCAGCGACGCGGCCAGGACGAAGAGTTGCAGTACCAGGGCCAAGCGTGACATGGCCTTGATCGCGACGGAGGCGCCCGGCTGCACGGCGATGCCGAGCAGCAGAGGCAGCGTTGCCGCCTGAACGTGATTCAGGAAGCGCGGGTTGTCGTAACCAAAGTTCATCTCCCATAGCAGAACCGGCTGATGATTGGCCAAGGAAGCGACCAGCAGGCCCACATAGCCCAGTCCATAGAGCAATTGCGAAAGACAGACCGCTCCCAGCCAGAACCTCGCGTTTGCGCCCTCGAAGGAACGTGCCACCATCAGCGACCATGCACTAAGGGCGGCGAACAGGGCGATTTCGCGCCAGGCGGCGACGGGCACGGCCGCATGGATGGCAGAGGCGCTTACGAGTAGCGCGAGAAACGCGAACAGCGCCATCGTCCAGCGCCCAATGCCAGGACGGGGTGCCCGATCAGCCGCCAGCGCGAGTGCCGCCAGCAACAGCAGCGGCAATTGCAGAGACCTTGCGAAATCATGTGCCGTCACGTCGGCCGGTATGAGCATCGGCAGAAATGGGCCGAGGATCAACAGCAGGCAAGCCAGAAGAACTGCCAAACGGAGCAACTTCATGATCGGGCGACGCATGACGACTGAAAAAGCCAAATAAAAAAAGACGGGGCAAATGCCCCGTCTTTTTTATGAGATCAATCGATCAGGTCGACTTGCAGCTAGCAGCGACGAACTTCTTGTTGATGGTGGAAGTGCACGCCCAGTCGATCGACTCCGTGCCAGCAGTGCCGGTCAGAACGATGTTGCCAGGAGCTTCCGTCAGCTTCGATGCTGCGGTGATCGTCGCGACGGTATTGCTGACTTTGGCGTAGGTGACGCTCGTCACAGCAGCGCTCTTGATGTTATCGGTCGGCACATTGTCAGCCGACGGCATTTCACCCTTGACGGTGTAGAACTCCTGCACCGAAGCCTTCGGCTGGGTCGCGGCAGCCATCACTTCCGAGACCTTGGTCTTGGTGATGTAGTCACGATACGCCGGCAGAGCCACGGCGGCCAGAATGCCGATGATCGCCACGACGATCATCAGTTCGATCAGGGTGAAACCTTGTTGAACGCGCTTCATAAACACTCCAAAGAGAGATTAGGGGTAGAGACGACCCCCATGAACGCAGGGCCCGTGCCAGCCGCTTTCC
>NZ_DATCRY010000059.1:0-6645 GCF_036568765.1 Dyella sp. | reverse complement strand
AAGCCGTTATCGGTTAACGCCATCTTCGCCTCGTCGACGATGAAGTGCTTGTGCGCGTCACGGATCGGCTTTTCCTGATCCCAGCGACCGAAGAACGGCAATGCGCCCCAACTCTTGGCATAGACAACATGCGCACCGCGGTAGGCTTCCTCAATATCGTGACTGACGCGCAGCGAACCGCCATTTTCCTTGGCATTCTCGTAGCCGGCCTGCATGTAACGCTGGTCGAGCACATAGTCAGGCGTGGGGCACAACAAGGTGACATCCATACCCATCTTTGTCGCAATCAGCAGCGCCGAATTGGCGACCGCGGTGTTCAGCGGCTTGGGATGATATGTCCAGGTCAGTACGTACTTGCGGTTCTGCAGGTTGCCCAGGTGTTCCTTGAGCGCCAGCGCATGGGCCAGTTCCTGGCACGGGTGGGTGATGGTCTCCATGTTGATCACCGGCACCGTCGCATACTGTGCGAAAGCTTTGATGACGCGATCTTCGCGATCGACGTTCCAGTCCTGGAACTTCGGGAAAGCACGCACGGCAATCAGATCGACATAACGCGACAATACGCGTGCCACTTCGGCGATGTGCTCCTCGGTATCGCCATCCATCACGGTGCCGACATCGAACTCGATCGGCCACGCGTCCTTGCCCGGTGCCAGCACGATGGCATGGGCGCCCAGATGGAATGCCCCCAGCTCGAAGCTGGTACGCGTACGCATCGACGGATTGAAAAACAGCAGGGCGACGGACTTGCCGGCCATCTGCTGACCGCGTGGCGAACGCTTGAAAGCAGCCGCCTGTTCCAGCAGTGCGTCGATCTCGGCGCGGCTGAAATCCTGCGTGGTAAGAAAGTGACGAACGCTCATGACAGCTCCAAAATCCCAAATCCAGAAAACAAAAAACCCGGCTCGCTAGCCGGGTTTTGTCGTCGTTTCACGTTAAACGCGTGCGACAGCCTACCCGGCCGAATGTCGGATCAGCGGTCGACGAGCACGCGAAGTCATCCCAGCGGCCATGCGGGCACTGGTGAGGACATTGGCGGTATAGACGGCTGCGGACATGTGGGTTCCAGGGTTGAACCACCATCATGACGGGATTTTCGCTGCCTTGCAACAACTGGTTTTGGGGCGCGCGCTGGTGGCCACCCTTGGGGTGCACCGAAGGGGCGAGGGATAAGTAGCGAGGGCGCCAACACCGACCCCCGCGACAAGGTTCGGAGCTACGCTTTCGCCCCTCGTCCCCTGCTCCGCTCTCTACGGAGCCCAGCCCAAAAAGCAAACCGCCGCCCGTAGGCGGCAGTTGGCACGGCTTGTCGATTCAAAAGAGCTCAGTCGGCCGGAGAGACACTCACCCGAACCCGCAGGCGTTCACCCGGATCGTAGTTCAGGCGCGACACGTAGACTTCGCCGCGATAGCGGTACTCCACATCGTAGCCCATGATCCGGCGCTGCTCGCTGACCGAGTTGACCTGGCGGCAGGTCGTTTGGGTGCTTTCGTACTGACCGCCCGGAGACCGGGACACACTGTTGCCGACCGCGCCACCGGCGACCGCACCGACCACGGTCGCTGCCTTGCGGCCATCGCCCTTGCCGATCGTATTGCCGAGGACACCGCCGACCACCGCGCCCAGGATGGTGCCGGCAGCACTGCCATGACTCGGCTCCTGCTGCACGACAGTCTGGTCGTAGCATTCCTGTCGCGGCACTTCAGTGCGGGCCACGCCATAAACCGGGTCGACACGCAGCACGTCCGCCCAGCCAAAATGGGCGGCACCGTCGCCACCACCTTGAGCCGGCGGCGGGGGCGGCGGCGGGTCGTTCGGGTAGCGGGAGTTCTGTGCGAACGCACTGCCGGTGACCGTGGTAAAAGCCAGGATCAGTGCGGGAATAACCATTTTGCCCATGTCGACCTCCAAAAGAATCCGGGCTTTAAGACGCGTTCTTCTGCCTAATGTAATTCGAACAAATTCACACTGAATACACGCTTAGATCGGCGCTGACTGCCGCGTGTCGCTTACATGTTGTTAAGATGCCAGGCCGATTTGCGCCTCCGCGCACTGGAAGCCCGGACCCCCAATGCCGATCTCGCTCTATAACAGTCTGACCCGTCGCAACGAAACATTTGCCCCGCAAGATCCTGCCCGGGTCACGATGTACGTCTGTGGCCCGACGGTTTACAACTATGTGCACATCGGCAATGCGCGCGGCCCTGTGGTGTTCGACGTATTGGCTCGACTGCTGCGGCGGCACTATGCCGGGGTGGTGTATGCCCGCAACATCACCGATGTGGACGACAAGATCAATGCCTCGGCTCAGGCCGCCGGCGTACCGATCGCGACCATTGCCACGCGCTATGCCCAAGCCTACCGCGAGGACATGGCCGGGCTTGGCGTAGCGCCCCCCGACCTGGAGCCGCATGCCACCGCTCATATCGGGCCGATCGTGGCGATGTGCGAACGCCTGATCGCCTCAGGCCATGCCTATGCCGCCGAGGGCCATGTGCTGTTCCAGGTCAGTTCCTTTCCCGATTATGGCAAGCTGTCCGGGCGCGATCCGGAGGAACTCCTTGACGGCGCGCGCGTCGAGATAGCGCCCTACAAGAAGGACCCCGGAGATTTCGTGCTGTGGAAGCCATCCACACCGGACCTGCCCGGTTGGGACAGTCCCTGGGGCCGCGGCCGTCCCGGCTGGCATATCGAATGCTCGGCGATGTGCAAAGCCCAACTGGGCGATACCATCGACATCCATGCCGGCGGCGTGGATTTGTTGTTCCCGCATCACGAGAACGAAGTGGCGCAATCGACCTGCGCCAACGACGGCAAGATCTTCGCCCGCTGGTGGCTGCATAACGGCATGCTGACCTTCGACGGCCGCAAGATGTCCAAATCGCTAGGCAATGTGCTGTTACTGCATGAGCTGCTCAAGCAGTACCCGGCCGAGGCGCTGCGCCTGCGCCTGCTCAGCGGGCACTACCGGCAGCCACTGGACTGGTCCGAAGCAGCGATCTCACAATCGATCAGCACGCTGGACGGCTGGTACCGCGTGCTGCGGGAGCTGGCCGATGTGGCGATCGAGGCACCGTTACCCGTCCCGGAAACCGTCGAGGCCGCCCTGTGCGATGACCTCAATACACCGCAGGCCCTGGCTGCGCTGTCCCAGCTAGCCGACGCAGCTCGCGCGGCGAGCCCCGCCGATCGCGGCGCTGCCAAAGCGGCCTTGCTCGGCGGCGGCGCTTTGCTGGGGTTACTGCAGCAAGACCCGGAAACGTGGTTCAAAGGGGCACCCGATGGTATCGACGCGGTGGCGATCGATGCCTTGTTGGCCGAGCGTCAGCAGGCCCGTGCAGCGCGGAATTTCAAGCGTGCGGATGAGATTCGCGATGAGCTGGCGGCGATGGGAATCGCCATTGAAGATAGCGCCGCGGGGCCGCGGTGGCATGTGGTGAAGTAGATAGCTTTAGAGCAAGAGCCCCCTCACCCCAGCCCTCTCCCCTGGCAAGCCAGGGGAGAGGGAGCCGACTGCGGCGAGTCTCAATGTTTTGCACTAATAAGCGGCCGTTGCGACTGCTCGAACGTGCATGCGTGATGCCTTACTCACTCACGCATGACCAAGCCAGGGAAGAGGAAGCAGTCCGCGCAAGTGCAAAACATTGAGGCTCGCCGCAGTCGAACCCCGCTCCCCAGGCTTGCGGGGGGGGGGAGAACAACTGTCTTGCAGAGGCGGGCTCTTGCGGGAAGCTGCGGGCTCTTTGTCAGCTTTGAAAACGGAGACAAGTACTTACCCCACGCCGATCCTCCCCTGTAAACCAGGGAGGGAGCAAGTTACGCAAGTGCGAAACACCGAGATTCGCCGCAGTCGGCTCCCTCTCCCCTGGCTTGCCGGGGGAGAGGGTTGGGGTGAGGGGGGCTCTTGCTCTGCCTTTCGCGCGATAATAAGCAAATGACTACCGCCACTACCTCTACCGCCGAACAGGCCCAGCAGGAAATCGCCGACGAGTTCGCCTTCTTTGCCGACTGGACCGAGCGCTACCAATATCTGATCGATTTGGGCAAGCAGTTGCCGCCCTTCCCCGAGGCTTTGAAGACCGAAGCGAATCGAGTGCTCGGCTGCCAGTCGATGGTCTGGATGGTGCCCAGTGGAGACGCACAGGAAATGCGCTTCATCGCCACCAGCGATTCGGCCATCGTCTCGGGCCTGATCGCCTTGGTGCTACGCGTCTATTCCGGCCGCTCGGCCAAGGATATCGTGGCGACCGAACCGCGCTTCATCGAAGCCATCGGGCTGGCCAAGCACTTGTCGCCAACGCGTTCGAACGGTCTGGCAGCCATGCTGGCGAAGATCAAGGCGTACGCGACAGCGCTCGCTGGCTGACGCAGCCAACTGAAGTAACGAAGCCCGCGCAAGGCGGGCTTCGAAAACTAAGGCCGAGCAACCCGATCAGTCGCCCATCTGCTTCTGCAGATGTTCACGGCGCTCTTGCGCATCGAGCGAGAGCGTCGCGATCGGGCGTGCTTCGAGGCGTTCGACGCCGATTTCCTCGTCGGTCTCCTCGCAATAGCCGTATCGCCCTTCTTCGATGCGGCGCAAGGCCTTGTCGATCTTGGAGATCAGCTTGCGGTAGCGGTCGCGAGTACGCAACTCAAGGGAGTTTTCGGTCTCGCGTGTAGCGCGCTCGGCTTCATCGCCGACATCGCGTACTTCGTCACGGAGGTTTTCCATGGTCTGGCGAGACTCTTCCACCAGCTGATCGCGCCAATCGCGCAGCTTATTGCGGAAGTAGGCCAGTTGCCGCGGGCTCATGTACTCCTCGTCGTTGGACGGGCGATATCCCTTGGGCAGGTCAATATTCGTCGTGGACGGCAGCGCGTAGCGGCCGTCTTCCTTGGTGATGCCGTTATCGAGTGTAGTTGTGGAGCTATTCATCGAGGACTGCGCGGTCTTCTGTTTCGTGTGGGAAGTGTGGCGTGCGGTGGCTGAAGCCACACGCGGCGGGGTTGTCGCCACGGCGCTTGCTACCTTGCCCGCCGCCACCGGAGCAGCGGCAGATTTGGGAGCAGTTGCAGCGGCGACCTGGGCCGATGGCTTGGACTGTGCCTTGGTTTCATGCACCGCAACCGGCTTTGGCCCGACGGCCGCTGTCGGCTTGGCAGCGGGTGCCTTGGCCGGTGCCTTCGCAGCGGCCTTGGCCGGGGCCGCCTTGACTGGCGCGGGCTTAGGTGCCGCAGCGGCCTTGGAGGGTGCCGGCTTGGGCTGCGCCTTCGGGGCGGCGGCAGGCTTGGCGGGCTGCTTGGCCGCGACAGGCTGCTTGGCAGGAGCCTTGGTGGCGGGTTTGGCGGCGGGCTTCTTGGTGGCGGGCTTGGCGGCTTTGGTCACAGGGACGGCTTTCTTCGCGGGAGCTTTCTTGGCCGCGGCAGATTTGGCCGGGGCGGGTTTCTTGGTAGCGACTGGCGCCTTACCGACGCTCTTGGCTGTCCGCGCGCTCTTTGCGGCGGCGGGTCCGGTCTTGCTGGCCTTGGTGTCTTTCGCCTTGGCCGTCACCTTTCCTTTCGATGCCTTAGCAGCAGGTGTCGCACTACGTGTCGTCTTCGCCATATCCCTTCACCATTTTGGCCTTGGCGGCCGGGTGTTATAGCCCATGTATCTAACACCGGCAACCATGCTTCTGGAATACTGCGCCACTAGGCGCCGAAACCCGTCTCGGCGACGTGAAACGCTGTGACCCGACTGATACTTCTATTTCTTACTTTCTACAAGCGCTGGTTGAGCCCCCTGTTGGGACAGCGCTGCCGTTTCCACCCCAGCTGTTCCGATTATGCACGGATCGCCGTGACGCGCTTTGGTCCGTGGCGTGGCGGTCTGCTTGCACTCTGGCGCATCCTGCGCTGCCAGCCCCTTTGCGAAGGCGGCCCCGACCCCGTCCCCGACCGATTCGTCTTCCGCCGCTGCGGGAGCACAGGAGAACCCGATGTCCGCTGATTGGCTGATCAAAAACGCCGAATTGGTCAATGAAGGCCGCCGCTTCCATGCCGACCTGCGTGTCAGGCAAGGCCGCATCGAGACGATTGCCGGTTCGCTGGACGCACGGCCCGGCGAACAGACGATCGACGCTACGGGCCTGTGGCTGTTGCCGGGAATGATCGACGACCAGGTGCACTTCCGCGAGCCGGGCCTGACTCACAAGGCAGACATTGCCCACGAATCCCGAGCCTGCGCCGCCGGCGGCATCACCAGCTTCATGGAAATGCCCAATACAAAGCCTCCGGCGCTGGACAGCGTATCGCTGGAAGCCAAGTACGCTCGTGCCGCCGAGGTCTCGGCAGTCAACTATGGCTTCTATCTGGGCGCCAGCAACGACAACCTCGAGGCTATCCGCGCCCTGGATCCCAAGGCCGCACCGGGCATCAAGGTGTTCATGGGCGCCTCGACGGGCAATATGCTGGTGGACGATCCCCATGTGCTCGACGGCATTTTCCGTGAGGCACCCACGCCGATCATCACCCATTGCGAAGACACGCCGATGATCGATGCCTTGCATGCGAAGGCGCGCGAGAAATACGGCGAGAACATCCCTGCCCGCGAACATCCGCTGATCCGTTCGCGCGAGGCATGCATCAAATCCACCCGGTTGGCCATTTCGCTGGCGCGGAAG
>NZ_DATCRY010000058.1:0-8482 GCF_036568765.1 Dyella sp. | reverse complement strand
GCATCGGGCGAAGCTACCCGTGACGATCAGTACCGCCGACTGTACGCCGACAATGCATCGCGGCTGCATCCGCTGGGCATCGTCAAAATGATGATCAATGCCTCTGCCAGTCACATCAGCATGGCTCATGGCATTACCGGCCCGACCTTCGTGGTGGCCAGCGCTTGCGCTTCGTCGAACCACGCCTTCGCGCAAGCCGCGATGATGATCCGCGCGGGCCTGGTCGATGCCGCCGTTGCCGGCGGCACAGAGGCCTGCATCACGCTAGGTACCCTGCGCGCGTGGGAAGCCATGCGCGTACTCGCCCCCGAATGCCGCCCCTTCAGCGCCGGCCGTCGCGGTATCGTGCTCGGCGAAGGCGCAGCCATGTTCGTGCTCGAAACGCTCGAGCATGCCCAGGCACGCGGCGCCATCATCCTGGCAGAACTGGCCGGTGCCGGCATGAGCTCGGACGCTGGCGACATCGCCGCCCCTTCCGCCGACGGTGCCGCCGCTGCCATGCGTGCGGCCTTGCGCGATGGCGAACTGGTCGCGGAGGAAATCGGCTATGTCAACGCGCACGGTACCGGCACACAGGCCAACGACAGTACCGAGACGCGCGCGTTGCACCAGGTATTCGGCGCACACGCACGCAAACTGGCGGTGTCGTCGACCAAGCCGATGCATGGGCATGCACTGGGAGCGGCTGGCGCATTCGAATTGATCGCTGCCATCGGCGCGTTGCGCGAGGGCGTGATTCCGCCGACCCTCAATTACCAGGAACCCGATCCGGTATGCGACCTGGATTATGTACCGAATGTGGCACGTGAGCAGACCGTCACCGCGGCGATCAGCAATTCGTTCGCGTTTGGCGGATTGAATGCGGTCGTGGCGCTGAAGCGCTGGACTGCCTGAAACCGTTCAGCGCGAAGTCGGCGTCTTGGCGCCGGCTTCACCTTACAGACGCGTAAAGCCCCAGGACTGCATCTTCCCGTCCTTGTAGGGCATGACGCCGTGGAACGGGCGCGGATCCTCGTCGAACACCAGCGGCAGAAAATGCCGGTCGCCATCCCACATTGGCAGATCCATCAGGCGCTCCCGCTCGACCCACTCCAATGTGCCTTCCGGATTACGTTCGAACGGCACGCCGTCGAATTCGTCGATCAGGAAAATAAAGCCCAGCCAGTCCTCGCCTTGCTTGCCGAAGCCAGGCCAGTTCAAGGTGCCGCGCAAACGCATCGAGTGGCACGCGATGCCGGCTTCTTCCAGAATCTCGCGCCGCATGCACGCAGCGATATCTTCACCCGGCTCCATCTTGCCACCCAAGCCGTTGTACTTGCCCAGGTGCAAATCGTCGGGCCGGCTGTTGCGGTGAATCATCAGCACCCGGCGGCGATCCGCCGACAACACATAACCGAGGGTAGCGACAATAGGGGTGTAGGGCATGGCGGCAGCCGTACGGAAAACCCGAAGTTTAGCTCGGCCGGGGCCGATACTGCAGGCTGACGATACAGGGCGGACTTGCGCCGGCCATGGCACCCCGGCGACCATCGGATCATGCCGCCCTTTACCCTCCGCCTCCCATGGTTGCTCTCGCCGCTGCTGCTGCTCGGCTTGCTGGCCGGCTGCGCACGCAAGGCACAAGCCGTAGACAGCAACGACGTGGTCTTCGATAGCCAGAGCTTCCGAATCGTCAGCATCGACATTGCGCGCGAACCACTGATGCTGTACTGGAAGAACCCCGACGACGGCGAGCCGTTCGGCACCATCGAAAATCTGCGCCAGTGGGGCATGGCGAAGAGTCGAAAGCTGATATTTGCCGCTAATGCGGGCATTTACGACCGCCAGTTCGCTCCGCTCGGTCTGTATGTGGAAAATGGCAAGACCGTCGTGCCGCTCAATCTCGCGCGCGGCAATCCGGCCGCGGGCAATTTTTCCCTGCAGCCCAACGGGGTATTCGCAATCTACCCGGACGGTCATGCCGCGGTACGCAGCAGCACCGCCTTCAAGGCCGAAGGCAAGAGCGCTCGATGGGCCACGCAATCGGGTCCGATGCTGGTCATCGATGGACAGATCAACACCCAGTTCGTCGACGATTCCTCCAGCATGAAGTGGCGCAGTGGCGTCTGCGCACGCACGCCACATGACGTGGTCTTCGCGGTCAGCCAGTCGCCGGTGAATTTCCATACCTTCGCGCGTCTGTTCCGTGACCAGCTCGGCTGCCGCGACGCCTTGTACCTCGACGGCACCATTTCACAGTTCTATCTCGACGGCGCCGGCTACACCGGCGCGCCCACTTTTATGGTCAAGCCCTATGCAGGCATTTTTGCGGTCTTCGCGTCGGATGAATGATTCCCGCCGCCAGCAGGGCCGTATTCGCTGGCTGCGCCTGCTCGTCTGGCTGGTAGCGATCCTTGTGCTGGCGACTGCGGTCATCGGCTGGGGCGCTTTATACGGCAGCCGCGCTCGCTTGAGCGGCGAACGGGACCTGGCCGGGTTGCAGGCGCCTGTAGCCTTGCTGCGCGACAACCAGGGCACGGTGACGCTGCAAGGGGAACATCGCGAGGACATCGACTACGCGCTGGGTTACGTTCATGCACAGGAGCGATTTTTTTCGATGGACCTCATGCGCCGGCTGTCAGCCGGCGAGTTGGCCGAACTGGTTGGGCCGGCCGCCGTCGATACTGACCTGAATCACCGTCGCCATCGCTTGCGGACGGTTGCCGCAGCTGCCTATGCGCAGTTGCCAGTCGAGCAGCAGCGACAATTGCAGCGCTATGCCGCCGGCGTCAATGCCGGCTTGGCCGACCTGCATATCAAACCATGGGAATACCAGTTACTGCAGACCGCGCCGCAAGCCTGGCGCCCGGAAGATACGTTCCTGGTAATCGCCGCAATGTATCTGGACCTCAACGAAGACGGCCGCAATCTGCGCGAGTTGCACATCGCGAACATGCGCGACATCCTGCCCGGACCGCTGGTGGATTTCCTGCTCGCCAAGGATCCGGACTGGGAAGCACCGCTACAGGGCGATCTTTCCCGGCCGCCAGTGATCCCGGGGCCGGACGTATTCGATCTACGCACTCCGGTACCGACAGCCTCCACAGCCGATGCCTCGGCCTTGGCCCGTGCGATCCTGCCAGCGCTCGATGACCGCCGACCGGGCAGCAACAGCTTCGCCATTGCCGGCAAGCTTAGCGATAGCGGCGCGGCCCTACTCGCCAACGACATGCATCTGGGCCTGCGCGTGCCCAATATCTGGTTCCGCGTGCGCTTGCGCTACCCCGATGCCGGCGCACCCGGCGGTCAACGCGATGCGAGCGGTGTCACCTTGCCGGGGACGCCAGCCCTGGTGGTCGGCAGCAACGGGCAAATCGCCTGGGGGTTCACCAATAGCTATGGCGACTGGCAGGACTGGTTCCAGATACGACGCGACCCGACCGATCCGACCCGCTACAAGGTGCCCGGCGGCTGGGCGACGATCGAAGCGCACGACGAAATCATCCGCATCAAAGGCGCCCCTGCGCGCACGCTACGCGTGGAGGGCACCCGCTGGGGACCGATCATGAGCGACAGCGATGGCCAAGCCACGCTGGCGCTGTCCTGGATCGGCGATATGCCACGCGCTTACAACCTCAATCTCCTTGGCCTGGAGCACGCCGGCAGCATGCGCGAGGCACTCGACCTTGCACCCACGCTGGGCATGCCACCGCAGAATCTGCTGGTGGCCGACAGCCAGGGCCACATCGGCTGGACCATCGCCAGCAACAGTATCCCGCTGCGCGAAAACATCGATCCACAAGGTTTCAATGACGGCAGCAAGGACAACACCGGCTGGACCGGCTGGGCGCCGGCGTCGAGCTATCCGCGCATCGAGGATCCCGCCGATGGACGCCTATGGACGGCAAACAACCGCACCGTCGATGGCGACGCCCTTGCCCTGCTCGGCGACGGCGGCCATGACTTAGGTGCGCGTGCGCAACAGATCCGCGACGACCTTCGCGCCCGCAGCAGCTTCTCTCCCGGTAGCATGCTCGACGTGCAACTGGATAATCGCGCGGTGTTTCTCGATCGCTGGCAGCGCTTGCTGCAGGACGCGCTGGCCGATACGCAGGATCCGCAACTGGCGCAGCTACGCCAGCTCACAGCAACGTGGACCCATCGTGCCGCACCCGAGAGCGTCGATTATCGACTGGTGCGCGCGTTCCGCGAACAGGTCTACAAGGATGTGCTCGCTCCGTTCGTGGCGCGCGTCAATGCCCGTTACAGCGGTTTTGCTTGGCCCACCTCGAACAGCTCCGAGGCTGCCGTATGGGCGCTCGTACGCGACCGCCCGATTCATCTGCTCAATCCGAAATACAGCGATTGGCACGCCTTGCTGATCGATGCCGCGAAGCACGTAACCGACGATCTAGGTAAGCAGCCCGGTGGGCTGGCTGCACGCACCTGGGGTGAGGCCAATCGCGCCGCGATCCGCCAGCCCCTGGCGCGCGTCTTGCCGGGAGCGTTGGCGCGCTGGCTCGACATGCCATCCGATCCGCTACCCGGCGACGCCAACATGCCTCGCGTGGCCGCCCCTGCCTTCGGTGCGTCCGAACGCCTGGCGGTAAGCCCAGGTCATGAGGCACAAGCCATCCTGCACATGCCCGGCGGACAAAGCGACAACCCAACTTCGCCTTACTACAGCGCCGGCCATGAGGACTGGGTCAACGGTCGCCCATCGCCACTGCTGCCTGGCCCGGATCGCTATACGTTGACGCTGCGCCCAACGCGCTAACACCGGGCTTGACGATCGTCACGGGCAGGAGGAGATTTTCCACCAAGCGCTGGAGGGTGGCCGGCGCCACGGCTCCGGCGTAGCGCCATGCTCATCGACCTGCGCCCGGCAGCCTGCAGAGGAATCTTCCAAGGAGGCAGGCAAGCATGGGTATGTTTCGCTTCACCCGTCACGTACCGGTACGCGCGCACCGCGGGCTCCATCGTTGGACACATGCGGCATTCGGCATAGCGCTGGTTTTCGCCACACATGAGTTGGCCGCGCAGGAACCGCCCGGGCTCGACAGCGCCATGATCGTCGCCAACGCCTGGCTCGCACAGGCGGACACAGATCAGCTCGAGGCCATGTGGCAAGGCAGCGGCACAATCTTGCAAAAGAACATCGGCAAAGGAGCCTGGCGCAAATACATTCTCGGCTTGCGCAGGCAATACGGTGAAGCGAAGAACAGACAATGGCTGGAGGTCGAACGGATCAGTAATCCGGGCGGCCTGCCACCGGGCGAGTACCTCAACGTCGTCTACAGCACGGCGTATGCCAACACCTCGATGCTCGAAACGGTTTCGCTAGTGCACGGGGAAGGCGGCTGGATGCCGGTGGGCCTCATCATGCGACCGCTGCAACAGGCTCCGCTTGCGCAAGCACCGGGAGCGCGCTGAACCAGCAACCTCTAGCCAACGAGCAGGCGCGCGCAAATCGCCTTGTAGAGTTCCGGCAGGCGTTCGAGGTCAGCCAGCGCTACGCATTCGTCGACCTTGTGAATCGTCGCGTTCACAGGCCCGAGTTCCACCACTTCGGCGCCCAGGGGCGCGATAAACCGTCCATCGGAAGTACCGCCTCCGGTACTTTGTTCCGGCTCGATGCCGCACAGGTCCCGGCACACAGCGGTGACTGTTTCACGCACCTTGCCGCCAGCCGGCGTCAGGAAGGGTTCGCCCGACAATTGCCAGTCGATCTGCCAATCCAATCCGTGCGCATCCAGGACAGCCTCGACGCGCCGGCGCAAATCTTCTGCACGGCTGGCGGTACCGAAGCGAAAGTTGAACAGAGCCGTCAGGGTTCCGGGAATGACATTATTGGCCCCGGTACCGGCGTGAATATTGGATATCTGGAACGAGGTCGGCGGGAAATCCGCGTTGCCGTTGTCCCAGGCTTGCCCCGCCAACTGCGCCAGTGCGGGCGCGGCCGCATGGATCGGATTGAGCGCCTTGTCTGGATAAGCCACATGCCCCTGCACGCCGCGCACTGTCAACGTGCCCGATAGGGAACCGCGACGGCCAACGCGAATCAGGTCGCCGAGCCGTTCCTTCGCCGATGGCTCGCCGACCACGCACCAGTCGATCGTCTCGCCGGTGCGGCGAAAATGTTCGGCTACTTCGCGTACGCCGTGCAGGGCCACGCCCTCTTCGTCACTGGTCAAGAGCAGACCGACCCGCCCTGCATGCTCAGGATGTTCGGTAACGAAAGCCTCCAGCGCTACGGTCATCGCCGCTACCGCGCCTTTCATGTCCGCGGTACCGCGCCCGTACAGGTAACCGTCATGCACCGTCGGCTCGAAGGGCGGCGTGTGCCAGCTCTCCTCCGGTCCGCTCGGCACAACATCGGTATGGCCGAGAAACATCAACAGCGGCCCACCCTGCCCATGCACCGCCCAAAGATTATCGACATCGTCGTAGCGCAGATGCTCGATGCGGAATCCCACGCGTTGCAAGCGCTCGGCGATCGATGGCAAGCAACCGGCATCGTCGGGCGTGACAGAACGGCGACGTATCAATTGGCAGGTCAGGTCGAATACTTCGGACATGGCAATTCAGTTCAGCGTGGGCACGAAGCAGCGGGATAGTCCGCCGCCAAGGCGATTCTTAATCAGGCAGCCCCAGGTAGGCTGCCACTTGCTCGTTCAAATGGAAAACCGGTTGAAAACCATTGGCAACCGCGGAGACTTTCGCCAGTCGGATATTCATGCCTGCGCAAACAGCTTCTTGAAGCCGTTGTCGCTGAAGCCGACGCTCACCGAACCATCTGCGAGCACGACGACCGGGCGCCGCACCAGGGCCGGATATTCCTTTAACAACAAAGTCCACTCCGGATCGCTTGCAGGGTTCTTGCGCTGCGGCAACAGATTGCGCCAAGTCGTGCCGGCCTTGTTGACCAGTTTCTCCCAACCACCCAATTGCCCGGCCCAGGCCTTGAGTTCGGCGGCGGGTACCGGATGGGCCCGGTAATCGACAAAAGTGTGCGGCACATCGAAACGCGCGAGCCAGTTGCGCGCCTTCTTGCAGGTGTCGCAATTGGGAAGGCCATAGATAACGGGGAGTGACATGGGCATCGGCAAGGAAGGACGAATTCCAATCATCATGCCATATCTGCGGCGTGCCTCCGCATACAGGCCCCGCCACGTGAGCTCGGCTACCCGCCCAAGACCTCGACGCTTCGATCCTCGGTCATCTGAAGATGAAAATCCAGGCCATTCGAAGCGCCTTATTGCGCAAATTGTGATTGGTATCGCTTCGGATGCGCGCTCGACGCCCAATAGGCCGCGTCCGATGTTTATTGACTGCCAACCTTATATTTTTAAAGAGATGCACCGTCATGTCAGACGCTTTTATTGAGGAAAGGGAATGAAGCAACGCCAACACCGCATGATCGCCAGGATTATCTCGCTGGCGAGCCTGGGCGCCATTGCCCTGCCCGCGCTGGCACAACCCGATCGGCCACGGTCGGATGCTCCGCAATATGTGGCGGTCGGCGATTCCTACGGCTCGGGTACAGGACTGTATCCTCAGTCGAACGCGACCTGCGGCCGCTACGAGGCCAATGCCCCGGCGATACTCGGTCAGCTGCAAGGCTGGTCGGTCGACGATCGCAGCTGCGCCGGAGCCACCGTGGAATTCGGCTTTTTCCGGCCCTGGTACGAACAACCGGCGCAGATGAAGGCCATCCAGTCGGAAACGCAATACGTCAGCGTGCACTTCGGCGGCAACGACACCAGCTTCTCGCGCCTCCTCTGGAACTGCGATCTACGGCAGCAGACCGAGCGTATCGAACATGGTTCGCCCTGCAAGGATTGGTACGAAGCGGGCGACTTTCCGATCCAACTCGACCTGGACGGATTACAACCATGGCTCGTCCAGGCGATGGCGAGCATTCGGCAGCGATCGCCGCATGCCAAAGTGGTATTGGTGGGCTATCCGGCGATCTTTCCCGAGGACAGCAACCAGTGCCTATGGAACAACCGGCTCGACTATGCCGGGCTGTTCACGCAAGACGACATAACCTGGTTTCGAGAACTACAGAAATCGATCAATCGGATCCTCAAGGAAACGGCCGAACAAAACGGCGCGGGATATGCCGACCTCTACGCGCATTTCCAGGGACACGACGTATGCCAGAAGAACGGACTTCGCTGGATCGCCTCGATCAATCCTACGGGTACGGTGCCGCCGGAAGGTAACGATCCATGGGCTGCCTTGCACCCCACGCGCGCAGGGCATTTCCAGGTTGCCATGGTGCTCCGTACCGCCTTCGGCGCTTTGAACTCACCTTTAAACAGGTCATCGATATGAGGCCACCGTTTTTCGACAAGCTTCTCGCGACAAGAACATCGCCGACAGCGTTGGCGGTGGCCATGATCGCGCTGGCTCCCTTGGCGGCATGGGCTACACCGGCATTCCCGATTGAAGATCCCTGGATATGGCAAGCGAGCCATATCGAACTGCGTCCGGGAGA
>NZ_DATCRY010000057.1:0-2776 GCF_036568765.1 Dyella sp. | reverse complement strand
GACCGAGCCGTCCTTCGGGTTCGGCATCAAGCCACGCGGGCCGAGCAACTGGCCGAGCTTACCGACAACGCGCATCGCGTCCGGGGTAGCGATCACGCGACCGAAGTCGAGATCGCCCGCCTGCATGCGCTCGGCCAGATCGTCCATACCGACAGCGTCGGCGCCAGCGGCCTTGGCGGCCTCGGCCTTCTCACCGGCCGGCACGAACACGGCCACCTTGACGGTCTTACCGGTGCCATGCGGCAGCAGCGAGGAGCCGCGCACGCCCTGGTCGGACTTCTTCGCATCGATGCCGAGGCGGACGGCGACGTCCACGGACTCTGCGAACTTCGCCTTGGCGTTGTTCTTGACGATGTTCAGGGCTTCATCCAGGCCATAGAGCTTGCCCGGCTGCACTGCCGCCTGAGCGGCCTTCATACGCTTTGTGAGCTTTGCCATGTCTTAGCCCTCCACCACCAAGCCCATGCTGCGCGCGCTACCGGCAATGGTGCGCACCGCAGCGTCCAGATCGGCAGCCGTCAGATCCGGCTCCTTCTGCTTAGCAACGTCTTCCAGCTGCTTGCGGGTGATCTTGCCGACCTTGTCGGTATTCGGCTTGGACGAACCCTTGGCCACGCCGGTCGCCTTCTTGATGAGCACGGTGGCGGGCGGGGTCTTGGTGATAAAGGTGAAGCTACGGTCGGAATACGCGGTGATGATCACCGGGATCGGCAGACCCGGCTCCATCTTCTGCGTGGCGGCGTTGAACGCCTTGCAGAATTCCATAATATTCAGGCCGCGCTGACCGAGGGCCGGGCCCACGGGCGGCGACGGGTTGGCCTGACCGGCCTTGACCTGCAGCTTGATGTAACCGACGACTTTCTTTGCCATTGGATTTTCCTCGCGAGTTCAAGCGCCTTGCGGCTCCTCGCAGTACGAGCCAGTTCCTTGGGTTTGAGGGGCGCTCGCAGTCCCGCGGACGCCTGAAATACGGACACGCCGAGTCGAAAGACAGCGGCGTGAACCGAATAGTTTACGGAGTGATCAAGAATTAAGCAAGCGTCGTGCCCATCGGAGGTAGGCAGGTGAAGCCGCTCGTTGCGCGAGCTATAAGGTCGACAGCTACGCCACCCGCAGGCATGGAGGATGGCCACTTACCAGCCGAGCCCGCTTTTCACTCCTAACTCCTTACAGCGGCCACAGGCGCGGCCATATGGCTGCGCAAAACGCGGCGACCTAACGCCCTACGCCTTCTCAACCTGGCCGAACTCCAGCTCAACTGGGGTCGATCGACCGAAGATCAACACCGCCACGCGCAGGCGGCTCTTCTCGTAGTTGACTTCCTCGACCACGCCGTTGAAATCGTTGAACGGACCATCGATGACGCGAACCATTTCGCCCGGCTCGAACAGCACCTTGGGCTTGGGCTTTTCCACGCCTTCGCGCACGCGGCTGAGAATGGCGTCAGCTTCGCTATCGCGGATCGGCTGCGGGCGATCGGCAGTACCGCCGATGAAACCCATGACCTTCGGGGTCTCCTTGACCAGATGCCAGCATTCGTCGTCGATGCGCGGGGCCTTGCCCTCGGTATCGGTTTCGATCTGCACCAGCACGTAGCCCGGAAAGAACTTGCGCTCACTGCGCCGCTTCTGGCCGCTGCGCATCTCGATCACTTCTTCAGTCGGCACCAGCACTTCGCCGAACTTCTCTTCCATGCCGGCACGACGAATGCGCTCGTCAAGCGAGCGCTTTACGGCATTTTCGAATCCGGAATAGGCATGGACCACATACCAGCGTTTGCTCATGCTCTTTTCCTCATTTGCCCAGCTTGAGCAGCCAGTCCAGAACGACCGTCTTGAGAATCAGGTCGATCAGGCCCAGCAGCAGCGAAAGGACGATAACCACCACAATGATAATACCGGTGGTCTTGAGCGTCTCGTCACGCGTCGGCCAGACGACCTTGCGCATTTCGAACTGCGACTCAGCCAGAAAGCCGCGCACGCGGCGCCCGGGACCGGTAAAGGCACCGATCGCCAAAGCGATCAACAAGGCCACCAGTACGCCGAGAAAGCGCACCGCCTGCGGTACGCCACTGTCATTGCCGAACCAGGAATACGCAAAAATACCGCCGGCCAGCACCAGCACCGCCAGCACCAGCTTGCCGATATCGGCGGCGTTCACGCCTTTGGTCTGTTCTGCCTTGGTATTCATGCGTCAAAGATCGAATCAGGACAAGCCAAAGGGCATATAAATCAGCCCATTACCAACCCTTACTCGTCTTTTGTCCTCGATAGTGGCACGCCAGGAGGGACTCGAACCCCCAACCTGCGGTTTTGAAGACCGCTACTCTGCCAATTGAGCTACTGGCGTATGGAAACTTGCGGGACCCGAGACCCGGAACCAGGGACTGAAGGAGCCAAGAGCGTAGAAGCTCACCGACTCGTTCAGTCCCGAGGCCCGAACCCCGAGTCCCGCCAGGATATTACTTGATGACCTTGGCGACGACGCCGGCGCCGACCGTGCGGCCACCTTCGCGAATCGCAAAACGCAGGCCTTCGTCCATCGCGATCGGGTGGATCAACTGCACCACCATCTTGATGTTGTCGCCCGGCATTACCATCTCCACGCCTTCCGGCAGCGTGATCGCGCCCGTCACGTCCGTCGTGCGGAAGTAGAACTGCGGACGGTAGCCCTTGAAGAACGGCGTATGACGACCGCCTTCGTCCTTCGACAGCACATACACCTCAGCCTCGAAGTCCGTGTGCGGCGTGATCGTGCCCGGCTTCGCCAGCACCTG
>NZ_DATCRY010000056.1:0-54715 GCF_036568765.1 Dyella sp. | reverse complement strand
TAAAAACCTCGCAATCGCCCGAACATAGCGAAAGCGGATCCTATCGTTGTGGGAGCGACTTCAGTCGCGACAAGGACTTGCGATAAGGCACGATCGTCGCGACGAAAGTCGCTCCCACAGAAGAGCCAGTTTTTAGAGGTTGCCTTCAGAAGCCTGCGCGTGTTCGCCTTCTCCCATTTCTCACTCCTCTTCGCTGACTCCTGAAACTCACGCTTCCGCCTCCACATTCTTCCCCCGATACGCCGGCGTCAACACCAAGCGAAAGCAACTGCCACCGCCGGCAACACGCACATACTCGAGGGACGCCTGATTCGCCTCACTCATCTGACGAGCCAGATAAAGCCCCAGCCCCGTGCCGTATTCATGCGTGGTGTAGAAAGGCTCGAAGATCTGCGCGGCCACCTTTGGAGGAATGCCAGGGCCGCGATCGATCACTTCCAGAATCGGCACACCGTGTTCGCCATGACGTGCCACCACCATCACGCGCGCCGGCTGGCCGGGCATGCGGCCATAGCGCAGCGCGTTCTGCACCAGGTTCCAAACGACTTGCTGCAACTGCTGCGGATCGGCCATGGCGGCTACCGGATCGTTGCCGGCGATCACGCGTAGCGAGTCTTCGCCCAGGTCGTTGCCCTGGCGATATTCCTCGACGAAATTAAGCGCCCAGCGCCCGAGATCGAGCGTTTCCGGGCGGGAGCGCTCGCGCCGCGACAACTGCAGGATGTTCTCGATGATTTCGTTGAGGCGGACGCAGTGGTTGTTGATGATCTCGACCATGCGCTGGTCGGTGCTGCTCAGGTCCTGCGATTCGGCCAGGAGCTGTGCCGAGTAACGGATCGCGGCGAGCGGGTTGCGGATTTCGTGCGCGATCGAGGCGGACAGCCGGCCGAGCGAACTGAGCGTAAGTTCTTCCGCGCGACGCGAGACCAGCGAGGTGTCGTCCAGGAAGATCAGTACGTGCGAATCGTCGTTCGGTGCCAGGCGGGTAAAGCGCGGTACGACTTCGGGCACGCCATCGGCCAGCTGGGTGGCCGTCTCGTCGAGCTTTCCCGAAGTAATCCAGTGATACAGGCGGCGCGACAGCTCCGGCGCCAGCCGGCCCAGGTCGCGCTGGTCGGCGGAAGGATTGCCCAGCAGCATCCAGGCCGATTCGTTGATCTGATGGATGCGGTTGGCATCGTCCACCAGCAATACGCCGGTCTTCATGCGCCGAATGATCAGCTCGTTGACTTGCGAAAGGTTGGCCAGATCGATGCTGCGTTGTTCGGCCAGGGCTTCGGTGGCGCGCATCTGCCGGCTCAGTACGTGGCAGAGCAGGGTGCTGGCGAAATACGCCAGGCCGAACAGGCCCGATTCGAGCAGTTCCCGGTCCATGCTCGAATCGACACTGGGTAGTTCGAATACCGAGTGGCCGAGGATGCCCAGGGTGGCCAGTGCGGCGAAGAACAACGATAAGCGCAGCGGCAGGATCAGCGCGCCGGCACTCAGGTTCACCGCAAGCATCATCGCGATGCCGATGCGCGCATCGTGCATCGAAGTCACTGCCATGACCGCCGCGACGATATCCACCACCAGGCTGCCCGATACCACCAGTCGGCTGCGTTGGGTGCCGCGCCGGGTCAGCAGCAGGGCGGCCATGGCAAACAGCAGGAAGACCAGCGCCACGTTCCGCGCGAAGCCGGCATCGGTGAGCTTGGGCCAGCCAAGCCCCGGAGGACTGAAGGCCAGGCCGACGTAGATCAGCGCCTGGACCAGTCGAAAATAATTGAGGAAGGACAGTTCGTGGCGGACCGCCTCGACGGCGGGGCGCGATGCGGGAGCGGGGGACGGCGCGGTGGCTGGCACCTAGGCGGCACTCGTTGGCGTGGGCGATGGTGCCAGTATATGTGGTGAGACCAAGGGGAATAGAGAGGTCGGTCGCCTGCGGAGGCTGTGGCGCATCGCGGCATGCAGTGCCGGAAAAGGCCGCCCTTGGCCGCCTGGTCGCCTACGAAAAGTACCCATACGATCAAATACCTGGCGCCGCCCGGCCTTGCCGCACCGCACAAGCCCCTTTCCATCGCCCCGGGGTTCCGCGAAAATACCTGGCCGTATTGCGCGGTTTTCGCCATGCCCAGGCATGGCGGCAGCGCACTGCATGCCGGCAGCGCGTTGCTAGAAGTACCGCGGTCCGCTCTCCTCACCCGTGCCAAGGTACCGGCATGCGGTTTCAATGTTCCCCGTTCGCTCGAGGTATCGAATGAATTTCCACGAGTACCAGGCTAAAGAACTGTTCGCGCAGTACGGCATTGCCGTGCCGCCGGGCAAGGTTGCCAACTCTCCCGATGCCGCTGTCGACGCTGCCAAGCACCTTGGCGGTTCGCAGTGGATGGTCAAGGCACAGATTCACGCAGGCGGCCGCGGCAAGGCCGGCGGCGTGAAATTCTGCAAGAGCTATGACGAAGTGCGCGATGCAGCCAAGGGCATGCTCGGCACCAAGATGGAAACCTATCAGTCCGCCGGCCGTGCGCTGCCGGTGAACCTGGTTCTGGTTACCGACGCGACCAACATCGCCAAGGAACTGTACCTGTCGATCCTGGTCGACCGCGATTCGAAGTCCGTATCGTTCATCGCCTCCAAGCATGGCGGCGTGGACATCGAACAGGTCGCCAAAGACACCCCCGAAGACATCCACACGATCGTGGTCGACTTCGTCGAGGGCCTGCAGCCGTACCAGTGCCGTCAGCTCGGCTTTGCGATGGATCTCAACACCAAGCAAGTCGGTCAGCTGACCAAGATCATGCTGGGCCTGTACAAGCTCTTCAACGAGAAAGATCTGTCGCTGGTCGAGCTCAATCCGTTGGCTATCCTCGAAGACGGCAACCTTGCCGCGCTCGACGGCAAAGTCAACTCAGACGACAACGCCGAATTCCGACACGCCGATCTGGCCGCCATGCGCGACCTGAGCCAGGAAGACGCGGCCGAGGCGGCTGCCGTGCAGCACAACCTCAACTACGTGACGATGGACGGCACCATCGGCTGCATGGTCAATGGCGCGGGTCTGGCTATGGCGACCATGGACGTGATCAAGCTGGCAGGCGGCGAGCCGGCCAACTTCCTCGACGTCGGCGGCGGCGCCACCAAGGAGCGCGTGACCGAGGCGTTCAAGCTCATTACCTCTTCCGACAAGGTGAAGGCCATCCTGGTCAACATCTTCGGCGGCATCGTTCGCTGCGACATGATTGCCGAAGGCATCATTGCCGCGGTGAAGGAAGTAGGGTTGACCATTCCGGTGGTGGTGCGCCTGCAGGGCACCAACGTGGAGCTGGGCCGCGAACTGCTGGCCAACTCCGGTCTGGCGATCACGCCGGCCGACGATCTCAACGACGCGGCGCAGAAAGCCGTGGCCGCCGCGAAGTGAGGAGCATCCAAGCATGAGCGTTCTCGTTAATAAGAACACCAAGGTGATCGTGCAGGGCTTTACCGGCCAGCAGGGCACCTTCCACGCGCAACAGGCGCTGGACTACGGCACCACGGTTGTCGGTGGCGTCACCCCGGGCAAGGGCGGCAGCGAACACATCGGCCTGCCGGTCTTCAACTCGGTGTCCGAAGCCGTCGACGAAACCGGTGCCGATGCGTCGGTGATCTTCGTGCCGCCGCCGTTCGCGGCCGACTCGATCCTCGAAGCGGTCGACGCGGGTATCCGCGTGATCGTGGCGATCACCGAAGGCATCCCGGTGCTGGACATGCTGCGCGTAAAGAACGTGCTGGCCCAGCACCCGGAGACCGTGCTGATCGGCCCGAACTGCCCCGGCATCATCACTCCGGGCGAGTGCAAGATCGGCATCATGCCGGGTCACATCCACAAGCCGGGCAAGGTCGGCATCGTGTCGCGCTCCGGCACGCTGACCTATGAAGCCGTGTTCCAGACCACCAACGAAGGCCTGGGGCAGTCCACCTGCATCGGCATCGGCGGCGATCCGATCAACGGCCTGAACTTCATCGACTGCCTGAAGATGTTCCAGGACGATCCGCAGACCGAAGGCATCATCATGGTCGGCGAAATCGGCGGCAGCGCCGAGGAAGACGCGGCGGAGTTCATCGGCGAGTACGTCAAGAAGCCGGTCGTGTCCTTCATTGCGGGCGCCTCGGCTCCGGCCGGCAAGCGCATGGGCCATGCCGGTGCGATCATCTCCGGTGGCAAGGGCACCGCCGCGGCGAAGTTCGCCGCGCTGGAAAAGGCTGGCGTCACCACGGTGAAGTCGCCTGCCGACCTGGGCAAGACGCTCGCCAAGCTGATGAAATAATAAGTAGCGAGTCAGGCATTACATAAAAAGCCGCGGAATCCGCGGCTTTTTTATGCTCCGAAAGCGGTTGGCTTAGCCTGTTGCGACAGCCCCGATACCGTCCTCAATGTGGTTATCGTTACATGTGTGCGGGACAGTTTTCGACGGCCGTCTCGCGGTCTTTTTTTGCGTGCAACGACCGCGTCGTATAGGGCCGATTCGGCGCGGAGTCATGCGGCGATCGATAACGCAAGCACGCCTTGAAGCCGCTGAGATTGAGCGTCCGATTAACGCAACGCATCTCGCGCAGCCTTGCGCAAGACCTTTGTTATTGCCGAAAGCATTCGCGCACGTAGCGACCAATGTTGCCAGTACAGTGGGACATCCAGCCAACGTTTGGGGGCCAGTACTCGCAAGGCTCCGGCGGCCAGTGGCTTGGCCAGCAGGGATTCCGGTGCCATGGCCCAGCCCATGCCTAATGTTGCCGCTTCGACAAAGGCTGTCGAGGAAGGGACATAATGCACCGGCGGTGCAAGGGTTGCGCGCGTTACGCTGCGTGCGAAGCGCGCTTGCAAATCGTCCTTGCGATTGAACACCAGCATTGGCGCTTGGCCGAGGCTGCGGGCGTCGACACCCGCACCGAAATAGCGCTCCACCAGGGCGGGTGAGCCCACCGGCAGATAACGCATAGTGCCTAGCGGTTCCACATGGCAACCCTGTACGGGATGTGCGTCGGCAGTGACCGCGCCCAGCACATTGCCTTCGCGCAACAGACGGGTCGAATGGTCCTGATCTTCCACTCGAAGATCGAACAGCAAACCATGTTCTCGATGCAACTCAGCGAGCGGCTCGAGCAACCAGGTTGCCAATGAATCGGCATTGACGGCCATCGAGACACGGCCGCCGGCCATCTCGTCGTTATGCGCGCCGAAACCGTCCAGTGTCTCGATTTCCAGCAAGCGCATCTGCTGCACGCTGCGCAGCAGTTGCTGGCCTGCGGCGGTGGTTCGGCAGGGCGCCTGTCGCAGGATGAGTATTTGACCCAGGCGCTCCTCCAGCGCCTTGATCCGCTGCGACACCGCCGAAGGCGTCAGCGACAACCGCCGCGCGGCGCGTTCGAAGCTGCCTTCATCGATCACGGCCATAAAGGCGGCCAGCTGGGGATGGAGCAGGCTCACAATGGATTAGAAAAAATCAGCTGGGGTAAGAAAAATTAGTTTTACTAAATCGATCGGTCGATGGAAAGTGCCCGTTTCTTCGGGAGAGCATCAATGCTGTTGACCGCGTATTTCTATGGATTAGGTGCCGGCACCAGCCTTATCGTCGCGATCGGCGCGCAGAACGCCTTCGTATTGCGGCAAGGGTTGTTGCGGCGCTACGTAGCCGATGTCGTGTTCGTGTGCGCGTTGGCAGACGCTTGCCTGATACTGGCCGGTGTCGCCGGCATGGGCGCGGCCGTGCAAGAGCGACCGGGTCTGTTGAATGTGCTGCGTTACGCCGGAGCAGTCTTCTTGTTCGTCTATGGCGTCATGGCTGCGCACCGCGCCTGGCGCGGCGAGCAGGGCCTGCTCCCCGACGATCGGGCGCCGGACGCCCGCCGCCGCGTCTGGCTCGCTTGCCTTGGCTTTACCTTGCTCAATCCGCACGTCTATCTGGACACCGTCGTTTTGCTCGGCAGCTTGTCGACTCGCTATCCCGGCGCCTTGCGTTGGCTGTTCGCCGCCGGTGCCTGCACAGCCAGCGTATGCTGGTTTACCGCGCTGGGTTGGGGCGCTCGCGTCTTGTTGCCGGTGTTTCGCGACGCACGTGCCTGGCGAATGCTGGATACATTTGTCGCCTTGCTGATGTTTGCGCTGGCGACTCTGTTGTTGCTCCGGCCCCTGCGTTGATCCGACGACAAGCCAAATTCATTCGATCGCCGCCATCGCGCTGGGCGCCGCTGACCGGTCGTGGCTGTCGAGGTCCTATGTCCGTCGCCGTCTCCGGGGCGGTCGGCGCGAACTTTCCTGGCTCTTCAATCGCTCTTCGAAAAGTTCGACAAATGTCGGGAGCGATACGCCGTAGACCGCACTCAGTTCCCTGACCTGCAACAGATCTACGCCACGCTGCCCCACTTCGACAGCCGACACATAGGTTTGAGGCCGTTCCAATGTTTCTGCTACTTCCGCTTGGGACAGGCCTGCTTTAAGCCGCAGGTCTTTGAGTAGCAAGACCAGTTCGGCGTGTTCTGATGTGTAGATCGACGCTCGCTTCATAGCCGACCTCGAAGGGCAGCCTACAAGTTATTACTCGGCTACCATTTATTCGAAAGTCATCATACAACCCGTTAAATGGGTAACATTCGAAAAAGGAAGCTTGCGGAATGCGCTGCTCCGATCGAGGCCGAGATAACGCCTGCCACAAGATCGGCTATGTTCGTAAACGCGGCACGCGATAGCCACGGCGGGCACGATCCGCCTCGACACGGATTTCCCTCACCTATGAGCCAGATCGATCAACGCGCCAAGAAGATCCTGTTCGATACCTTCTGGAAGAACGGCTGGATAGACACCGATTACAGGAATACGCCGCCTGAAGATTTCGAGTATGCCAAGGCGCAAGGACTGATGTTCGATCCGCTCGTCATCACGCACGATGCGCTGATTGAACGCATTGTCGATCTCGCCCAAGGGATGCCCGCAGGCAAGCCAGCCAAAGCCTTTCTATGCAGTCTCTCCTCGCGGCGGGTCGATTGGCGTTCGGGTCTTGCTTCATGGCATGTCGCGCGGCGGATGCCCAAGCACCTCTACCAGGAGCTCAGGCGCCTGGGCGGACATACCTTCAGGAATGGCGTTTCGACGCCGCACTGGCGATACGAGTGCAGTGTTTGCGCGGGGCGGGATACCTATTGGCAGGAGGACCTCAATGTCCTCAACTTCGAGCGCGTTCGTTGGGGCGGTGTGCGCCATGGCGACTTGATCTATACGCTGCTGGATCTGGAACAATTGGAAAAGGCCCGGATCCCTGAGCCATTGCCCGAGGATATCGAGATCTTCAAAGGGATATTGGATGCGGCGACATCGCTTCGTCCGAACGATGCTCCCGGAGCCCTGCGCGAGCGGCTCCGCGGTGTGGTGCCATCCTCCAAGGAGGAGCGAAGCAGGCTTGTCGAGATACTCGCCTGCGCTGGCATTCTCCAGGCGTTGGCCACGGATCGCCCCCGGCTTGGCGGCACGCCCGACTGGAGGTTCATTACCGATTGGCGAGGTCAGGACGGATTCAATCCGACCGCGGTCGATGCACTTTTCGGCGCGTGGCTGTGAGGGGCCTGGAGAGTTCCCAGGCGTGGCCTTGCAAAAAGCCCGATGCGCTACCATTGGCGTCTCCGGTTTCCTGCTAGAAGCGTTATCGCATGGCTGTCCTACGTCTGGCCCTGGCCCAATTCGATTTTTCGGTCGGCGCAGTGGCCGCCAATGCCGCCAAGGTACGCGAACTGTTGGCCCAGGCGCGGGAGGGCGGGGCTTCGCTGATCGCCTTTCCCGAGCTGACCTTGAGCGGGTATCCGCCGGAAGACCTGCTCCTGCGTCCGAGCTTCTTGGCAGCGTGCGAGAACGAGTTGCATGCGCTGGCGCGCGAGACCGATGGCGTTGCCGCCGTCGTGGGGTATCCGCACAGCGAAGGCGAGGTCTATAACGCTGCGGCTTTGTTGCGCCATGGCACGGTCGAATGGACCGCGCACAAGCAAGCCTTGCCGAACTATGGCGTATTCGACGACAAACGTTATTTCCGTCCCGGTCACGAAACGCGTGTTGCCATGATCGATGGCGTGCGGGTCGGCTTCCTCATCTGCGAGGATGTGTGGGAGCCCGAACCCGCCGCGGCCGCTGCGGCGGCAGGGGCGGAACTCATTGTCGTGATCAACGCTTCGCCTTGGGACAAAGCCAAGCAGAAAACGCGCGAGGAAGTACTCGCCGCACGGGCCAGGGAAACTGGCTGCGCCCTCATCTACCTCAATATGGTCGGTGGTCAGGACGAGGTGGTTTACGACGGTGCATCGCTCCTGGTCGATGCCGATGGTACGGTGGCTGCACGTGCGCCGACGTTCACCGAGGTATTGCTATGGGCCGAGTTCGACAGCCAGACGCGCCAACTCGCCGCGCGCGATTGGCCGGCGCCCGACAGCCCCCCCGCCGAAAGTACGCTTTATCGCGCCCTGGTTCGTGGCATTGCCGACTACATCAACAAGAATGGTTTTGGCGGTGTGCTGTTGGGCTTGTCCGGCGGTATCGATTCGGCCTTGACTCTGGCATTGGCCGTCGACGCCCTCGGCCCCGAGCGGGTCACTGCGGTCATGATGCCTTCGCGTTATACCTCGCAGCTGTCGCTCGATGGCGCGCGCGAACAGGCCGAGCGGTTGGGCGTGGCGTACCATGTGATTTCCATCGAAGAGACCTATGGCTCCTTCGTACGCGCGCTTACGCCTGCGTTTGCCGGGAAGGCGGCCGATCTCACCGAAGAGAATCTGCAGTCGCGCACGCGTGGCGTGATGCTGATGGCGCTGTCCAACAAGCACGGTCGTTTGCTGCTGGCTACCGGTAACAAGAGTGAGATGGCGGTGGGTTACGCCACACTGTACGGCGACATGTGCGGAGCCTATGCGCCACTGAAGGATGTCTACAAGACAGTGGTCTACGGCCTCTCGCGTTGGCGCAACAGTATCGAAGGCGAGGGTGGCTGGGTGATTCCGCCACCGGTGATCGAGCGTCCGCCGTCGGCGGAGCTACGCGACAATCAGACCGATCAGGATTCGCTGCCGCCCTACGATGTGCTCGATGCCATCCTGGAACGCTTCATCGAAGGCGAGGAGTCGCAGGCGGAGATTGCCGCGCAGGGTTTCGATCCCGATACCGTTCGGCGGGTCGTGCGGTTGGTGCTGCTCAACGAATTCAAGCGCCGCCAGTCGGCGCCGGGCCCACGTGTAACTACGCGGGCATTTGGACGCGAGCGGCGTTATCCGATTACATCGGGCTGGCGCTGAGCGTTTGCCGCGAGGCCGCTGAGCGATGCTCACCGGCTGCGCGACGGTTCATTTGCAGTTGTAGCAAACCAGCGCGAAATCCTGGTCTGTATCGTCCCCCTGGTTGGGCAGGCCGTCAGAGTTGATATCGCTGGCCACTACCTCCAGCGTCAGCTCACCTTTGAGCTGCTCAGGGCTGAGGAAGACACCCTCGAGATTGTTCTTGGCGTCGGCCTCGCCGTTGCTCACCGACCAGCCTTCCTCGCCCAGTGCATTGCCCCAATAGTCGGTATCGCCGACCTTTACGTGGAGGTCGAGGTTGTTGTTCCACGCGGGCGTCGTCCCGCCCAGCCCATGGCCTGGTGCATCGGTCCAGGCCAGCATGATGCGCACGGGTAGGTTCGGGTCGTCGGCTTCCACTTGCTGGCGCCAAGTTTCGCCGCTGTTTTCGAACACATGAGTTTGATCGACGTAGAGCACCTTGGTCTTGGGTGCCAGTACGCTGTCGAGCTGCATGCGCCCCCAGCCTTGTTTGCTGTCCGGAGCACGACCCAGCGCCTTGCCGTCGGCATCTGCGCCGCCCGCCAGGTCACGAGCTGCGGCGGTGAAGGCGGCCTTGATCAAGGCTGGGCTCGGCGTGGCGTCGTATGCGAGCCGGTACTTCTGCACAAAAAGTGCGGCCGCACCGGCGACTGCCGGCGACGCCATGCTTGTGCCGCAATCGAGACCGTGCTTGCCGCCGGTAGCGGCAGAATCGACCCAGCAACCTGGTGCCACCATATGCGGAATGCGTCGACCATCCAATGCGGGACCGTGGGCGGTATTTGCAGAGAGGTCGTCGACGGAGCTGTCCTGCGACCTGTTTTCGAGCTGCGCCTTGGTCGAGCCAATAGTGAAGGCATTCTTGCTTTCGTCGGGCGAGCCTTGCGTCTGCGTACCGCCGTTCCCGTTCATGAAAGAGAGGACATAGGCAAGCGGTTGATCGCCGGTCTGGTCCGGGTCGGCGTCACGAATCGCGGCATCCACCTGACGCGTATCGTTGTCGTAACCGCGGGGGCTGCCGCCGGGTCCCCAGCTATTGCCGGAAATGATTGCGCCGTTGCGTACGGACTCCTTCATCAGCAGCGCCATGCCACCGGGTTGCAGGAAAAACGTACCGTAAATCTGCTCGACTAATTGAGCGCCGGGCGCGACGCCTAAGCCGCGCAGAAAATTTCCTTCCGGCTGCCGATCTATGGCGCCCGAACGACCGTCGCCCGCCATGATGGCTGCGGTGTGCGTGCCATGAAAGGATGTGGCCTCATGCCCGCACGTGGTGCCTTCGCAAGGAAGCATTCTCGCGGTCAGGTCTGGATGGGTATGTTCGATGCCTTGATCGACATTAGCGATGACAACCCCGTCGCCATCGACCTTCCAATCCTGCAGTGCTTGCAGATAGGTTGGCGCGACCCGGGTCCCTGGCTGGACGAAATCGCGGTTGAGCATATTGCTCAGCTCGCCACGGCTGCCACCGTCCTTTGGCAACGTCTGGATGCTGTAGACGCCCGGCGTCCGAGCTAACGTGACGATCCCATTGGCATCGGTACGGAGCGTGTGGGCCTGGAGTTGCCCCGGTTCGGTTACCGTCGATGTCGTGGCCTGACGTGAGGCCATGGCTGTGCGTGCTGCAGCCGACGATGGGCGAACCAGGACACGAACATCCTCCATGCCTCTGGTTTGGTGTCGCGTGGTGCCTTGCATGCGATAAGCCGGAAGAAAATCGCCGCTCCAACGCACTTGCGCCTGTCGCGACGCGGCTACCAGATGGCTGCGCTTTCCCCAGACGACATAGGTGTAGGGGTGGATGTACTGCACCGGCTCCAGGCCGCTGCTACGTAGCGCATCCAGCCAGGGCTGCTGCACGGGGCCATGGAACTGGACGAGGTGGAAGTCGTCTCCTTCCGCTTGAGTTCGCACCCAGGCCGCATCGGTCTTGATCGGGACGTGTAGCGGATCGAAGCGTTTCCCGCCGAGATCGAGCTCGTAGCCGGAGCGTGGTGCCTGGGCAGGATCGGCATGGATGGACAAGGGTAGGGAAACCGAAAGTAATGCAAGAGCAAGGCGTGATAAACGAACAGCCATGGGTCATTCCTTTTTTGATGGCAGGCCATCGACGCGCCATCGACGGTGGCTTTTATGAGAGGACTTTTGTTGGCGGCCGCAAACGGGGTTTTCCTGAGGGCAACGTCAAGCAGCAAGGTGCCGCCGCGTAGGCCATCGGCCATTCGATGATTTCCTGGGAGCTATCACGCCATTTGCACTTGACGAGGCCCGGCAGTTCAATAATTATTCCGACCCTCACTCACGAGGAGTGCGCCAATGATTGTCATCGCTACGCACACGTCCATCGTCGCCGTCCGGCAGCTTGCCGCTTGCTAATCGGTTTACCGATTTAGCCTTTCTCAGGTTGACGAGCTCCGTCCCTTCGGACGTGTCTTTCTCGCATTTTTGTCCTGCACCTGACGGTGCGGGTGATGTTTCGTGTCGCATGAGTGCCTTGGGCGCTCGCGCGCCGCATTGCCGAGTGCCTTGAACTTATGACTATGCATGAACACATGGCATTACGCCGTGTCGCTGCCTACTTGCGTGCCCGTATGGACGTGCAAGGGGACGTACAGCGGCTGGCTCCCTTTACGATCACCTTCGATCCGGCCAGCGCCGAGCCATCGCGCAACTATGCCGTGCCCGACGACGGCGCGACGGCAGGACGGTTCGCGGTATCGGCGCTCAAGGAGGCTTTTCTGCGCCGTGAGCGGATTCCCCGGTTGGAATACATCGACGAGCTGGCGCCTTCGCTGTTGGCCGAACTCAACGAGCAGGGTTTTGCGGTGGAAATGCCACTGTCGTTGATGACTTGCACGCGCGAGGCATTGGCCACCGAATGCGATCTGGACGGTGTGGCCTGGACCCTGGCCGAATCGGAGGCGCAATTGCACGCCGCCGCTTCGGTGCAAAACCATGCCTATGGTGTCGAGACGACGACCGAGGCCGACGTAGAGCGGCTGTATCGGGTCGTAGCACAGGGCGGCGCGGTCGCCTTGGCCCGTTGCGTCGAGGGTGTGCCGCTGGCGGCAGGCTTGTACACCCCGCCGCGCGAAGGTGTCACCGAGATCGCAGCCATCGGCGTGCATACGGATGTGCGTCGCCGAGGTCTCGGCCGAGCTGTCACCGCGCTGCTGGCCGATCATGCCTTTGTCCAGGGGGTGGAATTCCCGTTCCTGATGACCGAGGCGGCGAATGAGGAGCGCGTTTATGGGAGCGCCGGGTTTGTGCGGTTCGGGCGCATGTTGGTCGTCGCTGGCTCAAGAAGCGAGTGAATGGGAGCGAGGAGTGACGAGGCCGGCATAGTTGGGCTTTCTCTATTTCCTCGCTCCTCTCCACTAACTTCTTCTGGAGTGGGCACAAAAAAAGAGCCGGCACGCTGCCGGCTCTTTTTATCCTCTCACTCCAGACCTCAGTGGTGGCCGGAGAATGGAACCATCTTGCGCAGTGTCGACGGCGGACGCGGCCACTTGGGGTCGGTCAGGTAGGGGTGATCGGGGTAGTTCAGAGCCAGCACCTGGCGGGTCTGGTCGGCCAGGGCCTTCTGGTCCAGCGCGATGTAGCTGCGGGTCAGGATCGCCAGCGCATCGCCGGCCTGCGGCGCTTGCTGATAATGCTCGATCACGTACTGGGCGCGGTTGGCCGAGGCGATATAGGCCTTGTTGCGCAGGTAGAACTCGGCCACGTTGATTTCGAACTGTGCCAGCACGTTACGCAGGTAGATCATGCGCTGGCGCGCATCGGTGGCGTAGGCGCTATCGGGGAAGCGGCGGGTCAGCTCGGAAAAATCGTCGAAGGCCTGCAGGTTGTAGCCCTGGTCGCGACGGGTCTGGTTATCGTCACGGTGGAGCAGGCGCTCGATCGCGCCGCCGGTGCGATCGAAATTGATCAGGCCGCGCAGGTAATAGGCGTAATCGACATGCTTCTGTGTCGGATAGGTCTTGATGAACCGGTTGATGGTGGAATACGCATCGTCAGGCTGGTTGTCCTTGTACTGCGCATAAGCCAGTTCCAGCTGCGCCTGCTCGTTGTAGTCCCCGGACGGGAAACGCGCGATCAAACGCTGGTAGGCCTTGACGGCTGCGGCATAGTCTGCGTTTTCGAGCGAAGTATGCGCGGTGGAATAGAGCTTCTCCAGCGGCATGGTGTCGATGTTGTCGCGCTTGTGGCGGAACATCGAGCAACTGCTTACCGCCATGGCAACGACGAGCACGACTAGTATTTTGAGAACCGGCTGGGTTACGCGCATGGGTAGCTATTCTTCGGTGTCGAACGGTGGATGATAACCTATCGGGTCGGGACTCGGGACGGACGAGCCCGGGCGCAAGGAATTCCACCGTGCAGCCGGGGCACTGAAGCCTGGGTGCGGCACGGGGTCTTGGCGCCCGGACGTCGGATCGGCCGGCCCGGCCTGCCAAGTTCGAGTCTTAAAAGCCCATGACTACAGTGCGTCACGAAGCCATTGTCCCCTTGTCGGCCGCAGGTCGCAGATTCGACCAGGCCTTGGCGGAGATGTTCCCCGATTATTCGCGATCCCGGCTTACGGCCTGGATCAAGGACGGGGCAGCTACCCTGGACGGTGCTGTTACGGCGCCGCGACACCTGTTGCGGGGTGGGGAAAAAGTCTTGCTGCAAGCGGAGTTAGCGGTGGAGGTCCACTCGCAGCCGGAAGCTATCGCGCTGGATGTGGTGCATCAGGACGACTATCTGCTGGTGCTGAACAAGCCAGCCGGGCTGGTCGTGCACCCGGGGGCCGGAAACCCTGCCGGTACGGTGTTGAACGCCTTGCTGCATCTGGATCCGAAGCTGGCCGAGCTGCCACGCGGCGGCATTGTCCATCGCCTGGATAAAGAAACCTCCGGCCTGATGGTGGTGGCTCGCAGCCTGGCGGCACATACCGGCTTGGTCGAGATGCTGTCGCGCCACGAGGTGGAGCGGCAATACGAAGCCGTCGTACTGGGTACCCTGGTTGCCGGCGGCACGGTCGATGCGCCGATCGGACGCCATATGGGCGACCGCCTGCGCCAGGCGGTGCGCGACGAGGAGGACGGCAAGCACGCCGTTACCCACTACCGCCTGCGCGAGCGCTTCCGGGCCCACAGCCTGATCCAGTGCAGCCTGGAAACTGGCCGTACGCATCAGATTCGCGTGCATATGGCACATATCGGCCACCCGTTAGTGGGCGACCCGTTGTACGGCGGTGGGCTGAAGCTGCCCAAGGGCGCCACACCGGACCTGGTGGCAGCGTTGCGCGGCTTCCGTCGCCAGGCCTTGCATGCCGAGCGGCTGGCGTTTGAACACCCGGTTACCGGCGAACCGCTGTCGTTTGCCGCCGAGCGGCCGGCAGACCAGCAGGGGCTGATCGATGCACTGCGTGCCGATGCGGTAGGACACGAACCGGAGTGAGGGTGTTCTCCGGGACGGGGCCTCTCGCATCGTAGCTTCCCACGCTATACCCTGATGGCTCCCCCAGTCCTCGACACTTATGACTGCCGCTGCCTGGCTGTTTCCCGATTGGCCTGCTCCGTGTTCCGTCCACGCCGCCGTAACGACGCGGCAGGGGCCGGGTGTATCGGCGCCGCCGTTCGATCGCTTCAATCTTGGCTTGCGCAGCGGCGACCGGGCCGAGGCGGTAGTCGCCAATCGCAGTGCCTTGCACGAAGTGCTGGGTTTGCCGTCAAAGCCGCGCTGGCTGCATCAGGTGCACGGCACCGTGGTGGCCGAGCTGGGGCCTCTGCCGGGCGAGCATGAGCCGCAGGCCGACGCGGCGGTCTCGCATGTGCCTGGCACGGTGTTGGCGATTCTGACCGCCGATTGCCTGCCGGTGCTTTTCTGCACAGACGACGGTCGCCAGATCGGCGCGGCGCACGCCGGTTGGAAAGGCCTGGCTCATGGTGTGCTCGAAACTACGGTGGAGCAGATGCAAGTGGCGCCACAACGCATGATGGCCTGGCTGGGGCCGTGCATCGGCCAGGCGTCGTATGAGATCGATGCCCCGGTACGCGAGGTGTTCGTGCAGGAAGATGCTGCCGCCAGCGCCTATTTCAGCCAGACACGTCAGGGGCATTGGTTGTGCGACCTGGCCGGGTTGGCGCGTTATCGACTGGCGCGAATGGGCTTGACGCAAATTTACGGGGGCGGTTTCGATACGCGTACGGATGAGCGGTTTTATTCGTATCGGCGCGACGGAGCCAAGAGCGGACGATTTGCCAGTTTGGTCTGGCTCGAAGGCTAGGTGGGGTTAGAAAGCCTCACGCTTCGACTTCAGAAGAAGACACGCCGTCAAGCCGCCAAAGCGTTCAAGAATGCCGTGCGCCAAGCGGTAATGTCCTGCTTCTGCAAAACCTCCATCATTGCGTGCCAACGGTTGCGCCGTTCCTTCAGGGGCATCTTCAGTGCGCGCTCCAGCGCATCGGTCACTTCCTCCGTATCGGCCGGATTGACCAGCAGCGCCTGAGTCAGTTCCTGTGCCGCGCCGGCAAAGCGCGAAAGTACCAGCACGCCGGGATCCTTCGGATCCTGGCTGGCGACATACTCCTTCGCCACCAGATTCATGCCGTCGCGTAACGGTGTGACCAGGCCCACGCGCGCGATGCGGTAGTAGCCGCTGAGAACGTTATGCGGGAAGGAACTGTTGACGTAGCGGATCGGCGCCCAGTCGGGCGCTGCGTAGGCTCCGTTGATGTGCCCGGCGCTGCGCTCCAGCTCGCGACGGATTTGCCGGTATTCGGGCACGGTGGTGCGCGACGGCGGTGCGATTTGCAGGAAGGTTACCTTGCGATGCAGATCCGGTGCGCGCTCGAGCAAGCGCTCGTAAGCCTGGAAACGTTCGGGCAGGCCTTTGGAGTAATCCAGCCGATCTACGCCGATGATCAGCGCGCGGCCCTCCAGACTGATTTGCATCTGCTGGATTTCTTCCTGCTTGCCTGCCTGACGCGCCATCTCGGCGACCTGCTTGGTATCGATGCCGATGGGAAACACACCCGCGCGAAAGATGCGTCCATTGTCCGCGCGCATCCGGTGGCCCGGACGCATGACAGCATGGGCTTCGTGCAAGAAATAATCTTCCAGGGCGCGCAGGTCGCGTGCTGTATGCAAGCCGATCAGGTCATAACTGGACAGGGTCTCCAGCAGCTCGCGATGCTGCGGTAATGCGATCAGCAATCCGGCGGCCGGCAAGGGCGTATGCAGGAAAAAGCCGATGCGGTTGCGCACGCCTCGTTCGCGCAGCATCGAGGCCAGCGGAATCAGGTGATAGTCATTGACCCAGACCAGGTCGCCCGGTTCGATCAGCTCGACAAGCCGCTCGGCAAACAAGGTGTTGACGCGCAGATAGCCCTCCAGGTGACCGCGGTTGTAATCGACCAGGTCGGGCCGGTAATGCAGCAATGGCCACAGTGTCCGGTTTGCGTAGCCGTCATAGAAATGATCGTGGTGATCCTTGGACAGATCGATCGTGGCGTATTCCACCGGGCCGTCTTTCAATCGGTGTAATTCGCCCGCGGTACGTCTGGCGATCTTGCCACTCCAGCCGAACCACAAGCCGCCGCGTTCCCGCAGTGCATCGCGCATGGCCGAAGCCAGCCCGCCTGTAGCGGTCTGCTTGGGAAGGGCGACGCGATTGGAAACAACAATGAGGCGGGTCATAGCAGTCCTTGATGTGTTAGCGGAAACAGGTCGGCGAACCTGCGTTACATCGCATCCTCCCAGCGCCGTGACAGCCGCATGGCCGCCTGGATCAGGCCGACCAGCGAATAGGTCTGGGGAAAGTTGCCCCAGTGCTCGCCGCTGTGCGGCGCGAGGTCCTCGGACAAGAGACCCAGCGGATTGAGGCGGGCAAGCATGTTCTCGAACATGGCGCGAGCCTGGTCGCGCCGACCGGTGGCGGCGAGCGCTTCGATGTACCAGAAGGTACAGATGGTGAAACTGTTTTCTGGTGCGCCGAAATCGTCCGGTGCGATATAGCGGAACAGATAGTTGCCGCGGCCGAGTTCTTTGCCGATGGCATCGACGGTGGAGACGAAGCGTGGGTCGTCGGCCTTGAGAAAACCGATGTCGGCAAGCAGCAGCAAACTGGCATCGAGGCGGTCGCCATCGTAGGCATCGGCGAAATAACCCTTTTCTTCATTCCAACTGCGCGCCACGATGCGCGCGTGCAGTGCGACCGCTTCCTCGTGCCAATAGCGCGCCCGCTCATCCAGGCCTAATTCGGTGGCGATATGAGCCAGGCGTTCGCAGGCGGCCCAGCACATGGCGGCCGAATAGGTATGCACCGCACTGCGTCCGCGGAATTCCCACAAGCCGGCATCCGGCTCTTCAGCCATTTTCAGGGCCATGTAGCCCATCCGCTCCAGACGCGCGAACGTGCGCTGGTCGCCCTTGCTTTCCAGCCGCTGGTCGAAGAACAACTGCGCGGAGGCCAGCACGACCGAGCCGTAGACATCGTTTTGGCGCTGTCGCCACGCGTCGTTGCCTACACGAACGGGGCCCATGCCGCGATAACCGGCCAGGCTGTCGATCTGTCGTTCTGGCAGCTCGTGTTCGAACAGGATGCCGAATACCGGGCCGATCTCGCGATCGCCGTCGGCGGCCACCAAGTTGAACACGTAACGGATGTACTCCTCCATCGTGCGTGTCGCTCCGAGGCGATTGAGTGCGCGCACGGTAAAGGCCGCGTCGCGCAGCCAGCAGTAGCGATAATCCCAGTTGCGCGATGTGTGCGGCGCTTCGGGGATCGAAGTGGTCAAGGCGGCGACGATCGCGCCGGTCGCCTCGTATTGGCAAAGCTTCAAAGTAATCGCCGCACGTATGACATGGGTTTGCCATTCGTACGGTACCGACAGATAGCGCACCCACTCGCGCCAGTAGGCCAAGGTGTGATCGAGGGTGTGATGAATAAACTCGGCGGGACTCTGAGTCAGTGTTTCATCGGGTCCGAACACAAAGTGCGCGCTGCGATCGAGGAAGAACGGCAAACCACCCTCGATCAACGGAGAGGCGACGTCCGAGGTCAGGCGCATGACAGTATTGCTGAGCAGATAACGGATGTGATTGCTGCCGGAAGTTGTCTGCGGCGCATGGGCGCCGTAGTCGCACAAAGGCCGCAGCAGTATGCGGATGCGCGGCGAACCGGCAATCGGCCGTACACGCCGGGCGATCAGCACGGGGTGATAGAAGCGCCCATGTGCCCTGAAGCGCGGAGCGAAATCGACGATTTCGATCGCGCCGCCATGACGGTTGTAGAGCCGGGTCTGAAGAATGGCGCTGTTAGGCAGGTACTGCTGTTCGGCGCGCTCGAAATCGTCCAGTGCAATCGTCCAGTCGCCGCCATCGCGTTTTGGCGAGAGCAGGGCGCAAAAGCTGGCGTCGTCGTCGAAGCGCGGTAAGCAGCACCAGACGATCCGCGCCTGCGCGTCGATAAGCGCCGCGACGCTGCCGTTACCGATCACGCCCAATGACAAATTGGCCTGTGGCGTGCCGGTTAATTCAGATGCTGCCGTGTTGGCGGCGCTCTCCGGATTGTTGAGCATGCGTTGTCACTCCCAGGACGTGCAGAACGCGGGCCAGCCAGGCCTGCACGCTGGCCGGTCCAGGCAGGCCGTATTGGGCCAGGCTCGGTTCGCGCGAACCGACGCGGATGCTGATGCCGTTCTCCAGATTGGCGGCGGCAAAGCCATGCTCGTCGGTGAAATCGTCGCCGACGTAGACAGGCATGCGGCCGTGGAACGGCGCACGCGAAAGCAGCTCGGTCACGGCCTTGCCTTTATCCATGCCGGCGGGCTTGATTTCGATCACGCGGTGGCCAGGTTGCAGTTCGTAATCGGGCAGCTCGCGGACGAGCGCCTCGGCGGCCTCACGCAATGCCCGCATGGCGGGGTCGGTGCTGCGGTCATGCAATGCGATCGCCACACCCTTGTCTTCAAGCAGCACCTGCGGCAGGCGCTGGACCAGCACATCGGAGGCTTGTCGCAGTTTCTGCCGTGCGGCCGGATCCAGCTCGATTTCGCGACGGGCACCATCGGCGTGACGTAGTTGCAGGCCATGCACGCCGGCCATCGCCCATCGCGGGTTGCCGAACAGACGCTGCAGGTCGGCGATAGGACGGCCGCTGACCAAGGCCAGCGCGCCACCCAGCGCTGGGTGCAGTTCGGCCAAGAGCTTGGCTAAGGTTCGGCTGACATGGACCCGTTCGGGCCGGTCGGCGAATTCGAGCAGGCTGCCATCGACATCGAGGAACAACGCCCAGGTTTCATGGGCGCCAGGCAGCGGCGGCGCCGGCAGCGGCGTGGAGACAGGCATGGAAAAGTTCGTTCGAGCTGACACTCGGATCACCCTATCAGAGCCGGTGTGAAGGCTGGTCTTCACCTAAACGAATGCTTTCCGGGGCGCGAGTTATCCTTGAACCGTTAAGAAGGCGTCCACACATCGTGGAGCAGTGGCGGCCTGCCGCCGAAACACATCCAGAGCTTTCTTGCGGGGATCAATCCAATGCGGATGGACAAACTCACGTCGCGTTTCCAACAGGCGCTCGCCGATGCCCAGTCGTTGGCGGTCGGGCGCGATCACAACATGCTCGAGCCGGTGCATGTCTTGGCAGCGCTGCTCGATCAGCAGGGCGGTTCGACCGCGCCTTTGCTCACCCAGGCCCAGGTCAACGTGCCGGCGCTCCGCCAGCGCGTGGCCGAACAACTGGACCGTCTGCCCAAGGTCAGCGGCCAGGAGGGCAATATCCACGTCGGCAACGAGTTGACACGGCTGCTCAACCTGACCGACAAGCTGGCACAGCAACGCGGCGACCAATTCATCGCCAGCGAGTTGTTCCTGCTGGCCGCGCTGGAGGATAAGGGGGAGCTCGGTGCCGCGCTGAAGACGACCGGCGCCACCAAGGTCAACCTCGAAGCAGCCATCGACAAGCTGCGCGGCGGCGAGAAAGTGCAGAGCGAAAATGCCGAGGAACAGCGTCAGGCTTTGGAAAAATACTGTATCGACCTGACCGAACGCGCCGAGAGCGGCAAGCTCGATCCGGTGATCGGACGGGACGAGGAAATCCGTCGCACGATCCAGGTTCTGCAACGCCGTACCAAAAACAATCCGGTGCTGATTGGTGAGCCGGGCGTGGGCAAGACTGCCATTGTCGAGGGCCTGGCCCAACGTATCGTGAAGGGCGAGGTGCCTGAGGGGTTGCGCGATCGCCGCGTGCTCGCGTTGGACATGGGCGCGCTGATTGCAGGCGCCAAATTCCGCGGCGAATTCGAGGAGCGCCTGAAGGGAGTCCTCAACGATCTGGCCAAGCAGGAGGGCCGGGTCATCCTGTTCATCGACGAGCTGCATACCATGGTCGGTGCCGGCAAGGCTGACGGCGCGATGGACGCGGGCAACATGCTCAAGCCGGCGCTTGCGCGTGGCGAGCTGCACTGCATCGGCGCGACGACACTGGACGAATACCGCAAATACATCGAGAAGGACGCCGCGCTGGAACGTCGTTTCCAGAAAGTCTTCGTCGGCGAGCCTAGCGTGGAGGATACGATCGCGATCCTGCGCGGCCTGAAGGAGCGCTACGCGGTACACCACGGGGTGGAGATCACCGATCCGGCCATCGTTGCGGCGGCGACGCTGTCCAATCGCTATATCACCGACCGTCAGTTGCCGGACAAGGCGATCGACCTGATGGACGAGGCGGCATCGCGTATCCGCATGGAAATCGATTCCAAGCCGGAGGAGCTCGATCGCCTCGAGCGACGCCTGATCCAGCTGAAGATCCAGCGGGAGATGCTGAAGAAGGAAACCGACGAGGCGTCGAAGAAGCGTCTTGCCGACCTGGATGCGGATATCGAAAAGCTCGAGCGCGAATTTTCCGACCTCAACGAAGTGTGGAAGTCGGAAAAGGCTGCCTTGCAGGGTGCGACCAAGGTCAAGGAACAGATCGAGCAGGTGCGCCTGGAGCTCGAAGCTGCGCAACGCCGGCAGGACTACGCCAAGATGAGCGAGCTCCAGTACGGTCGCTTGCCCGAGTTGGAAAAGCAGCTCGCGGCCGCTCAGGCTGCCGAACAGCAGGACTTCAAGCTTGTGCAGGATCGCGTGACGGACGAGGAAATTGCCGAAGTGGTTTCGCGCTGGACAGGTATCCCGGTCAACAAGATGCTCGAAGGCGAGCGCGAGAAGCTGCTGCAGATGGAATCGGCGCTGCATCAGCGCGTGGTCGGCCAGGACGAGGCGGTGCGAGCGGTCTCCGATGCCATTCGTCGCGCGCGGGCGGGCCTTTCCGATCCGAATCGGCCCTACGGTTCGTTCCTGTTCCTGGGGCCCACGGGCGTGGGTAAGACGGAGCTGTGCAAGGCGCTGGCCGAGTTCCTGTTCGACACCCAGGATGCGATGGTGCGCATCGATATGAGCGAGTTCATGGAAAAACACGCCGTGAGTCGCCTGATCGGCGCGCCTCCGGGCTACGTCGGTTACGAGGAGGGCGGCTACCTGACCGAGGCGGTGCGCCGTCGGCCGTACAGTGTCATTCTGCTCGACGAGGTGGAGAAGGCGCATCCGGATGTGTTCAACATCCTGCTGCAGGTGCTGGACGATGGCCGCCTGACGGATGGGCAGGGCCGCACGGTGGATTTCCGCAATACCGTGATTGTGATGACCTCCAATCTGGGCTCGCAGATGATCCAGGAGCAAGCCAGCGATAGTGAGGCGGACTATTTGCAAATGAAGGCGTCGGTGCTGGGCGTGGTGCAGGCGCACTTCCGTCCGGAATTCATCAATCGCCTGGACGAGCTGGTGGTCTTCCGCCCGCTGGAAAAGAAACAGATTCGTCAGATTGCCCGAATCCAGCTGGCCTATCTGGAGAAGCGCCTGGCCGAACGCCAATTGCAGTTGGAGATCGGCGACAAGGCATTGGACTTGCTGGGCAATGTCGGCTTCGATCCGGTGTACGGTGCGCGGCCGTTGAAGCGGGCGATCCAACAGCAGTTGGAGAACTTGCTGGCACGGGAGATTCTGGAGGGGCGCTTTGTCGCGGGCGATCGAATCGTGGTGGATGCCGAAGGTGGGCGTCTGGCGTTCCACAAGGGCTGAGCCCCTGGTACGAAGGGGTGTGTGCGTAGGAGCGAGGCGTGAGTAAGAGTGGGGGGCGTGACCAGTTTTCTCTGCTCCCTCGCTCCCTCGTTTCTATGCGCTCACTCTTTTATCCGGCCGGCAGCCCTTCGGTCATCGCGGCTCGGCTCGCTCAAGCTCGCCACCCCGTCTTCCATATGTCCGGCCAGGCGACGTAGCCATCTGTCGGCTTCGGCTACCGTCACGCTGAGATCGTACCAATTGGCGAGGTCGCGCAAATCCCAACTGTCGGTCTCGGTCCCACGCGCAGGCACCGAGTACATGCGCACGTCCTCGTCGGTATAGCCGTTCTTCACCGTAAACGTGCATGCGCGGCTACCTTCGTTATGCATCGTCAAATGCACGCGTCGATTCGCCGGGTCATAAGCGAGCGATGTTTCCGGCATCGCGTCGGCAGTAGCGATATGTCCATTCCATACGCGCAGAAAGCCGTTAGGTCCATGGGCTTCAAGCTGGTAGGCGCTTTCGGAGCTCCAGTCGTCCGCAAGCGTTTTTCCTGCTTCGACGGTATAGCGTCGCGGCCCATCGTCGCGATGGGCTGCATACACCTGAAACACGGCTCCTGCGCCGCCCGTATTGGCGAATCTCAGTCTGTACTGCCTGCCTGCGGTGTCCAAGCTGCCCTGAATATCCAGTTCGTACGGCAATGCGCGTGCGAGACGCCGCCGATTCGATTCGGGTGAGGGCATCGATGGCGCAAGGGGCACGGTAGGCTCGGGAAGGTTCGAGCACTGCGCATCGGCTTCGGCGGGATAGCCGTTCGTCTCCGGTAGGCTGGGCCACGCGGTATCGCCGGCTGTGAAGTCGAACACCGAGGTAAGGTCGCCGCAGACCGCTCGCCGCCAGGGACTGATATTCGGTTCGACCACGCCAAAGCGAGCTTCGAGAAAACGCAGCACCGATGTATGGTCGAAGACTTGCGAACACACCCAACCGCCCCGGCTCCATGGCGAGATGGCCATCAATGGCACGCGAAAACCCAATCCGATCGGTTTGCCGTCGACGATCTCGCCATCTGTGCTGGCGGTCGAGAGCCCTTCGGCGACCGAGGCCGGCGGTGTCGGCGGCGGTACATGGTCGAAGAAGCCGCCGTTCTCGTCGTAATTCAGGATGAATACCGTCTTGGCATAGACATCGGGACGGGCCACCAAGGCGCCCAGCAATTGGGCCGTCAGGTGCTCGCCATATGCGGGTTTGTAGTTGGCGTGCTCCGAGAGGTAATCCGGCGCAACGATCCACGACACCTGCGGTAATGTATCGTCGGCGACGTCCTTGGCGAATGCGGCGACCAGGTCCGGCACGGTCACCATGCCGCGCTCATAAAGCGGCTGGCCCGGCGTGGCACGCTTGAAGTTGGCGAACCAGGCCAGTGCGTTATCGTCGAAATTATTGCTCTGTTGATACACCTTCCAGCTGATCCCGGCCTCCTGCAGGCGCTCGGCATAAGTAGCCCACTCGAAACCTTCGCTAGGTTCGGTATTGTCCAACGCCGCGTCCCGCCCGACCGAGAGACCATTGGTGCCGCTGAAAAAATGCAGTCGATTGGGATTGGTCTGGGTGAGGGTGGAGCAGAAATACTGGTCGCACAGCGTGAACGCATCGGCCAATGCGTAGTAGAAGGGTAAGTCGTCACGGGTGAAATAACCCATCCCCAGCCCGGGCTCACGCGCTGTATTCCAAGCATCGAATCTTCCGCCATTCCAGATTGCCGTATCTACCGGGTAGCTCATCGCTGGCGCGTGCATGCACATGCCGCTGGTATGCGCTGTATCGATACGGAACGGCAGCATATAGCCGGCCTGGCTCGCATCCGGCTGGCGCCACACTTTGTCCTGACCACCAGGCAAGGGTGCCGGTACGCGATCGGCGAAACCGCGGACGCCGGCAAGACTGCCGAAGTAATGATCGAACGAGCGGTTCTCCTGCATGAAGATCACTACGTGCTGCACGTCGGTGATATCGCCGGTCTCCCGCGCGGCTGGGGTGGCCAGGGTTTGCCGAATCACCGGAGGCAAGGCGCACATTGCGGCCAAGCTGCCGGCGGAAGCGGCGCCGATCTTCAGAAATCGGCGCCGCGCGGGATCGTCGATGCGGTTCATGGGTCGCACGAGCCGTTCTGCGGGGCTCGTGCTAGGACACCGCATCAGTGTTGCATTACTGTGCCAATAACAGGTCAGTTTGTTGGCGCATCGAGATTCCCGTTACCGGGCGAGTTCTTCGGAGATGAATGCCATCCGTTCAGATCGCCTGATCCTCTTCGTGGTACGTAAATCTTCCATCATGCTCCGCCGTCGGTTGCTCGAATCGAATGACGGGCACGGCCAGTCCGTTGGATTTGACGAAGAAGCTGCGTTGAATGGCTTGCGCGGACGCGCGTCCGTTGGCATCCCCTGGTGTGTATAGATAGAAGACGCATTCATGTAGTTCTGCCTGAAGAAAGGGGGGGCTGAAAAGAGCGTATGAAAGATCGACCTTTTTTCGAACGTCTTGATGTAGTTCATTTCCGAAATGTCTCGAGCTAGATTCCTTGGCGACGGTAGTCCTTAACATGTGCCGTCCCTCCGCCAGCACTGACGAAACCGCCACGGTGCTGCTAAGATCGCGGCGCCTTGAGGTGACTGCTGCTTGTTTTAGCAGCGGTTGAAACGGGAATTCGGTCAGTCTCTTGAGACCCAAGCCGAAGCTGCCCCCGCAACGGTAAGCGAGCAAACGGGCCGTACGAAGCCACTGTGCGTGAAGCATGGGAAGGCACGGTCCGGGAGGAAGAACCCTCACTCGCGAGCCCGGAGACCGGCCTCGAAGGTAATACCGGACAGGCGGCGGGCCATGTCGGGCGCCGTCTCGTTTCTCTCGGCACCGCTCCGGCAAGCCCCCTGTCCATCGCCATTCATGCCGCGCGGGTAGGCGCGGACTCGGGAGCTTGAAAGCTGTGCAGACTTACTCTTTGACGTTAGGCCGTGCCTTGCTGGCGGCTGCTTTGTTCAGCGCGTTTTCCTCGGCTTTCGCCGACGGTGCCGCCACCGATCTCAACCAGGTCGTCGTGACCGCCACTCGTACGGCCCAGACCCAGGACCAGACGCTGGCACCGGTAACGGTGATAGACCGTGCCGATATCGAACGGTTGCAGCCAGCATCCATTGTCGATCTGCTGCAGGGAGGACCTGGCCTGCAATTGACCAACACCGGCGGTATGGGCAAGCAGACGTCGATCTACATGCGCGGCACCAATAGCGACCAGGTTCTGGTGCTGGTCGACGGCGTGAAGATCGGCTCGGCGACCGCTGGCGTGGCGGCATTGCAGGATATCCCGCTGGAGCAGATCGAGCGCATCGAGATCGTGCGCGGGCCGTTTTCCAGCCTTTACGGTTCGGAAGCGGTCGGCGGTGTGATCCAGATCTTCACGCGCCGCCCCGAAGGGGCCTTCGTGCCGCATGCCAGCTTCGGTGCTGGCAGTTACGACACCCTCAAGGGCGCCGTAGGCGCTGCCGGCAAGCAGGGCGCCGGCTGGTACTCGTTGGAGGCTTCGCATGACCAGACGCACGGCTTCAACGCTTGCCGCGGTCCGGGTGGCTGCTTCACGATCGAGCCGGACAATGACGGTTACAAGAACGACGCCCTCACCTTGCAAGGCGGTTACAAGTTCAATGAGCAATGGGATGCCGATGCGCGCTTCTTCGAGGCTCGTGGTAACAACGAATATGACGGCACCAGCAGCAACAGCTCCAAGACGGAGTCGCAAGTCGCCGGTGGCCGGGTGCATTACAAACCGTTCGACAAGCTGACGCTGACGCTTGCGTTGGGCCAGAGCAAGGATTTCAGCAGCGACTATCTGGATAACGTCTACGTCGATACCTTCAATACACGCCGTAAACTCGGCTCATTGCAGGCAGATATCAGCGCCGGCGGCGGCTTATATACCCTCGGCTATGACGTGCAGCACGACAACATCGACGGTACGACCGCCTATATGATCGATCGCCGTACCGATCGCGGCGTCTTCGGTCAGTGGCAGCAGACGTTCGGCAGCCAGCAACTGCAGGCCAGTGTGCGCCGTGACGACGATACCCAGTTCGGTGGCCGCAACACGGGCTCGGTGCTGTGGGGCTGGGATTTCACCAGGTCGCTACGTGTAACCGCCAGTTACGGTACCGCTTTCCACGCGCCGACCTTCAATGAACTTTACTATCCCGATTTTGGCAACCCGGATCTGAAGCCCGAGCATTCGCGCAGCGCGGAACTCGGCTTGCGCGGCACGCACGGCTGGGGAGGCTGGACGCTCAATGCGTATGAAACCCACATCAGCGACCTGATCGCTTTCACCGGTCCGAACTTTCTGCCGATCAATGTCGATCGCGCGCGTATCCGTGGCGTGGAGGCGACGGCCCACACCGAAGTCGCCGGTTGGATGCTGCAAGGCACGGCCAACTGGCTCGATCCGCGCGACGACAGCCAAGGCCCCGACCGCGGCAATCTGCTGCCGCGCCGTGCCAAGCAGACCGCGCGCTTCGATATCGACAGGAAGATCGGTCAATTCAGCTTCGGGGGCAGTTACTTCGTCTCGGCCAAGCGCTTCGACGATACCGAGAATGAAACCCGCCTGGGCGGCTATTCGCTGACCGACTTGCGTGTGGCCTATGCCTTCGCGCCCGATTGGCGTGTGCAGTTCAGCGCCAACAACGTGTTCGACAAGCGCTATGAGACGGCGGCGTTCTTCAATCAACCGCGTCGGAACTACATGCTGACCGTGCGTTGGCAGCCAGCACAATAAAGCCCGCCAAGTAACTTGACTCACAAGAGGCATTCCTCGATGAAGGCACTATCCCGTACGCATGGCGCGATGATCCTGGTCTTGCTGATCGCCTGCATGATCGCCACCCGCTTCAAGCATTTCGGCGACGTGCTGCATTTGCCGGATGCCTCGATGGCGGTGTTCTTTATCGGCGGCGTTTATCTGCGCCGCCATCTGGCCTTTGCGGGCTTCATGACCCTGGCTGTGCTGCTGGACTGGGTCTCGGTGAGCTATGCCGGCGTGAGCGATTTTTGCATCACGCCGGCCTATGTGTTCCTGCTGCCCGCCTACGCTTCATTGTGGTACGCCGGACGGCTGTGCGGTATGCGCTCTGGGCTGGCGATGCTGGCAGTCGGTTTCGTCGCCGCCTGTGCGTCGTTCGCCATTTCCAACGGCGGTTTCTATTGGTTGGGTGGACGCTACGCGCAACCCCATGTGTCCGAATATCTGGCCCGCCTGTGGCAGTGGGGGCCGTTGTTCGTGCGGACGACGACGATCTACATTGCCGTGGCTCTGCTGCTGCGCCGGCTGGTCGTGGCGCTGATGCCGACAACGGTCGATGCCGTCGTTTCGAAGCAGGCATGAAGACATGCCAATGACCTCGACGCCGATTTGCTGGTTGACCGGTCTCGCGCTGGCCATCCTGATGGCTTGTACGCGCGCGCCGACGCTCGCTGGTTTTCTGCCGCGTATCGCTCGCTATTATCCCCATTGGCTTGGCGTGACATCGGGCTACGTGGCCGCAGCAGTCGCATTGCAGGCGGCTGCCGTCGTATGGGGCGGGCGCTCGAACAGGTTGCAGCAGGGTATACACGTATGAATGACACGAACGATCGCCACGACATGACCCCCGAAGAGCGTCATCGCGAACGCATGCAGCGCAAAAAAGAACTGGTGGACCGCAAGATCGCCCGCGCCGTCATCGAGCGTGGCGTGCTGGTGGTCAACACCGGCAATGGCAAGGGAAAGAGTTCGTCCGGCTTCGGCATGCTCGCTCGCTCGCTGGGGCATGGTTTCCGCTGCGGCGTAGTGCAGTTCATCAAGGGCAGTTTTTCCACCGGTGAGGAGGCGTTCTTCCGGCGCTTCGACGATGAGCTCGACTACCACGTGATGGGCGAAGGTTTTACCTGGGAGACGCAAGACAAGGCGCGCGATATTGCCGCCGCGCAGGCCGCATGGCAGGTGGCCGCGCGGATGCTCGCCGATCCGTCCTACGACTTCGTCCTGCTTGACGAACTGAATATCGCTTTGGTCAAGCAGTACGTTACGCTGGAACAACTGCTGCCCGCGTTGGCCGAGCGTCCCTCCGCCCAACACGTAGTCATCACCGGGCGCGGCGCGCCGCAGGCTCTGCTCGATGTGGCCGATACCGTGACCGAGATGCGCATGGTCAAGCACGCGTTCGAAGCGGGCATCAAGGCGCAAAAAGGTATTGAGCTGTGAACGATCGGCTGTGCCCGGCCTTGCTGGTCTCGGCGCCCGCATCGGGGCAGGGCAAGACCAGCGTGACCGCTGCGCTTGCGCGCTGGCACCGTCGCCAGGGACGCGTGGTGAGAGTGTTCAAGACCGGTCCGGATTTTCTCGATCCCACCGTACTGGAACGCGCCAGCGGTGCGCTGGTCTACCCGTTGGATATGTGGATGGGCGGCGAGGAGGACGTGCGCGCGCGTCTGTATGCCGCCGCTGGCGAGGCGGACCTGATCCTGATCGAAGGTGTGATGGGTCTGTTCGACGGCAGCGCTTCCAGCGCCGATCTGGCGATGCGGTTGGGCATACCTGTGCTGGCGGTGATCGACGGTTCGGCCATGGCGCAGACCTTCGGCGCCGTGGCGACCGGCTTGGCGCGCTACCGTGAAGGGCTCCAAGTCTATGGTGTCACCGCCAATCGCGTGGGCAGCGATTATCACGCCCAATTGCTGGCTGGCAGTCTGCCGTCGGACCTGACCTGGCTCGGCGCGTTGCCGCGCGATCCGGCGATGGCGTTGCCCGAGCGGCATCTGGGCCTGGTTGCTGCGAGCGAGCAGGACGATCTGGAACATCGCCTCGATGCGCTGGCCGACGCCTGGGCAGCGCATGCGCAAGACCGGCTACCGTCGCCCGCGCGATTCGTCGAAGTCGTACTGCCGCCGGTCGAACGGCTGCTGGAAGGGCGTCGTATTGCGGTGGCTCGCGATGCCGCCTTCTGCTTTATCTATGCGGCTAATCTCGATGTGCTAAGGCAGAGTGGAGCTCAGATCGCATTCTTTTCGCCATTAGCGGGCGATGCGCTGCCGCCTTGCGATGCCGTATGGCTGCCTGGTGGTTATCCGGAGTTGCACTTGGCCGCTCTTGCACGCAATGCGCGTCTGCGCGATGCGTTGCATCGGCATGTGGACACCGGTAAGCCCCTGCTCGCCGAGTGCGGCGGCATGCTCTATTCGCTCGATGCCTTGACCGATCGCGATGGCGTGGCGTATCCCATGGCCGGTTTGCTGCAGGGCCAGGCAGCGATGCAAGCGCGCCTCAGCGGCTTGGGCATGCAATCGGTCCAATTGCCCGAGGGCGATCTGCGAGGTCATGCCTTCCACTATGCCAAAGCCCAGATCACACCGTCGCCGTTGGCATTGACGATCAATCCGGATGGAGGCCCTACGCGCGAGGGAGTCTACCGGCGCCAGCGCATGACCGCGAGCTTTATGCATCTGTATTTTCCGTCGAATGCGACGGCGGCCATGAGTTTGTTCTTGCCGTGACCGCCCTGGGTCTGCTCGCGGCAATGCTGCTCGATCTGGCTTGGGGCGAGCCGCGCCACGCGCACCCTCTGGTCTTGTTCGGTCGATTCGCGGCATTCCTGGAGCGAGTCGGTTACGGCGATTCGCATTACAAAGGCGTCATGGCATGGTGTGCCGCGGTGCTGCCGTGGACTGCGCTTGCCTGCGCGGTTTCGTACATATCGGTGCGGATATCGCCTTGGGCTTCGTTCGCATTCAATGCGCTCGCATTGTATCTGGCAGTCGGCTATCGCAGCTTGGGCGAGCATGCGCGCCCGGTGGCGCGGGCCCTGCGAGAACACGATCTGCCTGCGGCGAGGCGCGCGGTGTCGCGCATGGTCAGTCGCGACACCGCGGCGCTGGACGGCGAGCGCATCGCCGCCGCGGCAACCGAATCGGTATTGGAGAACGGTGCCGATGCCGTGTTCGGCGCCCTGTTCTGGTTTGCCGTGTTCGGGGCACCCGGCGCCGTGCTGTATCGCCTCGCCAACACACTCGATGCGATGTGGGGTTATCGCACGCTGCATTACGAGCGTTTTGGGTGGGCCGCGGCACGTATCGACGACGTGCTGAACTTTATTCCCGCGCGGCTTACCGCAGCGACCTATGCGCTATGCGGCGATGCGGCCTGCGCATGGCGCTGCTGGCGTGGGCAGGCGCGGAACTGGGATAGCCCCAACGCCGGTCCCGTGATGGCGGCCGGCGCGGGTGCGCTACGCGTGCGCCTGGGCGGTCCGGCGCCTTACCACGGAACAATGGAGGAGCGTCCGTTACTCGGTGAGGGCGAGGCACCATCGGCTGCGACGATCGATACTGCGTTGGCGCTGGTTCGGCGCGCCGTTGTGTTGTGGTTGAGCGTTGCGTTGCTCTGGGCCTTGGCGAGCGCAGGAGGGCGACATGTTTGAGCACACCGGGCTAGAGCACGGCGGGCGTCTGGCGCGGGCAGCCAGGACGTATGGGATTGCATTGGAAGACTGGCTCGACCTATCCACCGGGGTCAGCCCTTACGCATGGCCGGTGCCGGCGATACCGGCGCAAGCATGGCAACGCCTGCCCGACGACGAAGACGGTTTGATCGAGATAGCGCGCGATTACTACGGTAACGGCTTTCTGCTGCCGGTGGCCGGTTCGCAAGCGGCAATCCAGGCTTTGCCGACGCTGCGCGCACCCTGCGAGGTTGGCGTGCTGGCACCCGGTTATGCCGAGCATGCGCACGCCTGGCGTAAACACAGCCACCGCGTGACGCTTGCCGCTGCGAATCTATTGTTCGCCGAGGTCGAGCGCTTCGATGTGGTCGTGCTCATGCATCCCAATAACCCGACTGGGGAGCGCTTCGCGCCCGACGACCTGCTGGCCCTTCAGGCGGCGCTGGCCGCGCGTGGCGGTTGGCTGGTGGTCGATGAGGCGTTTATTGACGCAACGCCGGATCAAAGCCTGTGCACGCATGTTGGAAACGAGGGGCTGATCGTATTGCGCTCGGTAGGCAAATTTTTCGGCATGGCCGGCGCGCGCGCAGGCTTTGCCTTTGCGCCGCCGCCATTGCTGCGCGCCCTGCATGAGCAACTCGGTCCGTGGACGCTGAGCGGCCCCACGCGCTATGCGCTTAAACAGGCTTTATCCGACGACCTGTGGCAAGCCGGCGCCGGCGATCGATTGCATCGAGAAAGCCAGCGTCTGGCACGGGTATTGACCCGACGGGGTCTGCCGCCAACGTCTGGCACGGCATTCTTCCAATGGTGTTGCGACGCGCGCGCGGAGGTGCTTCATCGGCAATTGGCACAGCGTGGCATTCTTACGCGATTGTTCGATACGCCCGCCAGTTTGCGTTTCGGACTGCCAGGCGACGATGAGGCGTTCGAGCGCCTGGAACGTGCGTTGGGCGAGACCGTTTGAGATGACCGCACGTGTCGTCATGGTGCAGGGTTGCACGTCGGATGCCGGCAAGAGCACGATTGTCGCTGCATTGTGCCGTTGGTTGCACCGGCGCGGTATCGCGGTGGCGCCGTTCAAACCGCAGAACATGGCGCTCAATTCCGCCGTAACGATCGACGGCGGCGAGATCGGTCGCGCGCAGGCCGTGCAAGCCCAGGCGGCGGGTATCCCTGCGCATACCGATTTCAATCCGGTTCTGCTCAAGCCCAATTCGGATACCGGTGCGCAGGTCATCGTCAACGGTCATGCGGTGGCGAACATGAATGCGCGCGATTATCACCAATACAAGGCTGTCGCGATGCAGGCGGTATTGGCAGCGCACGCGCGGCTGAGCGATGTCTATGCAGCGGTCGTAGTCGAGGGTGCGGGCAGCCCGGCCGAGATCAATCTGCGCGATCGCGATATTGCCAATATGGGTTATGCCGAAGCCGTCGATTGCCCGGTCGTGCTGCTGGCCGATATCGATCGCGGTGGCGTATTTGCACATCTGGTAGGCACGCTGGCGCTGCTTTCGCCGAGCGAGCGCGAGCGTGTGGTCGGGTTCGTTATCAATCGCTTTCGCGGCGACGTCTCGCTGTTGCAGCCCGGACTCGATTGGCTCGAACGCGAGACAGGCAAGCCGGTGCTAGGTGTATTGCCCTACCTGCATGGGCTGCAGCTGGAAGCCGAAGATGCGCTGCCACGGAACGCAGTGAGTAACGCGAAGACCGATCTGCGCGTGGCCGTACCGGCGCTGCCGCGCATCAGCAACCACACCGATTTCGATGCGTTGCGCGCGCATCCGCGGATCGATCTAAGGTTCGTCGGACCGCGTGAAGATTTTCCTGCGTGCGATTTGATTGTGCTGCCCGGCTCCAAATCCACCCGCGCCGACCTTCATTGGCTGCGCAAACAGGGGTGGGAAGAGGCAATCGCACGCCATTTGCGGTATGGCGGCAAGCTGATCGGTATTTGCGGGGGGCTGCAGATGCTCGGTCGCGCGGTGCACGATCCGCATGGCATCGAAGGCCCGCCGGGCTCCAGCCCAGGGCTGGGCTGGCTGGACCTGGAAACCGTCCTTGCACCCTCCAAGCAATTGCGCCGCGCCAGCGGTCGATTGGTACTGGACGATGCGCCCGTGCACGGTTACGAAATCCATTGCGGCGTAAGCACGGGCGCCGGATTGACGGCGCCGTCGAGTCATTTGGACGACGGTCGCGACGATGGCGCGATATCGGCCGATCGCCAGGTGCTGGGCACCTATCTGCATGGCGTGTTCGATCACCCGCCCGCGCAGGCCGCCTTGTTGCGTTGGGCTGGCATGCACGATGCTGCGCCGGTAGATGTCCTGGCCGCGCGCGAACGCAGCATCGACCGGCTTGCCGATGCCATCGACGATCACTTGGACACCGCCGTCTTGGCGGGTCTGTTTGGCTTGGAGACTGCCGCATGTACTCACCGACGCTGATCCTGGGCGGAGCCCGTTCGGGCAAGAGCGCCTTGGCCGAACGCCTGGCCGAGGCCTCCGGCAAGACGACGTTCTACCTCGCCACAGGCGTGGCGGGGGACGGAGAAATGGCTGAACGCATTGCGCACCACCGGGCGCGCCGGTCTGCCGAATGGACCACCATTGAAGAACCGCTGCGGCTGGCCGATACCCTGGTCGAATACGCACGAGAGGATCGCTGCCTGCTGGTCGATTGCCTCACCCTCTGGCTTACCCAGGTACTGTGCGATGCCGATCCGGCCTGTTTCGCGCGCGAGCGCACGGCATTGCTCGATTGCCTGCCGCACCTGCCTGGCGAGGTACTTCTGGTGAGTAACGAAGTTGGGCTGGGCGTGGTGCCGATGGGCGAACTGAGTCGCCGCTTTGTCGACGAGGCAGGTCGCCTGCATCAAGCCATAGCCAGGCTTTGCCCCCGCGTATTATTTGTCTCCGCAGGTTTGCCGTTTGCTTTAAAGGGCCTTGTGCCGGAAGGAATTGCCTGAATGAATGCGTCGTGGTTGGAGCGGCCGGTTGCGCCTCTAAATGAAGCTGCTATCGAAGCGGCTGCCGCGCGCCAGGAGCAATTGACCAAGCCGCCCGGTTCGTTGGGTGAAATGGAGCACGTCGCGATTCGATTGGCAGGCATGCAAGGCCAGCTCAAGCCGTGCGTCGATCGCATCTGGATCAGCATTTTCGCGGGCGATCACGGCGTCGCAGCGGCAGGTGTTTCTGCCTTTCCGCAGGCGGTGACTGGGCAGATGATCCTCAATTTTGCCGCGGGCGGGGCAGCCATCAGCGTGCTGGCGCGCGAGTTGGGTGCCACGCTGGAAGTGGTCAATCTTGGCACTGTGAACGATCCGGGGGAGTGCGCGGGTGTGCGGCGCGCGTTTATCGCAGCGCAAACTGCCGATTTCTGTGCTGCTCCGGCCATGACCGAAACGCAGCTGGCAGAGGCACTGGCTGCTGGCGAGCACAGCGTCCAACTGGCCCGGGACGCGGGTGCGCAGTTGTTCATCGGCGGCGAGATGGGCATTGGCAATACCGCTGTCGCCACGGCGCTGGCATGCGCCTTCCTCGATGAGCCGCCCGCACGGCTGGTCGGTGCGGGCACTGGCCTGGATGCAGCGGGTATCGCACGCAAGAGCGAAGTGATCGAACGCGCCTTGCGCCGCCACGCGGGGCTGACCGATCCGTTGGCGATTCTGCGTTGCCTGGGCGGGTTCGAGTTGGCGGCACTGGCAGGCGCCTATATCGCCGCGGCGCAGGCGGGTTTGCCCGTATTGGTGGATGGTTTCATTGCGAGCGCCGCCGCATTGGCAGCCGTGCGTATCCAACCGGGTGCGCGCGATTGGCTGTTGTTCGCGCACCGCTCGCACGAACGCGGCCATGCGCGCGTGCTGGAAGCCCTGCATGCTCGTCCGCTGCTCGACCTGGACCTGCGCCTGGGTGAGGGCAGCGGTGCGGCTGCCGCGGTGCCTTTGCTGCGTCTGGCCTGCGCGCTGCATGGCGGCATGGCGACCTTTGCCGAGGCTGGAGTGGCCGACGCATGAACGCTTCGATCGAGCTGCTGCGTCATGGCGATACCGGTCAGCGCAGTTATCGCGGGCAGCTCGACGATAGCCTGAGCGCGGTCGGTTGGAACCAACTGCGCGAAGCGGTGATGGGGCGCGAATGGGACGCTGTGGTCTCCTCGACTCTGCGCCGCTGTGCCGATTTCGCTGCCGAATTGTGCGCCGCGCGCCAGTTGCCATTGCGCCTGGACGCAAGGTTGGCCGAATACCACTTCGGCCATTGGCAGGGTGTGCCGATCGAGGAACTGGCCGAGCGGCACAGTGCCGCGCTTGCCCGCTTCTGGAGCGATCCGGTGCGCTATCCGCCGCCGGGCGCCGAGCCATTCGATGCATTCCGGCAGCGACTGAGCGAGGCGCTGGACACCGTCGTCTGCGGTCATCCCGGTCGGCGCGTACTGGTAGTGACGCACGGCGGCGCGATCAGATTGCTGCGTTGCGTGGCCGAATCGCGCGATTTCGGCCAGATGGCCAATATCGAAGTGCCGCATGCTTCATTGCATCCGCTGGTCTGGCCGTCGCCATGATGCGCGACTTCCTGGCCGCCCTGGGTTTTCTCACCCGCCTGCCAGTGCCGCTGCATGTGTTCGACGATGGGCGCGCTGGTGCGCGTTCGCTGCCCTGGTATCCAGCCGTCGGTGCCTCGATCGGGGCGATGCTTTGGCTATTGGTCTGGCTGCTGGGCCGCTGGCCGCCGTTGTTGTCGGCAGCCTTGTTGTTGCTGGCCTGGGTGACGGTGACCGGCGCCCTGCATCTGGATGGCTTGGCCGACAGTGCCGATGCCTGGATCGGCGGGATCGGCGATCGCGAGCGCACCCTGGCGATCATGAAGGACCCGCGATGCGGGCCGGCCGGGGTCGTGGCGCTGGTACTGGTATTGCTGCTCAAGTTCGCCGCGTTGGCCAGTTTGCCCCGCGCTGGCAGCGCGGCCTTGGTGCTGGCACCGATGCTGGCGCGCGCGGGGCTTACCCTGGCCTTCATGACCACGCCGTATGTGCGCCCGCAGGGGATGGGCTCGCGCCTGCGCGAAGCGCCGCCAGCAGCGTGCCGGATTGCCTTGGCAGTCGTCGTCGGGGCCGCCTTGTCGTGCGGCTGGCATGGCCTCTTGGCGCTTGCCGTCGCTGGCGCGGTCTTCGCCCTATGGCGTCACGCCTGCCTGAAGCGTCTGGGCGGTTTCACCGGCGACACCTGTGGCGCATTGACCGAACTGGTCGAGGCGGCGGTGTTGGTGGCGCTGGTCGCGGCGGCGGCGGCTTCGGGCTAGGATTTCAATTTTCCCCATCTCGTACGTCTTGTTTTCCGAAAAGCCCCTTCTTTGGGTCGGATAAACCTGCCGAAGGACGATGCGAGCGACCTATCGACATGCAGCTTTAAAACTTCATGGACAAGCCAAACCAGGGCGACGACGCGGCTGCGCACCGCGAACGGATCCGGGCGCTGTACCTGGAGCATCACCGTGCGCTGGTGGCGTTCCTGCACGGCAGGCTGAGTTCGGCTGCCGATGCGCAGGAGGTCGCGCAGGAGGTGTACGTAAAGTTGTTGGCGCTGGAAGACGTGTCGCATATCGAATCGCCCAAGGCATTTCTGTTTCGCATGGCCGCCAATCTGTCGTCCGATTACCAGCGCAAGCGTGGCGTGCGGGCTGCCGTGCCCGCGGATCCGCATACCGACGACTGGCATGGCACGCCTATTCCGGAGCAGCACGCTTCGGCTCTTCAACAATGGACGCTGGTCCAAGAGGCATTGCGTGAGCTTCCCGAAAAAACCCGCAGGGCATTCGTCATGCACGTAATCGAGGGACGCGATTTCAGCGTGGTCGCCCAAACGATGAAACTTAGCGAACGCATGGTGCGCTACCACGTCGGGGCGGCCATGGCGCATTGCCGCGATCGCATCGCGGTGGAGGTGCCGACATGGTGACCCCCCTACCGACCGTCGGCGATCCCATCGGCCGCGCCGCTGCGGACTGGTGGGCGCGCTTGCGCGATCCGGAGCCATCCGATGAAACGATCTTGCAGTGGTTGACTTGGATAGAGGCCGATACGCGGCACGCAGAGGCCTATGAAGCGGTCTGCCGGCTGGGCGAGCGATTGCAGAACGTCGATGCGGTGACGCGGGCGCGCATGTCGCGCGAGGTTGCTGTGGCTGTGCCGCGGCGCCGGTGGTTGGCAGGCTTGGCCGTGGCGGCGAGCCTGGTGCTGGCTGTGCTGGGTTGGCGCCTGGCGACGACGCCTCAATATGTGGCGTCGGAGCGTTATGCCAGCGCCATCGGCCAGGATCGAGACATTCGCCTGGTCGACGGTTCGACCGTGGAACTGGGTGGAGCGTCGAGCCTCACGGTGCGCTACGCCGCCGCCAGGCGAGACATCGAGCTGGACGCGGGCGAGGCGTTCTTTACCGTCACGCACGATCGGCGGCGTCCCTTCGTGGTAGCCGCCGGCCCGGTCGAGATCGAGGATGTGGGGACAGCCTTCAATGTCCGCCGGACGGGCGACCGCGTGGTAGTGGCTGTCACCGAGGGGCGTGTCAAGGTGCAGTCCCCCGGGGACAAGGCGGCCAATAAAGGGGACGCCGGAACAGAGCTGCGCGCGGGACAGCAGGCGGTATATGAACCGCACAGCGGCGTGTTCAGCATCTCGCCGGTGACGGCGGCCCAGGCCCTGGCCTGGCGGGACAATCGCCTGGAGTTCGTGGACGAGCCATTGTCTGTGGTGATTGCCAACGTCAATCGCTATAGCCGCCGGCCGATCCAGATCGCCGACCCCAGGCTGGGCCAGCTCACTTTTACCGGGACGGTAAAGATCAATACCATTGACAGTTGGATCGGCGCCTTACCCAGGGTGTTCCCGGTCCAGGTCAGCGCGTTCGCCGATCATGTCGTGCTCAACGGCACGGCAAAGTAGGTGGCGAGCGAATAAACAAAAACAGCCGGAAACGGAAGAGGGAGCGGTTTGCCGCTTGGGGATCGATCGACGATGGCGTTAGCAAGGCGCGGGCGACGGTGACAAGCCGGCGCAACGGCAGCGGTTGGCGGCGACTCGCGTTGCAAGGCGCGGGTGGCGTCCTGCTGTTCGCGCTGCTTGGCGCGGCGCAAGCCGAGCCGGTCAGCCAGGCCATGCAGGCCATGGTGACGTTTTCGATTCCGCCACAGTCGTTGTCGAGCGCGCTGATGACGCTGGGCAAGCAGGCGAACGTGCAGATCCTTACCTCCAGCGACAGTATCGCGGGACTGCGGTGCGACGGGGCCTACGGCAGGCTTAGCGTCGAGGCGGCGCTGGCCAAACTGCTGGCCGGGACCGATCTGCAGTACGAGACCTTCGATGCGCAGACCGTGGTGGTGCGGCAGCGCACATTTATCCCTTCGGTTTCATTCGAAAGCGCGCTGATCGGTGCGCAGCCGAGCACGCCTATCGTGACGGCCCTGGCGGCGATGCAGGTCGCCGGCGTGGCGCTAGGGGACGCGGGATACAAGGTCGATGCCACGCGTAGCGCCACACGCAGCAACACGGCGCTGGCCGATATTCCGCAGTCGATCACGGTAATCACCCGCGATCTCATCGATTCGCAGCAAGCGGTCAACGTTTCGGATGTAGTGCGCAACGTTGCCGGCGTCAATTATGTCGATGGCTATGGCGGTGCGCCGCTGTTTCGCATTCGTGGTTTCAATGTCGGCAACGGCATGACCGATGGTTTGCCCAACGGCGTAGCGCGCATCGAGGACCTGCCCCCGCTGATCGGCATCGAGCGGGTCGAGGTACTGAAGGGGCCGGAGACCATCCTCGGCGAGTCGTCGGTGGACAACAACTTCGGTGGCTCCGTGAACATCGTCATGAAGCAGCCACAGGCCGAGCCCGTGCGCGAGCTGACCTTCTCGCTTGGCCAATACGATGGCGCGCGGGCCGGTTTCGACTTTGCCGGTCCGCTGAGTGCGCATGGCGGTGAGTGGACATACCGCATGATCGCCGCGGGCAACTATGCCGACAGCACTGCGCAGGGCTATCGCGGCCAGCGTAGCGGATATGTCGCGCCATCGATCGCATGGCAGGGACGTGCCACGCGGGTAACCTTCGGTCTGGAATACGTCAACAACCGCGTACCGGTGCCCGATCACTCGGTACTGCTCGGCGATACGCTAAGCACGGCATTACCCTTCGGCATCTTGCCGGGCAATGCCAGCGATCACGCAGTTTTCCGTACCGCGCGCGCGGTCTACAGCATTGAGCACAAGCTCAACGACGACTGGAAACTCGAAAGCCGCGGCCAGTACGTCGATCAGCGCAACAGCGGGGAAAACTGGTCGTTCTCCGGCGGCAATCTGAGTGGCTATCTGGATGCGCTCGCGCAATCGTTCCGTTATTCGGACGCGTTCTACACCATGCAGAACGACATTGCAGGTCATTTCAGCCTGGGTGGACTCGACCATCGCGTAATGCTGGGGATAGATTACGCGCGTACCCGTGCCGGCGCCGGTGACGATCCGGGCGAATTCAAGGTGAGCAGGCCGATTTCATTCGATGCCTTCGGCGCGATGACACTGCCGTCGGCACGACAGCAAAGCATCACATCGACAGCGTCTGCGGAGCCCCTGGGCGGTGCTTGGTCGACCAATACCGGGGTGTTCCTGCAGGACCAGATCGCCATCGGGGACCAGTGGGACGTGCTTGCCGCGGTGCGTCGAACGGCGTACGAACTGTCTACGCGCAATAACGGCGTGGCTGCGGAAACCTTGCACAAGGCTAAGTGGGTACCTAAGCTTGGCGTGGTCTACAAGCCGCTCGACGGCGTTGCGTTGTATGCCTCTAGCGCCACCGGTTTCCAGGCCGATTCGATGATCGGCCAAGACGGCCAACCGTTGCCGCCGTCGATCTCTCGTCAGCTCGAGGCCGGTGCCAAGATCGACCTGTTCGAAGGGCGGGCGCGTCTGACGACGGCCTGGTACAGGATCAAGCTCGATCACAGCGTCGATCTGGTCGCGCCGGATCCGCCGTTCTTTGCCATTCCCGGCCCTGGCCAGACCAATCGAGGCGTGGAGACCGAGTTGAGCGGGGAAATCGTGCGTGGGTTGGATGTCAGTGCCAGTTTCACCGATGCACGCATCCATAACGACGACGGCAGCACGGCCACGGGATCGCCGGAGCGCCAAGGCAGCGTGTGGATGAGTTATCGATTCCAGCGCGAAGCGCTGCAGGGCTGGGGCGTGGCCGGCGGCATCTTCGCACGCAGCCGCAGCGTCGGGCGAAGTAGCGAGGATCTTACCTATTTCGATATTCCGGGACAGGCCAGTGTCGAGGCCAATGTCTCCTATACGGCGGCTCGTTGGCGCGCCACCCTTGGCGTAAAGAATCTTTTTGCACGTACGCTCTATGCGGTCAATTTCGATCAGTCGTTCGTGCCGATCCGCGAGGGGCGCGTATTTCTTCTGAGCGGCGTTTACGATCTCTAGCGTATTCACGCGCTGGCGGCCATGACCCCAAGCGCAAGCGACGGGCGCGTATCCGTTGCTTTGGCGTTATGCAAAGGGGCACTGGTTCGTGGGCGATAGCCCTGGAATGCCTGCAGGAACAAATCACAGGCTTCGCGGCGAAAATCTTCGCGGCGCGCATCCATGGCACGGCGACGTTGCGAGCTGGCCTGCGGGTGCGACAAGTCGTACAGCGGCATATCGTAGCAGCCCGCTTCCGTCAGCACGCCGCCGTGAGCCTGCAGGAAGGTGTCGCTATCGCCATTGCGCCTGAGTTGTGCGTGGCCGCTCACTGCACGGATGGATTCGATGCCATAAGAAACCGCCAGCGCGCGCAGCAACGACAGGAGCAGGTCCTTTGGCTTCAGCCCACAACTGCCGCGAACGAATTCGCGCGTCGCTTCCTCGGCCATGTATGGCCACGCGCCGCGCAAGCTGCCGATCAGCAACCCCTCGCTGCCAGCGAACGTAATCACGCAGGATGCCAGGACTTCCTTGTATGCGTTGAGTAGATAAATACCGAGCTCGCCCGCGCCATCGTCGGCAGGTTTGCGCAAGTGCAGATACGCCGGTAGCCCGTTCTCCAGGCGCAGGGTAGCTACGCGCAGGTCGTGGCCCCTGACGATCCGTTCGCGCATGCGGCGGGGGAAGTGCTGCGTGAGAAAGGTGTAGTGCGCATCGACGATACGCAAGCGGGCGTCGGCATCGAACTGTCGACTGATATAGGCCCGATGCCAGCGGTCGTGCAGCCGTGGATCGGCCATGGCTGCCTCGCGCAGGATATCGCAGGTCTCCACGTGCGCCAGCCATCGCCTCTGTTGCGGAAAGTGGCGCAGCCAGCGATAGGTGCGCAGAGCCGAACGCAGCGGGTTTTCGCCGCGCCGAGCTGCCTGGACAGTGCGCAGGGCCTTGAGCCAGGATACAGCCGTTGTTTTTGCCTCGCCGATCATCGAAACCGCCTTGGTACCGGGACTTCGGAGAGCTATGACGTGCGAGGCGGGAATTTTTGAAATCAGCCTGCTCGATCGGACCAGGCGGGGCTTGGTGCCTCCCCCTGCCTGGAGGGGGAGGCCGGACGCGTCATGCCATCAATGCTTCCCTACCATCGATACGCCACCTTGCCGTACACATACGCCCCATTGAACCCGAACGGCGAGAACACCGAATACGGCAGCGAGCCGCCATTGTCGTTGGCCTGGATGACCCGGTCGGGGTAGGTGTTGAACACGTTGTCGGCACCCAGGGTGAAGGTCCAGCGATCCAGGTTGTAACTGGCCGCCAGGTCCAGCAGCCATTTGGCGCCGAAGGTCTGGTCGAGCGACGCGGTGGTGGAGTTGTACGAGACAAAGCTGCCGTAACGAGTCAACGTACCATTGAGGCTCCAATGCCCCAGGACGTACATCTCGTTGATGATCAGCTTACTGCGTGGCGTGGTATCGGCGAGCAGTCCGTACTGATCGCGACGGTCGATGCGCTTGAGATTCAAGCCCAGTGCATCGAGCGCCGCCGGATTCGGCTTGACGTCGGTAACCTTGTTCTTGTTGTAGTTGTAGCTCAGCGTCGAGGTCAGGCTGCCGGCATCGCCGAAATCCGATTGCCAGCTCGTCACCAGGTCGATGCCGCGTGTACGCGTATCCACCGCGTTGGTGAAATACGACACGCCGCTGTAGTTGGTATCGGTGACACCGTTGGCAGCCAGATAGGCTTGTACCGCCGGCGAGGTCGTGGCCAGCGTGCTAGACAGCGTGATGCGGTTGTCGATCTTGATCTGGTACAGGTCGATGCTGATGTTCAGCGGATCGAGCGGATTCCACACCATGCCCAGAGTGTAGTTGTGCGATTTCTCCGGCTTGAGCTTCTGTGCGCCGAGCAATTGTCCGATCTGGCTGGTCGCCGGAACCAGGCTGGTGTTGTAGATGCCGGCGGGCAGGCCAAGCGAGTTGCCTTCGCCGAAAAAAAGCGACGAGGTCGACGAATAGAACTGCTGAGCCAACGAAGGTGCGCGGAAGCCGGTGGAGGCGCTGGCACGCAAGGCAAAGCGGTCGGTGAAATCGAAGCGGCCTGCCAGCGAGCCGGAGGTGGTGCTGCCGAAGTCGGTGTAATCCTCGTGCCTCACAGCCAGCGACGTGCCCAGCCGATCGGTCAGGTTGGTTTCCAGGCTCAGGTACTCGGCTACGTCGTGGCGGCTGTGCGAACCGGCATTGGCTGGCTGAAAGCCCGCGTAGCCCTGCGCGCCGCCCGATACACCGGAGGTGCCTACGTACCAGGATGGCTCGTCGCCGGCATCGATGCGGTAGGTCTGGCGCAGGTATTCCGCGCCGAAGGCCAGCGTGACGGCGTTGGGTAGCCAACCGACGGAGAGATCTTTGGCGATATCCACGTCGAAGGCTTGCTGGCCCGCGTCCAGGATGCCGTCGTGGAACTGCGTGGGGCTGTAGCCGAAATCGTTGAGCCAGGCGCGATTGACGCTTTGTAGCGTCTCATAGGAAACGCGGTTGCCACCGGCGTTCGCGCTGATATCCCAGCGCCAGCCACCGCCAGTCTTGCCACGCAACCCTACAACCAGCGATTGATCGGTGGAGTCGGAGTTTTCCAGTGGCAGATAGCCATTGGGATAGATCGACGGTACTGAGTTGGCATTGGCCAGGCTGCGGAAGAAAGCGGGGGAGGTACTGTCGCGATTGCCGTAATGGCCAAAGGCATAGAACTGTACACCGGGTGTGATGTCGTATTGCGCATTGAGCAGCACATTCTTGTCTTTCACCGCCGGATCGCCGTAGCGTTGGGTGACGCCTTCGAAGGCGCGCGCACGGGTGACGCCCGCGCGGTTGGTGTAATCCTGATTGCCGTCTTGCACGGTCAGGCGCAGCCAGCCTTTGTCGTTATTGAGCGGAATGCCGAAATTGGCGGCGCCTTGCCATTGCCGGCCATCGCCAGCGGAGTATTGGCCACCGGTGACTTCCACCGAACCGCCTTGGGCGCCTTTTTTCAGCACGATGTTGATCACCCCAGCGATCGCATCGGAGCCGTACTGCGCCGATGCGCCGTCACGCAGGACTTCGATGTGGTCGATCGCAGCCATCGGGATGGTGTTGAGATCGACTGCTTGGGAGCCACGACCGAGCACGCCATTGGTCAGGATGATTGCGCCGGGGTGCCAGCGCTTGCCGTCGACCAGCACCAGTACCTGATCCGGCGACAGGCCACGCAATTGCGCCGGACGCTGCGAATCGGCAGTGTCGGCGGCCGCGGGGCGAGGGAATGTCAGCGAAGGAATGATCCGCGCCAACGCGGTCGTCAGTTCGCTGGTGCCGCTCTGGCGTAGCACATCGGCCGAGACAACGTCGATCGGTGTCAGCGAGCTGCTTTCGGTGCGGTTATCCGAGCGCGTGCCTGTGACGATCACCGGGCCGAGGTTCTTGGCCTTTTCGGTGCTTGGCGTATTGCTGCCGGCGTCCTGTGCGACGGAGGGGCCGGTCAGGGTCAGCAGTGCAATGCCGATCCATGCCGGCAGCGATTTTTTTTGTGTAGACATTCGAGTGAAAACTCCCCAGAAGTTTGGTGCGTTGCAGCAGGTCATGCAGGCTAGGCCGCCGCTCCACGCACGTCAATCAAAGACGTCTAGACGTCTATATGATGTGTTTTTCTATCGATATGCTCCGTTGCGGATGCCTCCCTCCCGAGTGGCCTCCCGAAGCAAAACAGCCGGGGGACATTGAAATTCGCCCCGGAGCCCAGATAATGGCCGGCTGACCGCCCTCTCCGGGAAGGCGGCCAATGCATCGAGCCGGAGTCACCATGCCTATCTATGAATTCGAATGTTGCGCGTGCGGTCACCGTTTCGACCGCCTGCAGAAAATGTCCGACCCGGACCCCGAGACCTGTCCGACCTGCGGAGCCCCGCGTGTACAGCGCCGCTTGAGTGCGCCGCAGTTTCGCCTGGCAGGCGGCGGCTGGTACGAGACCGACTTCAAGAAGGACGGGGATAAAAAGCGCAATCTTGCTGGCGATGCTGCCCCCGCGCCGGCGGCATCGGCACCTGCGCCCGCTCCCGCTCCCGCGGCGTCCGCGTCAGGAAACACTGACAAATAAGTCGGTACTCATCTCGGCCGAGTCGCAATATATTGCGATTTGCGCGCCAGCCACCATCCTTGGGGGAGTCAAGGACTAAGGAGCTGCCGTGAAGGGATATGCAAGGACGATGCGGGCCTGGGTCGGTGGGCTGGCGGTCGGTGCTGTCTGCGCTGGCCCTCGACCGGCTCAAGCCCAGGACGGCGGGCGCGAAAGTCCGGTTTACTGCGCCAGCAACGGTAATCAGGAAGCCCGCTGCAGCATGCCCTGGCGCGACTCGGTCTTGCTGCAGCAGCTATCACGCGCGCCATGCGACGAGGGTATCGGCTGGGGCACTGAGCCCTATGCCGTATGGATCAAGAAGGGCTGTCGCGGAACGTTAATTTCCGTTGAGCGATATCGGAGCGATCGCGCCGATGGGATACCCGTGCCCGCAGATCGCGAGCGTCGCGACGATTTTCGTGAGACACGCGATTCGGCGAGCCGCCGCGGGCACAGCCACGACAATCGGTCGATGATCCGGTGCGAGAGTCGTGGCCGCGCGCGCCGGTATTGCGGTTCGAATATCGATCGGTACGACGTCACGATGGCCACGCAGATTTCCAGCGAGCGATGCGTCCGTAGTTACAACTGGGACGTCGCTGGCGGAAGCATTTGGGTCGATAGCGGATGCGGGGCCGATTTTGAGGTTCGCTGAAGTATGCCAAGGGTGCAGCTCACGGGTATGTCGCTTTCGGAGCGTCTGCCTGTTTCGCTGCTCGACGATGCCTTCGATCATCGACTTGTGGATAGCACGGATATTACGCATTACAGCAAGGAAGTTGGATGAACACACTAGCCGGAATCACATTTACAGCCGCCTCTGTATTGGCGGGCTTTGCGGGTATGGGGCTTTCGTACGACGCCGAAGCACAACGTTACCGCGACGATGACCGTGACGGTTATCGCGACGACGTTTATTGCGCCAGCAACGATGGGCGCGATGCGCGTTGCCGCACGCCCTGGCGCGACTCGGAGATGGCCCAGCAGATGTCGAGGGCATCCTGCATTCGTGGCCGTACATGGGGCAACGATCGTTACGGTGTCTGGGTCACGGACGGATGCCGTGCAACTTTCCGCGAAGCCAGGCGCGGTGGCGGTCGGCCGGACTATGCGCCCGCCCGCCCGAGCCCTGTCGAAGGGCCGGATTATGTCTATGCCCGGCCGGACATCGCATACCGTCCTGGCTACAACGATGGCCCGGGGCGAGAGGTCTATTGCGCCAGCAACGACAGCCGGGGTTCGCGTTGCCAGATGCCGTGGCGCTATTCGGAGCTGTCTCGTCAGATGTCAAAGTCGCCGTGTATCTATAACCAGACCTGGGGCAGCGATCCGCACAGTGTCTGGGTAAAGCAGGGTTGCCGCGGTCAATTCGTGGAGGCACGCGGCCGGTAGTCTTTCGAATCGACGCCGGGTCAACCGACAACCGGCGCCTCCCAAAAGCTGAATCGCAACATTCTGCGGTCGCGCGAGCGGTATTTTCGCCGCGCCCGGTTGGGGCTAACGTGGCCCCACCCACACCAGCAAGGAAGTTTTTGCGTGAATGCCTTGACCAAAATCGCACTCACAGCCGCCTGTGTCCTGACTGCCGTGGCTGGCATGACGCTGACGCGCGACGCCGAGGCGCAGCGCTACGGCGGCGATCGTAATGACGAGGTTTATTGCGCCAGCAACGATAACCGCGGCTCCCGTTGCCAGATGCCCTGGCGCGACTCGGAACTGGCACAGCAGATGTCCAGTGCGGCCTGTATTCGCGGTCGCACCTGGGGCAGCGATCCCAACAGTGTCTGGGTCAAGGATGGCTGCCGCGGCAATTTCCGCGATGCGCGTGGCGGTGGCCGGCCGGGCTACGGTGGCGGTCCGGGCCAGGAGGTCTACTGTGCCAGCAACGACAATCGTGGCTCGCGCTGCAAAATGCCGTGGCGTTATTCCGAACTGTCCCGCCAGATGTCCAATGCCGCCTGTATCGAGGGGCGCACCTGGGGCAGCGATCCATACAGCGTATGGGTCAAGGATGGTTGCCGTGCCCAATTCGTGCAGGCGCGTGGCCGCCCGCGCTGGTAACCGCCTCGCTTCGAACGAAAACCATCAGCCCCGGCCCGGTCCGGGGCTGATGGTTTTCGGCGGCCGCATCGCCTGGTAGGCGCGCGAGTGTTACCATTCGAAGTCTTTCCTCCCGTTTCCCTGCAAGGGCCTTTCGCCCGGAGTTTCAAGCGCATGCGCACGCATTTCTGCGGACTCATCGACGAGTCGCTGGTCGGTCGTACCGTCATCCTCTGCGGCTGGGTCAATACGCTCCGCCTGCAAAGCCATGTGGCGTTTATCGATCTGCGCGACCATGAGGGTATTGCCCAGGTGGTCGTCGAGCGTGAGAACGGAGATGCGTTCACCGTGGCTGGCGAGATCGGTTACGAGTATTGCCTGCGTGTGACCGGTACCGTCCGCAAGCGCCTGTCAGCCAACGACAAGCTCAAGACCGGCACGGTCGAGCTGCTGGCCGATAAGGTCGAAGTGCTCAATGCCGCGCGCGACCTGCCGTTCGCGTTACACGAAAACCCGAACGAGGACATGCGGATGACCTACCGCTACCTCGATCTGCGCCGCCCGGAAATGCAAAAGATGATGCGCACGCGCATCAAGCTTGTGCAGTCGCTGCGCCGTTACCTGGATGCCCGTGGCTTTCAGGATATCGAAACGCCGATCCTCACCAAGGCGACGCCGGAAGGCGCACGCGACTACCTCGTGCCCAGTCGTGTACATGCCGGTCAGTTCTATGCGCTGCCGCAGTCGCCGCAGCTGTTCAAGCAGATCCTGATGATGGCGGGCTTCGACCGCTACTACCAGATTGCGCGCTGCTTCCGCGACGAAGACCTGCGCGCCGACCGTCAGCCGGAATTTACCCAGCTCGATCTCGAGTTCGCCTTCGTCGAAGAGAAGGACGTACAGGATTTTGTCGAGGAAATGATCCGCCAGGTCTTCAAGGACGTGGTGAACGTCGACCTGGAAGCTGCGTTCCCGCGCATGACCTGGGAAGAAGCCATGCGGCGCTTCGGTTCGGACAAGCCCGACCTGCGCATCGCACTGGAGCTGGTCGATGTAGCCGACGCGCTCAAGCTAGTCGAATTCAAGGTTTTTGCCGAGCCGGCTAACGATCCGGCAGGTCGCGTGGCCGCGCTGCGCCTGCCTGGCGGTGCCACGTTGACACGCAAAGAGATCGATCAGCTGACCGAATATGTGGCCAAGTACGGTGCCAAAGGCCTGGCGTGGCTGCGCGTGGACGATCTGGCCAAAGGTCGCGAAGGTATCAATTCGCCGGTGGCCAAGTTTCTTGACGATGCCGCGCTGGATGCCGTGCTCAAGGCAACCGGTGCGCAAAGTGGCGACATGGTCTTCGTCGGCGCGGGCAAGTGGAAGACGGTCACCGATTTCATGGGTGCGCTGCGTCTGAAGGTCGGCAAGGACCGCGGTCTGGTCGATGGAAGCTGGCGGCCGCTGTGGGTCACCGACTTTCCGATGTTCGAGTACGACGATGAGGCGCAGCGCTTCGTTGCCTTGCATCACCCGTTCACCGCGCCCAAGGTCGACGATATCGCCGACCTGCGTGCAAACGCAGCGACAGCGGTCAGCCGCGGCTACGACATGGTGCTCAACGGCAACGAGATCGGTGGCGGCTCGATCCGTATCCACCGTCCGGAGATGCAGAGCGCAGTGTTCGAGCTGTTGGGCATCGGCGCCGAGGAGGCCGAGGCGAAGTTTGGCTTCCTCCTCAAGGCATTGAAGTTCGGTGCTCCACCGCACGGCGGTCTGGCCTTCGGCATCGATCGCATTGCTGCGCTCATGGCCGGTACCGAGTCGATCCGTGATGTCATTGCCTTCCCCAAGACCACCAGCGCACAGGATCTGATGACCGATGCGCCGTCGGCGGTGTCGGAGCCTCAATTGAAGGAATTGCACGTCCGCGTAGCCGCTGACGAGTGAAGCCGGCAGTTGCGCCGCCTGTGGTAGGTCCGGGGTGAGGAGAAGCGTTTCCCTCCCGCCTTGCGTTGCCGAAGGCGCGACCTCGCCAGCCGCGCAAGCGGATGGCCGCCCTTTACTCACGAACCGTCACGATAACTCTCGCCGCAACCGGCTATTCTGAGGGCTCAGCTATCAACTGCACGCCCATGTCCGATCACGTCGTCCTGCTGCATGGCCTTTGGATGCGCGGTTTCGCGCTGGTCATGTTGCACCGCCGTCTGATGGAAGCGGGATTTCGCGTGCATCGATTCGATTATATGAGCGTTGCCAGCGTGCAGGAGCGCGTGCTGGGGCAACTGCATGACCTGATGCGCGAGTTGACCCCGGCCGGGCAGGTGCATTTGGTAGGGCACAGCCTTGGCGGCTTGCTGGCATTGCGCGCCTGCACTCCTGACGACGAGTTGCCTACCGGGCGCATCGTTTGCATGGGCTCGCCCGTCCTGGGGAGCTCCGCCGCTCGCCGACTGGCCGGGATGGGCCGAGGCGGCGAGGTCTTGTTGGGACACAACCGCGCCCTGTTGGAAAACGGGCTGGAGCAATGGACCGGTCGACGTGAGGTCGGCATGATCGCCGGCCGCACCCCGATCGGGTTGGGCTCGATGCTGGCACATATTCCCGGAGAGCATGACGGCACCGTGGCGGTGGCGGAGACCCGGCTGCCGGGTCTGACGGACCATTGCCTGGTCGAGGCCAACCATACAGGCCTGCTTTTTTCGCCGGTGGCGGCGCGGCAGGTGACCTGCTTTCTGCGGCACGGGCGGTTTGAGGCGGGCCTGTAAGCCTCTCCTGCCCTGTCTAAGTCCGGAGGGAAGGAACTTGCACAGGGCCAAGTCTGAGCGCTTCGTATTTGCGTGGCCGGCCCCTCTTTCCAGGCTCCGGTGGGAGCGAGGAGGGGGGAGGGGCGCTCGCGAGGGCAGGTACCTATTTCTCAACCCCCATCGACCGGCTAAAATTCTCCTCTTGTCCTTTCAAAAGCTTGCCAGGAATCGCCATGGGTAGAGGCCCGTCCATCGAAGGTCGCAAGAACGCCGAAGACGCCAAGCGCGCCAAGGTGTTCACCAAATTGATCCGCGAGATCACCGTGGCTACCCGCGCGGGCGTGCCTGACCCGTCTTCCAACCCTCGTCTGCGCGCAGCGGTGGATAAGGCGCTGTCGGCCAATATGACCAAGGACACCATCGAGCGCGCGATCAAGCGCGGCTCCGGCGCCGACGGCGGCGCGGCGATGGAAGAATTGCGCTACGAGGGCTATGGCCCGGGCGGTATTGCCCTGATCATCGATTGCTTCACCGATAACCAGACGCGCACTGTCGCCGATGTACGCTCCGTACTGAACAAGAACGGAGGTAACCTGGGCACCACCAATTCGGTGGCGTTCCAGTTCACCCGCTGCGGCGAGCTGGTGTTCGCTACCGGTGGCGATCAGGCCAAGGAAGAGAAGGTGCTCGAGGCTGCGCTGGAAGCCGGTGCCGACGACGTCATCAACGAGAATGGCGAAAGCGCCGTGATCTGCGCGCCGGAGAATTTCGAGGCGGTGCAACAGGGCCTGATCGACGCCGGCCTGCACGCCGAGCACGCTGGCGTGACCATGCGTCCGAACAATCGCGTCGCCGTCTCGCCGGAAAACGTCGAAGCGCTGCAAACCTTGCTGGACAAGCTCGACGCGCTGGACGATGTCAGCGAAGTCTCGCACAACGCGGTGTTGCCGACGTGATGTCTTCCTGCGGGGCTCGGGACTCGGGACTCGGGACTCGGGGTCTTCGCGGCGTGCTGTACGCATCGCGATGTTTTGCCCACCAGAGCTATTGAGCGGCCGATCTGGTCGCCATCGCTATGTCAACGCCCCATCTTCCCGAGTCCCGAACCACTCGCATCATCGGCATCGACCCGGGCAGCCAGCGTACCGGCATCGGCATCATCGAGGTCGACGATGCCGGCCGGCTGTCGCATGTTTTTCACACGGCAGTGGCTGTTGCCGGCGAGCCGAGCTTTCCGTTGCGTCTCAAACGCATCTTCGACGAAGTCTGTGACATCATCGCCGCGCACCGGCCGACCGAGTGCGGCATCGAGCGTGTGTTCATGGCGCGAAATGCCGATTCGGCACTCAAGCTGGGGCAGGCGAGGGGGGCCGCGATTTGCGCGGTGGCGAGCCAGGGCATCGAAGTGCACGAATATGCGCCAACCGAAGTCAAGCAGGCCGTGGTCGGTAGCGGCCGCGGCGACAAAACCCAAGTGCAACACATGATGGGCGTGCTGCTTGGCCTCAAAGGACCTTTGCAGGCCGACGCGGCCGATGCATTGGCCGTTGCCATTGCCCATGCGCACACCCGCGCCAGCATCGCCCGCGTTGGCATTCCCCGTACCGCTTGGAGAAGGCGCCGATGATCGGCCGATTGCGTGGCATCCTCGTGTCCAAGCAGCCACCGTGGCTGCTGGTGGAAGTGGGTGGCGTGGGCTACGAGCTCGAAGCACCGATGTCGACCATCTACGACTTGCCGCAGACCGGCCAGGAAGTGACCTTGCTGACCCACTATGCGGTCAAGGAAGACAGCGTTGCGCTTTATGGATTCCTGCGCGAGGCCGAGCGTGCATTGTTCCGAAATCTGCAGAAGGTCAGCGGCATCGGCGCAAAGATTTCGCTGGCCGTGCTTTCGGGCGTCTCCACCAACGAATTCGCCCGACTGGTGCAGAGCGGCGATGTCGTCGCGTTGACCAAGATTCCCGGCATCGGCAAGAAGACTGCCGAGCGTATGGTGGTGGAGCTGCGCGACCGCGTGGACGGCCTGGCCACGGCCGTGCCGGGCATCGCCGCGACTGCGCCCGGCGTGCCCGCCGATCCGGCGGCCGAAGCCACCGTCGCCTTGCAGCAATTGGGCTACAAGCCTGTCGAAGTCACCCGCTTGGTGCAGAAGGTCGCCGCCGAAGGCGACAGCGCCGAAACGATCATTCGCAAGGCGCTACGCGCCGCTTTAGGGAGTTAGCGACGTGGGCCAACATACACCGCCGCTGGACGCTTCGATGGATACGAAGCGCAGGCTGGCTGCTCTGGCGGCAGGCGCGGTCGGTGTCGTCTTTGGCGACATCGGTACCAGCCCGCTGTACACCATGAAGGAAGTGCTCGGCACGCACGGGATGACAGTCACCCCTGAGAGCGTCATGGGCGTACTGTCGCTGGTGTTCTGGTCGTTGATGATCGTGGTCTCGATCAAATATGTGACCTTCGTGATGCGCGCGGACAACAAGGGCGAGGGCGGCATCATGGCGCTGATGGCCCTGGCCCAGCGGTCTGTGGGTTCATCGGCGCGCGCGCGCTGGTTATTGGCGGTGATCGGCATCTTCGGTGCCGCGTTGTTCTATGGCGACGGTGTGATCACGCCGGCGATTTCGGTGCTCGGTGCCGTCGAGGGCCTGGAGATCGCCGCGCCGGCCTTGAGCAACTACGTCGTGCCGATCTGCCTGGTGATCATGCTGCTGCTGTTTGCCTTGCAGCGGCATGGCTCTGCCAAGGTCGGTGCGATGTTCGCGCCGATCATGGCCGTGTGGTTCGTAGTGGTGGCCGTGCTCGGTGCGCGTCAGATCGTTCAGCACCCGTCTGTGCTCTGGGCGATCAATCCGGTGTATGCGGTACGTTTCATCGTCGCGCACGAACTGCAGGCGTTCATCGCGCTTGGCGGTGTCGTGCTGGCGTTGACCGGCGCCGAGGCGCTGTATGCCGATATGGGTCATTTCGGCAAGAAGCCGATCCGCCTGGCCTGGTTCTTCTTCGTGTTGCCCGCGCTGCTGATCAATTATTTCGGACAGGGCGCGCTGCTGATCATGAACCCGAAGGCCATCGACAGCCCCTTCTACCTGCTGGTGCCCGATGCGCTGCTTTATCCAATGATCGGCTTGGCCACCGCGGCGGCGGTGATCGCTTCGCAGGCGGTGATTTCCGGTGCGTTCTCGATGACGCGCGAGGCGATTTCGCTCGGCTATGCGCCCCGCATGCGCGTCGTGCACACCTCGCGCGAGATGTCCGGCCAGATTTTCGTGCCTTGGATCAATGGCTTGCTGCTGGTGTTGGTGCTTGCGGCCGTGGTCGGCTTCAAGAGTTCGGAAAACCTCGGCGCGGCTTACGGTATTGCCGTGACCGGCACGATGACCATGACCACGCTGCTGGCTCTGGTGGTTGCGCGCCGGCAGTGGAAGTGGAACTGGTTCGCGGTGGTCGTCGGCGGCATCTTCCTGCTGACGATCGACCTGGCATTCTTCGGTGCCAACGCGCTGAAGATCGCGCACGGTGGCTGGTTCCCGCTGGTGCTTGGCGTCGTGGTGTTCGTGATGATGACCACTTGGCGCCGCGGCCGCGAATTGGTGGTGCGCGAGATCAAGCAATCCGGTCTTGCACTGGAGCCGTTCATTGACAATATCCACGAGCATCCGCCGCTGCGCGTGCCTGGTACCGCGGTGTTTCTGACCGCCAATCTCGATGCCGTGCCGCACGCCTTGCTACATAACCTCAAGCACAACAAGGTGCTGCACGAGCGCAATGTGCTGCTGACGGTCGAAGTGCTGGAAACTCCGGTGGCCGATCCCGAGGAACGCATCGACATCCGCTCCCTCAATGGCGAGTTTTACTGTCTGAGCCTGCGATTCGGCTTTGCCGAGGACCCGAATATCCCGCTGGCGCTCAATCGCTGCTCGCGCGAAGGCCTGCCGTTCGAGATGATGGACACCACCTTCTTCCTGTCGCGCGAAAACATCGTTGCCGATGTGCGGCGTCCCGGCATGGCATTGTGGCGCGACAAGCTGTTCGCGTTCATGGCGCGCAATGCGATGCCCGCGACGGCATTCTTCCAGATTCCGGGCAATCGCTTGATCGAGCTTGGGGCGCAGGTGGAAATCTGATTGGCGGGACTCGGGACTCGGGGGTATACACTGTATGTGCTCTTGTTTCTGGTGTTTTTGGGTGTGCTCCTAGAGAGGATTACGCATGTTTGATGTTTTTGCCGAGTCCCGCTAATGCCCGACCACCGCATCATCACCGCCTCCACCCAGCTCGACGACGAAGCGCTCGAGGCCTCGATCCGACCCAAGCGCCTGGCCGAATACCTTGGCCAGCAGGCGGTGCGCGAGCAATTGTCGATCTATATCGAGGCCGCCAAGAAGCGCGGCGGTGCGCTGGATCATGTGCTGATCTTCGGGCCGCCCGGACTGGGCAAAACGACGTTGAGTCACGTGATCGCCAACGAACTGGGCGTCAACGTACGCTCCACCTCCGGCCCGGTCCTCGAGCGCGCAGGCGATCTGGCCGCGCTGCTGACCAACCTCGAAGCGCATGATGTACTGTTCGTCGACGAAATCCATCGCCTCTCGCCCGTGGTCGAGGAAGTGCTGTATCCGGCGATGGAAGATTTCCAGATCGACATCATGATCGGCGAAGGGCCGGCGGCCCGTTCGATCAAGCTGGATCTGCCGCCATTTACCCTGATCGGAGCGACGACACGTGCGGGTCTGTTGACCGCGCCGTTGCGCGACCGCTTTGGCATCGTGCAGCGCCTGGAGTTCTATTCGCCGGCCGAGCTGACCGCCATTGTGCGTCGCTCGGCGCGCATCCTCGGCATCGCCTGCGAAGTCGACGGGGCGGAAGAAATCGCCCGTCGCTCGCGCGGCACGCCGCGCATCGCCAATCGCCTGCTGCGTCGCGTGCGGGACTATGCCGAAGTGCGAGCCGGAGGCCAGATCACCCGCGCCGTGGCGCAGGCTGCCATGGACATGCTCAAGGTCGATGCCGAAGGCTTCGACGACCTGGATCGCCGCCTGCTGACCATCATCATCGAAAATTTCGACGGTGGGCCCGTCGGTGTGGAATCGCTGGCCGCGGCGCTCAGCGAAGATCGCGGCACCCTGGAAGACGTGGTAGAGCCGTACCTGATCCAACAAGGCTTTCTGGTGCGTACTGCGCGTGGCCGCATGGCCAGTCCGAAGGCCTGGCGTCACTTGGGATTGACGCCGCCGCCACGACAGTCGGTGCCGGACCTGTTTTCTGGCGCGCCCGATGCCTGAGGGGCGTTTTCGCGAGGGACGAGTAACGAGGGCGCAAGTTCGTGAGGCCCATGAAAACCGCGGCGCCGCGATTTGGACGCCTCGCTACTCGCCCCTCTTTCCAACTGCTAGCCACTTCCAAGCGAA
>NZ_DATCRY010000055.1:0-15085 GCF_036568765.1 Dyella sp. | reverse complement strand
CCTTGTGGCCCATCATGCCGCAACCGCCGATACAGGCAGCCGCAAGCACCGTCAGCCAGCGGCCAAGGCGTTTGCCGCCGACATGAGCCGGGGTAGGGGTCGAGCAGTCGGCATGACGGGACATGCGGTGTTTCCATTCCTTTGAAAGGCGCGGCATTGTAGCGGCGCGCTTTCGCCACGAGTATGGCGGGTCGATGGCGGCGCGATGGCCGTTGCCGGCGATTTATCCGTAGAGCTGCTCGGCGCGTTTGAAGAGCACCCAACTGGTGGCGATGTATTTGTCGCCGCCGCGCGGCCGGTTACCGCGATGGGTATGTGTGAACCCCGCCGGGGCGATCAGCAGGCTGCCCGTCTGTGGCGCGATCTTGCGCTGCTGGTGCAGGAATTCGGTTTCACCCTCGGCGAAACCGTCATTGAGGTAGATCGTCCACAGCAGATGCCGGTGCAAGGTGCGCGCATCGGCATCGCGCGGAAACAGCTCGCAATGCCAGTACGGATAGCCGCCTTCATCGGCACGATAGCGTTGCAGGTTGATGTCGCCCGGCACGAACACCTGCCGTGCCAGCGCGCCGAGTTCCGCATCGCTCATGGTGGCGACATCTTCGGCTTGCAGGCGACGCAGCGCGCCGGCGGCATCGGGCACCTGCAGCATCAACGGCGCGATCAAGGTATAGGGGTAGCGCCGGAGATAGGCCGTCAACCCGGCCAGCATTGCCAGATTGAGCGACACTTCGGCGTCGCGCCACTCCGGCTTGCCGCTGATGGTGATGTCACTGGAACGCTTCAGCTGCGGATAGACTCCACCGCCGACCTGGCCGGCCACGGCCTGGCCGCTGCGCTCGAAGGCGTCGATCAAGGCCGCGCATGCTGCGGCCTCGAGCGCTTGTTCGTAGACTTCGACAAAATCGTCCATGGCGCCTCTCTACGCGTAGGCTGACTCAGGCCTTGGCGCCGTCGGCCAGCTGGTGATAGTGCGTCGCCACCTCGACCTCGTGACGAGATCCGAGGAAGACGGGCACGCGCTGATGCAGGCCCTGCGGCTGGATCTCCATGATGCGCTCGCGCCCTGTCGTCGCCGCACCGCCGGCCTGTTCGACGATGAAGGCCATCGGATTGGCTTCGTACATCAGGCGCAGCTTGCCGCCCTTGGCCATGATCTTGGCATCCAGCGGATAGAAGAACACGCCGCCGCGGGTCACGATGCGATGTACGTCCGCGACCATCGAGGCGACCCAGCGCATGTTGTAGTCCTTGCCGCGTGGACCGTCCTTGCCGGCCAGCAGTTCGCCGATATAGCGCTGCATGGGCGCTTCCCAGTGGCGCTGGTTGGACATGTTGATGGCGAACTCGCCGGTTTCTTCCGGGATGCGGATATCGCGCCGGCTCAGGATGAAGCTGCCCACCTCGCGATCGAGGGTGAATTCGTGGACGCCGTGGCCGAAGGTCAGTACCAGCAGCGTCGCCGGCCCATAAACCACATAGCCGGCGGCCAGCTGGGTGGTACCGGCTTGCAGGAAATGCTCGATCTTCGGTTCGGCCACGCCATCGGGACAGCGCAGTACCGAGAAGATCGTGCCGACGGAGATGTTCACATCGATATTGGACGAGCCGTCGAGCGGATCGAACAACAACAAGTGGTTGCCCTTCGGGTACATGTCGGGAATCGGCTGCGGGTCTTCCATTTCCTCCGAAGCGCAGGCCGCCAGATGACCGCCCCAGGCGTTTGCTTCCAACAGGATCTCGTTGGAGATCACATCCAGCTTCTTCTGCGCCTCGCCTTGTACGTTGTCGCTGCCGGCGTTGCCGAGTACGCCGCCAAGGGCTCCCTTGTTGGTGGCCACGGCGATGCGTTTGCAGGCACGCGCGACCACTTCGATGAGCAGGGAGAGTTCGTTGTTGATATGGCCGGCGCGGCGCTCCTCGATGAGGAACTGGATCAGTGAGATGGGCTTCATTCGCTGGGTCGGTGGAAAGTGGTGGCTTATTTTGAGGGGTCGGGGGTGAATGCGGCCAGAGGGGCTGTGCCCTTGCTCACTTCTCACTCCTCCCCACTCGCCTCCTAAAAAGGGAGCTCGGGCCCCGCCCCTGCTGACAACACGTTGGCAGCATCCCCCCTCCACTATGGGCGCCACCACGCGGAGGGAGACGTCATGCGAAACACCGTTTATTTTCTGGCTTTCGACGGCTTCGCCGACTGGCATGCCGCGCTGGCCCTGTGCGAAATCCGCCGGCCTGGCGATTGGCAGCTGCGTACCGTCGGTTTCTCGATGCAGCCGGTACTGTCCATGGCCGGCGTGCGCGTACTGCCCGAGCTGACCCTGGACGAGCTGGATATCAGGTCGACAGCGCTGTTGATCCTACCTGGCGGCCATCTATGGGAACGTCGGCAATCGCCCGAGCTGATCGATGCGGTCGCTCACTTGCATCAGTCTGGCGCCACTATCGCCGCCATCGACTCGGCCGTACTTGTACTGGCCCACGCCGGCTTGCTCGAGGGGCGCCGTCATACCGCCAGCTGGCCCGGTCAGGTGGCCCTGCATCTGCCTCGCTACAGCGGCGAGGAGCGCTACGACACGCAGGCCCTGGCGGTGAGCCAGGACCGTGTCATTACCGCCAGTCATCTGGGCAGCGTCGAATTTGCCCGCGAAGTGATCCGGACGCTGGACCTCTACAGCCCCCTGGACCGCGAGCACTGGTACCGCATGTTCAAGCACGCCACGCCGCCGCCGTGGTTGGGCGGACAAGCCGTGGCCTGAGGAAACCCTTATGGACAAAGCATGGCAACGCGCACTGACTTCCGCCTATCGCCCCCTCCAACTGCGTGGGATGCTGGTCGAGGGCCAGTATCGCTTACTCGCCAGGCAGGACCGGACCGCCGCCAAGAGGCGGCCCATGATGTTGTTTGCATTGGTAGCCGGACTGTTCCGGCACCGTCGTCGCTCTGGAGATTGATGCATGCTCAAGACATACAAAGGCAGTTGCCACTGCGGCGCGATCCGCTACGAAGCGGACCTCGATCTGGCTGCCGGAACCGGCAAGTGCAATTGCTCTTACTGCGGCAAGAGCCGGCAATGGGGCACCCTGGTCAAGCCCGATGCGTTCCGCCTGCTTGCCGGCGAGGAAGCGCTGAGCGATTACCGGTTCGGCACTAACAGCATGCAGCACCTGTTCTGCAAGCACTGCGGCGTACATGCCTTCGAGCGTGGCCACCTGGATATCCTGGGCGGCGATTTTATAGCCATCAACGTGGCTTGCCTGGACGATGCGAGCGACGAGGAACTGGCGAGCTCGCCGGTTCATTATTCGGATGGTCGCGACGACAATTGGCAGAATGCCCCTGCCGAAACGCGGCATCTGTAGCCATGGCGACGCATTCGTCCATTGTCCATGACCTGTGTCGCAAGTCTTGCGACTTCGGATCGGTCATGATGTACGCATGCGTCGTGCCGACCGCCTTTTCCTCATTATCCACGCCCTGCGCGGGCGTCGCACGGCATTGCCGGCGCGACAGCTGGCGGAGACGCTCGACGTCTCCTTGCGCACGGTCTATCGCGACGTGGCGGACTTGCAGTTGTCCGGCGTGCCGATCGAAGGCGAGGCCGGCGTGGGCTATGTCCTGCGCAAGGGCTCGGACATTCCCCCACTGATGTTTACCGCCGACGAACTCGAAGCACTGGTGGTGGGCACGCGTTTTGTCCGTGCCTTCGCTGGCGAGCGCTTGGCCGAAGGCGCCAAGGCAGCGCTGCTGAAGATCGAGGCCGTGCTGCCGGCCGATCTGCGTGAGCGCTCGTCGCGCACGCGCATCTATGCGCCGATCTGGAAGGACCAGGCAAAAAGCGATTTCCAGGGTTTGATCGACCGCCTTCATGCCGCGATCGCCGACAACCAAGTGCTCCGTTTGGAATACCGCGACGAGGCCGGTCGCTACAGTAGCCGCGATATCGAGCCCCTATGCTTGGCCTTCTGGGGCGGCGCTTGGACGCTCGGTGCCTGGTGCCGGCTGCGCACCGGCTTCCGCAACTTCCGCCCCGACCGGATCGGCCAATGCATCGGCACCGGCGAGCGTTTCGTGGAAGTGGAAGGTCGCGATCTCGATGCTTACCTGCAATCGGTACGCAACGAATACACCGCGATGGAGTAACTCACGCAAGCTCCTCGGCCACCGATCGATAGGTCGATGCATAGTTCGCCTATCGCGCAGGAGTTCGGGCCATGGAAGAGGCTGTCTACGACAAGATCGCCCGGCAATATCGCCGGTCCAAGCAATTGCCTTTCAGAATATGGGTCGAGCGCTACACCTTGCTGCGTCTGTGCGGCAAGATCGAGGGCTTGTCGGTACTCGATCTGGCCTGCGGCGAGGGCACGTATACCCGGTTATTGCAGAGCCACGGCGCAACCCTCACCCATGGCATCGATGTGTCCGGCGAAATGATCGCCCTGGCGCAGGCCATGGAGGTCGCCTATCCGCTTGGCTGCCATTACGCGATCGAGGATGTCGGCAAGCTGCAGAAGCTGGGCGACTACGATCTGGCCCTGGGGATCTTCCTGCTCAATTACGCCCGTTCCGCCGAGGAGCTGCTGCGCTTTGTGCGCGCCGCCTTCGTCAACCTCCGCCCCGGAGGCCGGTTCATCGGTCTCAACGACAACCCCATGCAGAGGCTTTTCGACGACGAGCGCTATCGGAAATACGGCCTGCTGCGTACCGGGCAACGGCGGCTCCGCGAAGGAAATCCGATTCATTACACCTTGCTGTGCGAGGACGAAGCGTTCGGTTTCGACAACTATTATCTGGCGCCTTCGACCTATGAGAACGCATTTCGGGAGGCCGGCTTTGTGGACTTTCGCTGGCAAGGGCCCTTCCTGGATCCCGCCGTGACACAGCAGGCTTTCTGGATGACCTTCATGTCGTTTCCGCCCATCATCGGTTTCAGCGCAAGAAAGCCCGCTACCCCCTGACTTTCGTCACCCCTTGCCGAGGCATGTGCCAGAACATGCCATCATGCGGGCCGGTGCGATCAGCGCGGGGAATCATCGAGTGAATAGCGTAAGCAGAGCCATCTGCGTGGCCTTGGCCGGTTTGAGCATGAGCATGACGGCATGGGCCGACACCTCGAAGGACGCCGATGCCAGATTCCATCAAATCTATACGCAGGAATGGGCCTGGCGCAACGGCCAGGTCGGTATCCTGCCCTCCGGCGAAGCCCAGCTCAATGACGGCCGTCTCGATCGTGTCGACGCCGGCAGCCAGTTGCAACGGCAGAACCGCTGGCAGCAAGTGCTCAAGCAGCTTGACGGCGTGGATCCGAAACAACTTTCGCCGGAAGAGCAGATCAACTACGCCGTGTACCGCGCGCAGATCCAGAACCTGCTGGCTGCCCAGCAGTTCAAGCAATGGCAGATGCCGTTCAACAGCGACTCGGCCTTCTGGAGCGACCTGGGTTATCAGCTCGATGGCGACAACTTGCATAGCGCGAAGGACTATCGCGAATACCTGGACCGCCTCGGCGAGATTCCGGCATATTTCGGCCAGCAGATCGACAATATGCGCGATGGTTTGGCGCGCGGCTTCAGTGTGCCGCGCGAAGTACTCAACGGGCGCGATGTCTCGATCGCCGCGGTGGCAGAGCTGAAGGATCCGACGCGAAGCAGCTTCTATAAGCCCTTCGCCACCCTGCCCTCGTCCATCGATCCCGCCGAAGCGGAACAACTGCGCACACGAGCGCGTCAGATCGTTGCCGACGAAGTCGTTCCCGCCTACGCCCGGCTGTTGAAGTTCTTCCGCGAGGAGTACGTTCCCAAGGCCCGGACCACCCTGGCCGCCGAAGCGATGCCGGATGGCAAGGCCTGGTATCGCCAACAGATCATCGAATACACCACGCTGGACCTGGATCCCGGTGCGATCCACCAGGTGGGCCTGGACCTGGTCGCCAAGATCCACGCGGACATGGTCAAGACCATGCAGGAAACAGGCTTCAAGGGCAGCTTCGCCGATTTCCTGCACTTCCTGCGCACCGATCCGCAGTTCTATGCCAAGACGCCCGACGAACTCCTGATGCGCACGGCCTGGGTAGCCAAGCAGGTCGACGCGCAACTCGGGCGCTATTTCGGTCGCTTGCCGCGGCAGCGTTTTGCGATCGTGCCCGTGCCTGACGACATCGCGCCGTACTACACCTCGGGTCGTGGCGGCGCCAGCACTTACCTGGTCAACACTTACGATCTGCCCTCGCGCCCGCTGTACAACATGCCGGCACTGACGCTCCACGAATCCATGCCCGGCCATGCTTTGCAATTGGCTCTGGCCCAGGAACAACGCGGTCAGCCCGACTTCCGCCGCACCGGTTACATCTCCGCCTACGGCGAGGGTTGGGGGCTGTACGCCGAATACCTCGGCAACGAGATGGGCATCTACAAGACACCTTACGAGCGCTTCGGCTACCTCACCTACCAGATGTGGCGCGCCAGTCGTCTGGTGGTCGATACCGGCATCCATCATCTGGGCTGGTCGCGACAGCAAGCGATCGATTTCATGACCCAGAACACCGCGCTGTCGGAGCGTGAGATCGCCAACGAAGTCGACCGCTACATCAGCTGGCCCGGACAGGCACTCAGTTACGAGCTGGGTTACCTGAAACTGCTCGAGCTGCGGCGAAAAGCCGAACAGGATCTGGGACCCAAGTTCGATATCCGGCATTTCCATGACACCGTACTGGCGTTGGGTTCGGTGCCGCTGCCTGTGCTTGAAAAACGCATCGATCGATTTATCGCCGATGGCGGTCCCGAACCGCAGTTTCCCTGCGATTGCGTCGTCGACAAGGCGGCTGCCAAGTAAACCGCCGAAGGGCGCGCACGAAAGTCCACGCCCTTTCTTCGGTTAGAACCTGCCGCGACGCCACGATGCCATGGCCGAGAACACGCCGTCCCGCCGGATCAATCCATGCATGAGCGCCGCGCCCAGGTGGGCCAGTACGACAACAAACAGGCCCAGCGCCAGACTCACGTGCACAGCATGGAGGAACGCATAGAGACCGGCGTTCAACGGTGCGATAGGCGGAAGATGTGCGGATCCGAACAAACTGATCGGGTAACCGCCGGCCGACAGCATGGCCCAGCCCACCAAGGGCAGTGCGAACATCAGAAAATACAGCACCGCGTGCGATGCATGCGCGGCCCATTTCTGGATCGCAGGCAAGTCCTGCGGTAGCGGCGGCGCTTTGGTGGTCAGACGCACGAACAAGCGCAGCGCCGCCAACAGAAGAATCGCTACGCCCAAAGGCTTGTGCAGGTCGTACAACCACCGCCGTGCATCGCTGGCCGTGGACATCATGCCTACGCCGATGAACAACATCGCCAGAATCATCAGCGCCATCAGCCAGTGCAGAGCGCGCAGTGCGAAAGAGAAACGGATGGGTGCGCGCATCACCGTGCTCCTTGCAGGACGGAACGAGCGGCGGGATCGTCGGATAAAGCACTAGGTGGCGTCGGACGCTCGCCGGCGCGCCGCGTGAAGGAACGGGCATAAGCGGCAGAGCGCGCAGCCAGCAAGGGATCGTCGGACGCCGCGATACCCGATGGCAGGATCAACGGATCGAAAGTCACGTCACGGCAGGGGCCATCGTCTTCGAGCGATGCGCGTTCCAGTACCAACGTGCCGACATCGACCTGCTGCCGTTCGGCCGGCCAGGGCCGCGTGGCATCGTTCGTCGGATCTCCGGCTTGCGCCAGCGTTACCCATAACTCCCAACGCATCGGCTGTTGCGCCAGGCGCGTCAGCGCATCGTTGAACAGAAAATTCGGCTGGGTTTTGTTGAGTTCGGCGAGCTTGTCTTTGTCCACAGCGACGAACGGAGCTTCGGGCTTGAACGACCAACGCACAGCGCGCGTCTGGCCTTGCGCATCGGTAAAACGAAAGGCGTTGATCGAGTAGTAGGTGCTGGCGGCAAAGCTCGCCGCAAACGGCGCATCGCGCATCCACTGCATGAACGCACGAGTCTCCGGGTGCGCGGCCAGGTACGCCTGCGCCCGCGCCGGATCGGGTTTGCCAGTGGCCTTGTCCGGCGCGGTGGCCAGCTGGAAATCGATGAAGGCCTGCGGCGTGGCGACCGGAAAGATGGGCGTGTCGTCCATGGCGGTACGCCAGATCTCGCCATTGCCCTGCTGGAAACTCAACGCCAGCGCGTGAAAGCCGGGAACGCCATCGGGCGAATGCGGGTTACCCACCCCCAACGAGAAGCGTCCGAATACCGGCGTACGTCCGGGCGCGAACACATCCGCCCTGGACAGGGCTACGCCTTGCCCGTTCGATTGGAAATAGCCGGCGACACACAGTCCTTTCTCGTGCGCGCGGCGTGCGCCGGAATGCACACCGTTATGCGTTTCCAGGGCATCGACGATGCGTCCCGGCGACACGCGCGACGGGCTGAGCCAGCCGGCCGCCCATACGAACAAACCCGTCAGCGTGACCAAGATCGCGCCGATCAGGGCGCCTTTGGCCAGCACGGCCGCAGGCGGGAGAAGACGTTGGGACATGCTGCGCTCCTGGAGATGGGTACCGACTCGAGGTGGGACGCTCCAGTCTTGGATTTATTCCACCGGAATAAAATCGCGGCCCGGACGTCATAGAAAGGTATGCTCGGAAGCCGCACGTTTATGACCCCTGACCACGACAACGATCTGCGCGAACTACTACCGGCATTGCGCCGCTTCGCGCTATGGCTGACCCGCGACCCGTCGTCGGCCGACGACCTGGTACAGACCTGCATCGAAAAAGCGTTGTCGCGCTGGGCAACGCGCCGCGACGGGGAACTGAAGGCCTGGCTGTTCGCGATCCTGTATCGGCAGTTTGTCGATGACAAGCGCCACGCGCGGCGCTGGAATCGCCTGCTGGACCTGTTCGGGCGGGACGACGCCTCAAGCGAGCCGTCCGCCGAGGACACCTATGCGGCGCGCCATGCCCTGGGCAGCTTCGATGACTTGAGCGACGACCAGCGCGCCGTCTTGCTGATGGTGACGGTGGAAGGGCTGAGCTACGAGCAGACCGCCAGCGCATTGGATATCCCGGTCGGCACGGTGATGTCGCGCCTGTCGCGCGCGCGCAAGGCTTATCGCCAATTGACTGAAGGCGGCGCTGGCCCGGCGCTGCGGAGAGTGAAATGAATCGTCTGATCCCCACCGAAGAAGAACTGCATGCCTATGTCGATGGGCAGCTCGACGATACGCGCCACGCCGAGATCGAGACCTGGCTCGCCGCGCATCCCGAACAAGCCGACGAAATAGCGCGGTGGCGTCGGCAGGCCGAATCGCTGCGTACGGCGTTGCCGATTTACTCGCTGCCGGCCAACCCGGCGCTGGATCCGGTCGCCGTACGCCGCACCGTGCGGCGCCGCCGGCAGCGCGGATTGGCACTTTGCGCCTCGTTATTGATCGCCGTAGGTGTCGGCGGCCTGGGTGGCTGGCAGGTACGCGGTGCGAGCTATGCGGCCAGCCATCCACCGATGCAGGACGCCCTGGAGGCTTACCGCACCTTTGCCACCGACCGTCTGCGCCCGGTGGAAATGGACGGCAGCCATGCCGGTTCCCTGGAAACCTGGCTTTCGGCCCGCATCGGTCGGCCGATGTCCCTGCCCGATCTTGGCTCCTATGGTTTCAAGCTGCTCGGCGGCCGGCTGCTTTCGACCAGCGACGGTCCCGCCGCTTTGGTGATGTACGAAGACAGCCAGGGGCAGCGCATCAGCCTTTATGTGCGCCCCAGCACGCGCTTTCCCGGCGATATGAGCGGGTCGCGCCAGGATCACGGGCTGCTGGCCAGCTACTGGTTCCGCAACGGCTATGGTTTTGCCGTGGTCGGGCGGGCCGACGACCCGCGTACGCCGCAGGTCCAGGCTGCCATACCGGCGGCCACTTAGGAGCCTGGCAACCCTGCAGGAGCGTCTTCTGAGTTTTTGTGGCTCTCTGGGGCGCTAAGAAGCGGTCGCTCTGTCCAGTGCATTAACTCCATCGGTGTGGTAAAGTTGCAAACAACTTCACACAGGAAGTTACGCGATCATGCATTCCGCCGCCACCACGCACTACACCAGCCTGGCCGAGGAACCGATCGAAGCGCTGGGCGGCCCCGCCTTGCGGGCGTTCTTCCGCTTGGCCGAAAGCTGGGATCTGCGCGTCGTCGATCAGCGCAAGTTGCTGGGTAATCCGCCCGAATCGACCTTCTACAAATGGAAGCGCGAGCAGGACGGCAGCCCTGGCCGCGACACGATCGAGCGCATCAGCTATCTCTTGGGCATCTACAAGAGCCTGCATATCCTGTTCAATGACCCGGAACAGGCCGATGCCTGGGTGCATCGCCCGAACCAGGCGCCATTGTTCGGCGGGCAAAGCGCGATGGAGCGCATGTTGTCCGGCAACGTCGCCGATCTTTACGTCGTCCGCCAGTATCTGGATGCGCAACGCGGCTGGAACTGAAGCTGTCGCGCAAAAGGCTGCGCCAATCCGAAAACGACGCTCGTCGCAGTCGGCGATATCCCTGATTGCTACCCTGTATTTTTCCGATTTCGCAAGCAGGGAATCGCTGCATGTCCGTGTTACCGCCCCTGAAACGCATTCGCTGGACGCACGCGTACCGCATCGTTCCCAGCCGGTTTCCACCGGTCGGCGTGTTCGATCGGATCGCCGATCCGCGTGACCTGGATGCGGTGTTCGCCATCGAGGCGATGACCAATCCGCGACTGCGCCAGGAAGCCGGCGAGCTCAGCCTGGTGCCACCGGGGCGGCGCATCAGCGGTCCGGGCAGTACGCCGGTCATGGCAGCCTTCACGCATCTCAACCCCGAGGGCAGCCGTTTCTCGGACGGCAGCTGGGGCGTGTTTTACGCCGGCCACAGCGTCAATACCGCGGTGGAAGAAACCGTCTATCACCGCGAGCGCTTCCTGGCCGCCACCGCCGAACCGCCCTGCGACCTGGAGGTGCGCTGCTACCGCACCAGCATCGATGCGCACTTGCATGATTTACGCGGCGGCTGGGCCGCCGAGCACGATCCGAACAGCTATGCGGCCAGCGTTGTCCTGGCGCGACGGCTGCGTGCGGAAGGGTCCGACGGCCTGGTTTTCGACAGCGTGCGCGACCCCGGCGGCGAATGCGTGGCAGTGTTCTATCCCGACCGTGTCGCGCCCTGCGTGCAAAGCCAGCACTTCATTTATCGCTGGGATGGCAAGCGTGTCGGCCAGGTGCTGTCGGTCAGCGAATGGAAGCGGCGCGAGAAGAACTGAGCGTCCGACGACGCCTCAGGTATCCGCGCTGCTCGACCAGCCTTCGCGCGTGCCGCGCGTAAACACGCGGTCGCTGGACAGCACGTCACCGGCCGCATGCGCCGGCCGCTCGCGCAGCTCGCGATAGATCGGCGTGAAATCCGGCTGCGTGGCGTCGAACAGCTGCTCGAAACTGTCGATGACGAAGTAGGTCTGCTGGAAGGTATCGATGCGATAGCGCGTGCTCATCACGCGCTCCAGCCCGAAGCCCAGGCGATTGGGCGCTGCCGAGTCGAGCGAATAGATCGATTCGCCCTTGGAGCTGACGATGCCCGCGCCATAGATGCGCATGCCCTCGGCGGTATGGATCAGACCGAACTCGACCGTGTACCAGTACAGGCGCGTCAGATTCATCAGCGCCTCGGGACCGATCGCGAACGCCTTCATGCCACCCTTGCCATAGGCCTGCATGTAATCGGCAAAAATCGGATTGAGCAGCAACGGCACGTGACCGAACAGGTCATGAAACAGGTCCGGCTCGCTCAGGTAATCCAATTGGTCGGGCTTGCGGATCCACCAGCTCACCGGAAAGCGCCGGTTGGCCAGATGGTCGAAAAAGACTTCGTCGGGCAGCAGGCCCTCGACGGCCACCAGTTCCCAGCCTGTGGTCTTGCCCAGCACCTTGTTCAGATCGGCGAATTTCGGAATGCCGCCATCGCCCAGGCCGAAACGTTCCACGCCCGCGAGGAACTCGGCGCAGGCGCGCCCGGGCAGCATTTCGCGCTGACGCCGGAACAAGGTATCCCAGACTTCGTGGTCCGTGGCGCTATAGCCGGACCAAGGCTGCTCGACCACTCCCGTGGCATAGACCGGCACGTAGCCCCGATCGGTTTGCTGGTGTTCGACGCGGCGGGGATGGGAGTCCATGACGGGCCTCAACAAGTGTGCTTGGATAACAACAGAATACGCCTGACTACCCGCACAATGATTGTTTTGTTGCTTCCGATGGCGACTATAATGCAATATTCATTCTAATTTTACGGAAATTGCAAAATAATATTGCATGATTCAGCTCGACCGCACCGACCTGCGCATTCTCGCCGTACTTCAGGGCGAAGGCCGCATTACCAATGCCGAACTGGCCGACCGGGTCGCCCTGTCACCGTCGGCTTGCCTGCGCCGACTGCAGCGCCTGGAAAACGAAGGGGTTCTGACCGGCTATACCGCCCAGGTCGACCCGGAAGCGGTCGGGCTGGGACTGCAGGCCTTTGTGCGCGTGCAATTGGCCAAGCACGAAGCCGAAGCGGTGGCGCGTTTTGCCGCGCAAGTGAACGCATGGGACGAGGTCGTCGCCTGCTATGCGCTTACCGGTGACATGGATTACCTGCTGCATATCTATGTCAGTGACTTGCAGCATTTCTCACGGTTCCTGCTCGATCGGCTGCTCAATGCCACCGGCGTCGCCGACGTCAATTCCAGCTTCGTGCTGCGTACGGTGAAGCGATCGCCAAGCTTGCCGCTGAACCAGCTGGAGCATTGAGGGCGCCTTGTCCTGACGCCAGTCTGCAACTTGTCCCAATTTTATGTAGGGCAACGGGCCGAAATCGCTCCGACTAACGTTAAACTAACCGAACCGATGAGCACCGACACTGTTTCAGCCCGAGCCGGCGATCCGATCCGTCCCCTGCGCTACCTGTGGCGTGTGCCGCTGCTGCTGCTGCATATCGTGCTGGGCATCCTGCTATGCGGCGGCATTCTCACCTGGAACCGCCACGACGTGATGAAAAACGGCCGTGAGCCATTCACTCACCGCATGATCCGCTGGTGGTCCACCATACTGCTGCGCATCTTCGGCTTGCGCTCCGTACGCGTCGGCCAGCCCTTGGCCGATCCGGTGATGTTCGTGGCCAACCACACCTCGTGGATCGATATCGAACTGCTGCACAGCCAGCGCGCCGCCTGCTTCGTGGCCAAAGCGGAAATCGCACGCTGGCCGCTGGTCGGCTGGCTGGCCGCTGCCGGCGGCACGATTTTCCATCGCCGCGGCAGCAACCATTCGCTGGCGGCCGTCATGCAGGTCATGGTCGAGCGGCTGCAAGCCGGGCGCTCGGTCGCGGTCTTCCCCGAGGGCGGAACCGGGCATAACGGCATACTGCGCGTGTTTCATGCGCGCATCTTCCAGGCAGCACTGGATGCCGGCGTGCCGGTGCAACCGGTGGCGCTGCGCTTTGCGCGGCATGGCCGAAGGGTGGTCGACGCCGGCTTCCGCGAGCGGGAAAACTTCATGCAGAACTTCCTGCGCCTGCTTGGCGAGGCCCCGCTGGACGCCGAGGTGCATTTCCTCGAACCGGTACCGTCCACACCCGATGGCCGGCGGCGCATGGCCGATCATGCGCGCGATCGCATTGCCGCGGCACTCGAAGACAAGCCGCAATGACCGTGCCCAAGGGGAAGGATTTCCTCCCGCCCTGGCCGCTGACCAGCGGTCATATCCAGACCATGCTCTCCTCCAGCGGTATACGCCGCCGGTTGCTTCCGCGGCGGGCGCGGCTGGTACGCGAGGGTGCCCAGCACGTCGTCGTGGACGGCGGAGAGGGCGTACGCCTGACTGGTGCCTACACACCGCAACAGGTCCAGCCTGTCGCGCGCGGCCTGGCCGTGCTGTTCCACGGTTGGGAAGGCAGTGTCGATTCCACCTATGTGCTGCAAACCGGTAGTCGCCTGTTGCAGGACGGCTGGGATGTGTTTCGTCTGAACTTCCGCGATCACGGCGACAGCCATCATTTGAACGAAGCGCTGTTCCACTCGTGCCGGATCGACGAAGTGGTCAATGCCCTGGCCGACATCGCCCGCCGTTACCCGGCGCGGCCGATGGTGCTGGCAGGCTTCTCGCTCGGCGGCAATTTCGCCCTGCGCGCCGCCTTGCGCGCTCCCCAGGCAGGCATCCCGCTGGCCCATGCACTGGCGGTGTGCCCGATCATCGATCCGAGCGAAGGCCTGTTTTCGCTGGAGGAGTCGGCACCCTGGTTCTACCAGGCTTATTTCATGCACAAGTGGAGACGGTCGCTGAAGACCAAGCAGGCCGCTTTTCCACAATTGAGCTTCTTCGAGCTGGCCGAACTCAAACAAAGCCTGCGCGGATTGACCGAGGCTCTGGTGCTACGGCATACCGATTTCGGTTCGCTGGAAGCGTACCTCGATGGTTATTCGGTCGCCGACGATGCCTTGGCGGGCATGCCGATCCCCGCGACCATCCTGACGGCAGCGGACGATCCGGTCATTCCGGTCACCAGTTTCCACAGCCTGCGCCTGCCGTCGAATGTCGAGCTGGACATTGCTCCGTATGGCGGCCACTGCGGCTTCATCCGCGGGATGGACATGACCAGCTTCACCGACGACTACATCGCCGCACGATTCAACGCCCTACCCGCGCATCGCTGAGCTTCACGCACGCTTGACGAAAGGATGACTTAAGCCTGAGGATGAGCGTCTCAGGGAAGAGTCCGGGGGGACTTAGACATGTTCACTAGAACGCGCATGACCATAGCGTGTTTTATCGCGGCATTTGGCTTGGCGGCTTTCGCTTCCAAGCCGGCGGCCAGTGCACCCAAGGAGAATCCTCGCATGACCCGGCACGCCAAGGGCAGTTTCGACGTCAAGGTACTGCCACAGACGGATGCTCCGGACGTGAGCGTTGCCAGCATCGGTCGTTTCGCACTGGATAAGCGCTATCACGGCGATCTCGATGCACAGAGCCGCGGGCAGATGCTCGGTAGTCGCTCGAACGAAACCACCGGAGGCTATGTTGCGATCGAACAGGTCGAAGGCACTTTGGCCGGCCATAAAGG
>NZ_DATCRY010000054.1:0-26853 GCF_036568765.1 Dyella sp. | reverse complement strand
AGCAATGACCATGGCGGTCCTATGTCACCTGGGCGTCTGGCTACCGACAACCATCGCGGGAGGCATAGTCATGATTTTCAATCGCAATTTATTCAAGGCAGCGCGCCGTAAGGCGTCAGCTATGACTTCCGGAGACAGAGTTTGAATCATCAAGCCCCCGCCTACGACACTGCAATCATCGGCGCCGGTTTCACTGGGTTAGTGGCCGCTCTTCGACTGGCGCAGGCTGGCAAGAAAGTCGTTGTCCTCGAATCCGACGCCTCACCGGGTGGCTTAGCCGGCACATTCGAGTTCAATGACGGTGTGCACATAGAGAAGTTCTATCATCACTGGTTCAACAATGATGCCTACGTGCCCAAGCTGGTCGAAGAGCTAGGCTTGAGCGATCTCATCCTTACGCTACCCTCACGCACAGGCATGTATTACAACAAGCGCTTATGGAAGCTTTCAACACCATTGGATGTGCTTCGCTTTAGCCCATTGCCGTTCATTGACCGCCTACGCTTGGGCTGGCTGGTGTTCCAAGTACGTAAAGTGAAGGATTGGAAATCGATCGAGCACCTGACGATTCGCGAATGGCTCGAGCCTCTGTGTGGCAAAAACGTCTTTAAGGTCGTCTGGGAACCCTTAATTCGCTCGAAGTTTTCGATATTTGCCGAAGACATTAACGCAGTGTGGTTTTGGAAAAAATTGGTCTTGCGCGGAAGTACGCGCGATACGAAAGGTAGCGAACAATTAGCCTACTTCCGGGGAGGCTTCGGCCGCCTAGCCGAAGCCTTAGCCGATCGCATTATCGAACTGGGCGGCGAGATTCGCTACCGTACACCGGTGAAAGGCGCACGCGTCGACGGAAGCACCATTCATGCATTGCAGACCGCGCAGGGTGAAGTAGAGGCTCGCAATTTTCTATTTACGCCGTCTTTCGAACTGATCGCGAAAATTCTCAAGAATGCACCAGAAGCGTGGCTCGATTCACTGCGGCGAGTCAACTATCTCGGCAATGTCTGCTTGGTTATGGAGTTGACTCACAGCCTTTCTGAAACCTACTGGCTCAACGTCAACGATCCCGGCTTTCCTTTCGTGGGCGTCATCGAACACACTAATCTGGATGACAGTTCGCACTATGCTGGCCGTCATATTGTTTTCTTGTCCCGCTACTTGGCTGTGTCAGACTCAACTTGGAATATGTCCGACGCCGAGTACCTCGAATATGCGCTACCGCATCTTGAGCGTATGTTCCCGAAATTCACGCGCGAATGGGTCACGGACTATCGCATCTGGCGCGCCGAATACGCACAGCCAGTCACCGAGCGAAATTACTCCTCGTACGTACCAGGAGAAGAAACGCCCTACACAAACGCCCTGATCTCGACCATGGCACAGATCTATCCCGAAGATCGCGGCACTAACTACGCTATTCGGGAAGGTGCCCGCGTAGCAAAGCGACTGATGAACGACGACCTGCGGGCGGAGATCTAGATCTACATGGGCAATCATGACAGCGCATTCATCCGGCTTATATTCAGCAGCAAGGTCTCGATCACCGCAGTCGCATTAGCTGTAACGTGTGCGGTCCTTTTTGTGAAGCTCGTCAAGCACGGATACAGCGGCAGCGTTGACATGGCTCATCACTATGCTCTGATCCATTGGCTGTTTCGACACTGGACCGTACAGCCTGGGGCAGCGGGAATCCTGGGAGAAATGGCGATTTACCCCAGATATAGCCACATCGTTGCTGCGGTTTTAGCTAGATTTAGCGGGTCGCCATTTCTTGCCATGCAGGTGACCGCCTCGGCCGCATTGGTGGCGATCTGGGCATCGCTTGCCTTGCTACCGCGCCAAGTGGCAAAAAGCCTGTCTTGGCCCCTTACCTTATCCTTGATGCTTGTATTGGCACTCAATCATTATGCATTCGGATTGGAGATATTCGGGCATGAGTTGGTAGGCAATTACTTCTATTCGCAGCTGGCGGGCCAAGCCTGCTTCATGTTAACCTTGGTATTCGCAACCCATCTGGAGGTTCGCCGAGGGTTCAGCGGATGGGTGCCTATCGCCACGATTATAATTTGCATTGCCAGTGCAGGCGTTCATCTACTTCCAGCCATTGAAGGTGTCGCCTACGGCCTCCTGTTACTGGTGATCCACGCACTTTCTGAGCGTCGAAGCATGGCTGGCCGAGTGATCGCAACGGCATTTGTTTCGCTACTGGCAGCCATCGCGCTTTACGAGCACCCTGCTTTTGCCGCTATGCGAGGCATTAGCGAAAATAACGGCGGACTTGCTCTTACGCTGCTGGATACACTGCCCCGTCTTTGCATACTAGCCGTTGCCACCGCATTGGTGTCACTCTATTTAGCGATAACATCTATCCCAACGATACGTGGCTATCACGAAGCGAGCGCTGTCGTTGGCCGACACTTTGGAAGCGCTGGTCTAGCTATCGTAGCAGTGTTTCTTCTCCAAGTTGTCGCGCTCAAGCTGGGGTACGGCTCCGAATACGCATGTCGCAAGTATGGCTTTGGCTTAGCCACATTTTTTATGGTGAATCTTGCCATCTTGTTGGCCAACGTATGGATCACTCAGCGATCTGCGAAACACATCGGCGGCACAACTGTGATCGCTGGCTGGGTACAACCTGCCGCATTGCTCATTGCTTTCTGGTACTTCACTTTTGCGGGAAGCACTGTTTTAGTAGACACTAGTTCGTTCCTGACCATGGAGGCTGCCGCCTCCACCGCCAAACAAATAGGCGCAGTGGAGGACACCAAACCCGCCTACGCTAGAGGGCTTTCGGTTGGGCGCATCGGTGACGTTGCCAACTACCTTGTCACCGTTGGCATTTTCGAATCGCCACGCGATCAAAATGCCTACGCGACGTTAGCTAATAACGAATTCCCGAAGCCAGATCGCGTTGGAGCAATTTTTACATCTACAGCGACTTCTAGCATTTGGTCCAACTCGAACTGCATACGCAGACCCATCACCGATGGCTACGCTGTTGCAGATGGTAGTTGTGTGATGAGAAAATTCTCCAATAACTGCCAAGCATCTATCGACTTCTCTAGCGCGGGATACATCCCGACGAATAGTCTTAAAGGCTTCAGTCAAGCAGAGTCGGACGGTCGCTGGACGGATGGCCAGACAGCGAGTTTTTCGTGCATATATGCACTTGGTGCGCGTCCTCGCCAAGCGAATTTATTCTTTATACCGTTCACCCCTCATAACCATGCTCAAACGTTAGATGTGCGAATCAACGACACTCCTGTGGCGCATGTACACGTCAACGAGGCCGGCGTTCTATCCCTGAATATTCCATCGATAGATGATTCATCGAATCAAATTTTGCGTATCGACCTCGCCTTACCCGACGCCATCAGCCCAACCGATGTAGGAATGAAGTCAGATCCACGCAAGTTGGGGCTAAAAGTAACCCGCCTGCAACTAGAGTAGCCGCAAGAGCCCTTTTCCTAACGTACTACGTCGAACATCACCCAGGCACTATGCGGAATACCAAACGTTTAAGTCGGTTGACGGCGTAGGTATCTATATTTTGGCGAGCCGTGATCAGGTGCTATCTAAGCGAGTATCGCTCGCATCAGCGGCTCGCCATCGCGCGCCACCACTCCTACGGATTGAACCAGAACCAAGTCCAACGACTACTCGCTCAACGCCACTGCAATGTAGCCTACCTTTCGCCCTGCGCCCAATCGGGTTGTCCGCTTACATCAAAGCCAGGAAAATGAATGGAGAATACAATTGCAAAGAGCCGCTACGCACCTGCAAGAGTCTGTATTGAGACGTCGCTTGTCGATATTCGCTCTAAGCAATCTGAGCTTACATGGCGTTGACGCTACTTAGCCAAGCCATGGTGGGAATTACACGCAAGGATGATTCATGATTGGCAATGAGACGATAACCGCGCTGATTTTCGTCGACGTTTGCGAGGCTGCCTCAGCCGATCCCCCTGACGCCAAAGCTGTTTCGATTACTCTTGGTCGAACTCAATCAATTCTAGATGCACACCTCTCACAGGCCCATCCTTCAGGATGGCAATGCAATTGCATCAAATCAGCGGCGTCGGAACATAGAATTGGAAGCGGTGGCAATACACGGTTCCGCAACTGCGCGAGCTGTTGCCGCCGACAGCATGGGAGACGGCCCATTGCTGGCCGTTATCGGTACTGCGAACGCGCCCGGCAACCGCTGACATCGGTCAAAGGTGAATTAGAGGCCCCGTGACAACGAGCCTCACAACACCTTCCCGTTGACGTGTAATAGTCGAACGCCTCTTACAAGGTTGTGAAGGCTCGGAATCTATCGCTTACTCAACAGTCACCGATTTCGCCAGGTTACGCGGCTGATCGACGTCGGTGCCGCGCAATACGGCAACGTGATAAGCAAGCAGTTGCAAAGGCACCGTGAATACCGCCGGCGCAATAAACTCTCCGCCACTGTCTAGTCGAATGGTGGTGCCGCGTGCCGGTCGCTCATCGTCCATACCGGCGCGGCTGTCGGCAAATACGAGCAACTCGCCACCACGCGCCTTCACTTCCTGCAGATTGGACTTGAGCTTATCCAACAACGGTCCGCTTGGTGCCACCGCGATGACCGGCATGTCTTCGTCCACCAGAGCTAGCGGGCCATGCTTGAGCTCACCTGCCGGATAGGCCTCGGCGTGGATATAGGAAATTTCCTTGAGCTTGAGCGAGCCTTCCAGTGCTACTGGATAATGCGCACCACGACCGAGGAAGAGCGCATGCTGGCGATGGATCAGGTGTTCTGCCAGGGCAACGATTTCCGGCTCCAGTTTCAACGCGTCTTCGATAGCACGTGGCAGACGCTGCAACTGCGCGCATAGCTCGGCATAGCGCGCGCCATCCAGTCCACGCTGATGCGCCAGCTGCAAAGTAAGCAGAGCAAGCGCCGCAAGCTGCGTCGTGAAAGCCTTGGTCGAGGCCACACCGATTTCCGGGCCGGCGCGCGTCATCAGCTTCAGATCCGCCTCGCGCACTACCGACGACTCCGGCACATTGCAGATGGCCAGCGTACCGAGGTAACCACGGCGGCGCGATTCGCGCATGGCCGCCAGCGTATCGGCGGTTTCTCCAGACTGTGAAATAGCCACGAACAGCGTGTCATCGGCGACGACTGCTTCGCGATAACGGTATTCGCTGGCGACCTCGACATTGACCGGTAGACGCGCATAGTCCTCCAGCCAGTATTTGGCCACCATGCCGGCGTGATAACTGGTGCCGCAAGCAATGATGTGTATCGCCTTGATGCGCGACAGCAGCTCATCGCCGCCCACGCCGAAGATACTCGGCAGGACGCCGTGTGGGCCTAACCGGGCTTCGAGCGTTTCGGCAACCGCCCGTGGCTGCTCGAAGATTTCTTTCTGCATGTAGTGGCGGTATTCGCCACGCTCGACCGCGTCGGCGGAAAGCTCGCTCTCATGCAGATCGCGTTCGACCTTGTCACCGTCGAGGCCGAATATCTGCATGCTGTCACGGGTGATGTCGACGACATCGTCCTCGTCGAGATAAACGATCTTGTTGGTGACCTGGATGAGCGCCTGCGCATCGGAGCCGAGGAAGTTTTCGCCGATGCCCACACCCACCAGCAACGGCGCGCCGCGCCGTGCGCCGACAACGCGGCCAGGCTCGTCGCGACTGACTACGGCAATCGCATAAGCGCCTTCGAGTTCGCGCACGGTGGCAGTGACCGCTTCGCGCAATCCCAGTCCCTGCTTGAGCCGCTTTTCCACGAGCGCGGCCATCACTTCGGTATCGGTCTCGGAAGTGAATTCGTGCCCTTCCTTGCGCAGCTCCTCGCGGAGCTCGGCGTGGTTTTCGATGATGCCGTTGTGTACCAAAGCAACCCGCCCGGCGACATGCGGATGCGCGTTGGCTTCGTTAGGTACGCCATGGGTCGCCCAACGGGTATGCGCAATGCCCGTGCCGCCCGGGAATGGGTCGGCCAGGTATAGCGCCTCCATCTCCTTGACTTTGCCCTTGGCGCGGACGCGACGGATATCGCCGTCTTCCAGTACCGCCAGACCGGCCGAGTCATAACCACGGTATTCCAGCGCCTTCAGGCCGGCGATCAGCAATGGGGCGACATCACGTTGGGCGGCGGCCGCGACGATTCCACACATGGGCAGTAATCCTTGCACTAAGGGCCGCTACTCTGGCTGCGACCCATTTCAATAGACTTTCGCCGTAGCCAGACTAGCGCGGCTCGTGGCGCTTAGTGCACCTTGCGTCGGAGATAGTTCAAAAGGTCGATCCGGGTGATCAGGCCCAGAAACTGCGCTTCGTCGACCACGATCGCCACGTGGCCGCGCTCGAATACCGGCAGCAGGGATTCGATCGGGGAGCGCACGTCGAGCATCTGCAGATTGCTGATCATGGCAGTGGATACCGAGTCGCGGAAGCGCGACTCGTCGGCATGCACATGCATCAGCACATCCGATTCGTCCAGAATGCCAACGAGGCGGCTGCCGTCCATGACCGGCAACTGCGAGACGTCGTAGAGCTTCATGCGGGTATAGGCGGTCATCAACAGCTCGCCCGGGCCCACCACTACGGTGTCGCGCTGGGCGAACGGCCGCAGCAGCAGATCGCGCAGGTCGCCATGCTGCTCGCGTTCGATAAAGCCGTTATCGAGCATCCAGTAGTCGTTGTACATCTTCGACAGATACTTGTTGCCCGTATCGCATACCAGGGTCACGATACGCTTGGGAGCGGTCTGCTCGCGGCAGTAACGCAGCGCGGCGGCAAGCAGGGTGCCTGTGGACGAGCCGCCGAGCACCCCCTCCTTGGCCAGCAGTTCGCGTGCAGCCAGGAAGCTCTCCTTGTCGGGGATCGCATAGGCCTTCTTTACGCGCGTAAAGTCGCTGATCGTCGGCAGGAAATCCTCGCCGATACCCTCGACCATCCAGCTCCCCGATTTAGTCGAAAGCACACCTTCGTTGATGTACTGGGCAAGGATCGAGCCGACTGGGTCGGCCAGCACGAATTCGGTATTCGGCGAGGCCTCGGCAAAGAACTTCGAAAGGCCGCTCAACGTACCTGAAGAGCCACAGCCGACGACGATCGCGTCGACCCTGCCATCCAACTGTTCGAGGATTTCCGGCCCGGTCGTGGCAATGTGAGCGGCCGGGTTGTCCGGGTTGCCGAACTGATTGATGAAATAGGCGCCTGGCGTTTCGCGCGCAATGCGCTCGGCCATATCCTGGTAGTACTCCGGATGGCCCTTGGCCACGTCCGAACGGGTCAGCACCACTTCGGCGCCCATTGCCTTGAGATTGAAGATCTTCTCGCGGCTCATTTTGTCGGGCACCACCAGAATCAACCGGTAACCCTTCTGCTGCGCGACCAGCGCCAAGCCCAGACCGGTATTGCCGGCGGTCCCTTCGACCAGGGTCGCACCGGGCTTGATCTTGCCCGCACGCTCGGCGCCCTCGATCATCGACAAGCCGATGCGGTCCTTGACCGAGCCGCCCGGATTGGCGTTCTCCAGCTTGAGAAACAGCTCACACGGCCCCGTGTCCAGGCGCTGCGCGCGTACCATCGGGGTACGTCCGATCAGTTCGAGGACACTCTGGTGGACCATCTGAAAACTCCTGGGTGCGGCTCAAGCCGTCTGGGCGAAAATCGCCTTCGGCGGGCGTCCATGATAACCCGTAGGAGTTTGCTGCTTCCTAACGTAACGGCCCCGGCGACGCTTGCGCGCTCCGGGGCCGGTGCGGTAATGAGAAACCGCCGCGTCAGTGCGCCAGTTGCTTGGTATCCCACATTTTCTGCAGTCGCTCTTTGGCTTGCAGCTTTTCCCGCTTCATACAGCGGAGCGTAATGTCATCGATGGGAAGCACGCCGATTTCGGCATCGTGCACTTTGCTGTCGAGTTCCTTGTGGTGCAGATAGAGCCGGCGGAACTCCGCATCGGCTTTCATCAAGGCTTCGACATCGTCACGCCGCTGGTTTTCGAACATAGTCCGACCTCCTCGCTAAGAGCCGCAGGCGCGGGACTGGTGCGCCTGCACGGTGATGGACACACGCACGACCCAACACCGCCCATCCGCTCACTGCGGAAGACGACGATGACAAGGTAAGGGTCAGGCGCATGATTCAGGTCAGTGGGCCCGTGGCGCGTAGATGCCCCACGGGAGCTTGACGCTACTCTCGGACCGGCGGTCATGCAAGGGTGCAAAACAACGCTTTTGAACACGGGGACTTAGCTGCAAAAGCCTGCCGAAACAGGCTTTGCCAGCGCATCCGAGGCAACTCGATCAGCGCACTCGTGCCCCTCCCTTCTGGGAGGTCCCGGTAGGGAGCGTGGACGGTTGCGAGACGCTACAGGCTGCAGGCTTAAGGAGCCTGACGGTGAGGCAAGTACCTACCCCTCCCCCCGCCCTCCCCCTTTGTAAACAGGGGAGGGAGTTAGTCAGCTGCGATTAGTCGCCTTTCTTGCTGGCGTCGTCGCCGCTCTGCTGTGCGCGCAAGGCGCGTGCAGCCTTGGCGGCCAGATCGGCCTCCCGCTTGGCAGCGTTGGCTACCCGGCTCTGGGCGGCGGCCAGCTTGCGTGCCTGGTCGGCTTCGGCGCGAGCCTGCTCGGCGGCAGCGGCCGATTCCTCGCCCTGCTGCTGCAGGCGGGCGGCCTCTTCCTGGGCAAGCTGATATTGCAGGCGCTGGCGCTCCAGTTCGCGGCGAGCCTGTTCGGCGTCCAGGCGGCTGCCTTCGAGCTGGATCTGGTCGTGCTCGCGGTCCAGTTCGTTCAGGCGAATCTGCGCCACTTGGAACTGGGCCGCCGCTCGTGCCAGGTCGACCTGCCGTTCGGCGATGTACAGCGCGTGTGGGCGCTCTTTGGATTTAACCTGCGAAAGGCGGCTGACGGCATCGCGGGCACGCGCCTGCTCGGCCTGGGCGTAGTTGCCCAGGTTGGGATCGTTGGCCAGCTGGTTCAGGCTGTTGCTGAGGCGGCTGACATCCAGGTCGTCCTTGGCGGCATGCACGCTTCCCGCGGCGAATGCCAAGGCGAGAATGCTTAAGGTGGTGGCGAGTCGGCGCTTCATGGCTGGCCTCCCTGGTGGTTCGGATCGGGCAGCGTCTGGTCGGGCAAGGTTTGCGTCCCCTGCCCCTGGTCCTGTGGCGCAAGCTGCGAGGCCGGCGGGGCTGGCAGGTCTTCCATCGGCTGAGCCGGCGGCAGGCCGCTGCTGTTCGCCGGCGCCGGAGCGGCGATCGGCGGCTGCGGGTCGTTGTCATGCGCGTGCGCTTGTTCGATCTGCTGGCGCAGACGCTCGTTATCGTCGGTTTTTTGCTGAATCTGCGACCTTGCGGCCGCAAGGCGTGCCTTGGCGCGAGCCAGTTCGGCATCGGCCCGGGCTTCGTCCGCCAGCTGGCCGGCCACGTCGTACTTGCGGCTGGCCATAGCGGCCTGGGCCTGCTGGAACTTGTTCTGAGCGAAGCCCAGGTCCACCGGCGCGTAGTCGGCGGCACCCGCGTCGCGGGCGGCACGCAACTGGGATTGCGCCATATTCATTGCCCCATCCGGCGGCGGCACGCTGGCGCAACCGCCCAATGAGGCCAGACCCACGGCCAGGACCAGGGTCGAAACCGTTGTCCGCAAGCGCCGGGAGCGCCGGTTCAACGGGGAAAAGATGTGCACCATCACTCATTCCTCTCGGAGTGTTGCAGCGTATTGTGGGCAGGCATAATCCAGGTTTGCAACGCGCGCAAAAGGGGAGCGCTTGCAAACCTGGTGGGCGTTGTTCTTCAGTGAAGGACGGCGCGCGGAGCTTGGCAGTGTACATGTACGCGCCTGGCTGTTCCGAGCGTCATCCCGGGGAGGGGACCAAAGTGCCACGCGGGACACGTAGGATTGCCCTAAATAAAACGCACGGCCCGGCCGATGGATAGACCGGAGCCACACAACGGGCCTCATAGGGGATACATGTGGATATCGGTTACTTCCTGAAACTTATGGTGGACAAGGGCGCGTCGGATATGTTCCTGACGACCGGCGCCCCTGTGAACATCAAGGTGGAAGGCAAGCTCTACCCGCTGGGCAATACCGGCCTGCCCAGCGGCATGGTCAAGAAAATCGCCTACTCGCTGATGGACGAGGGCCAGGTGCCGCAGTTCGAGCGCGACCTGGAGCTGAACATGGCACTGGCGGTCAAGGAAGCCGGACGCTTCCGCATCAACGTGTTCAAGCAACGCGGCGAAGTGGGCATGGTGATCCGCGCGATCAAGAGCGAGATCCCCAGCATCGATCAGCTGCAGTTGCCGGGCATCTTCCGCGAACTGATCATGGAGCCCCGCGGGCTGATCCTGGTGGTCGGCGCGACAGGCTCGGGCAAGTCCACCACGCTGGCGGCGATGATCGACCATCGCAACCAGAACTCCTCCGGCCATATCCTGACCATCGAGGATCCGATCGAGTACCTGCATCGCCATAAGCGCTCGATCGTCAATCAGCGCGAAGTCGGCCTGGACACGCACAGCTATCACGAAGCGTTGAAGAACGCGATGCGTGAGGCGCCGGATGTGATCATGATCGGTGAGATTCGCGACACCGATACCATGGAGGCGGCCATCGCCTTCTCCGAAACCGGCCACCTCTGCCTGGCCACCCTGCACTCGAACAACGCGGACCAGACCCTGGAGCGCATCCTCAACTTCTTTCCCGAGTCGGCGCACAAGAACGTGCTGATGAACCTCGCGCTGAACTTGCGTGCGGTGATCAGCCAGCGCCTGGTGATCGGCAAAGACGGGCGCCGCATCCCGGCAACCGAGGTATTGCTAAACACTCCATTGATCCGCGACATGATCCGCCGCGGACAGATCCATGAGGTCAAGGAGGCCATGGATCGCAGCCTGCAGGAAGGCATGCAGACCTTCGACCAGTCGTTGTACCGGCTCTACAAGGAAGGCCGTATCGAATTGGACGAAGCGCTCAACAAGGCCGATTCCCGCGATGGCCTGGCACTGAAGATTCGACTGTCCGAAGGCGGCGGCGTGAATAGCCCGGAACTCGCTGGCAACGACCCCTACGGCCTGGGCTTCTGATTGCCCACTGGGACGAGAGGCCGGGCATCGCCCGGCCCTTCTCGTCCCTTCGCTTATGCGGCGACAGGCGCGTCCGACTGAGCCTCCGGCGCGGCTAGCTTGAAGGCATCGAGCGCGTTGCATGCCTCGCGGATACGCAACAACGTCGGGTAGTCGTCTAACGGCAAGTTCCAACGCTCGGCGTTATAGAGCTGCGGGATCAGCGAGAGATCGGCCAGCCCCGGCGTATCGCCGTGGCAAAACCGGCCTGTCTGGGGATGATGGGCCACCATCGCTTCGAACGCTGCCAGCCCGGTAGCGATCCAATGCTGCGACCAGCCGCGTTTGTCGGCGCTGTCGCCATAATGCGCCTCCAGATATTGCAGCACGCGCAAGTTACCGATCGGGTGAATGTCGCAGGCGACGATCTGGGCGAGCGCGCGCACGCGCGCGCGACCCGCGGGATCGGTGGGTAGCAACGACGGTGCCGGATGCGTCTCTTCCAGGTATTCGACAATCGCCAGCGACTGCGTAAGCGCCTGCTCGCCATCGAGCAGAACGGGTACCAATTCCTGTGGATTGAGCGCGTGATAGTCGGGACGATGCTGCTCGCCACCGTTGTTGACCAAGTGGACGGGACGACTGGCGTACTCAAGCCCCTTGAGATTGAGCGCGATACGCACACGATACGCGGCGCTGGAGCGCCAGTAGCCGTAGAGGGTGAATCGGGACATGCGGCGGACTCGTTTCAGGAAGGCCCCAGAATACCCCCGCGCGGTTTGCATCGGGGCCGAGGCGGCACAACAATAGACATTTCGCGCCGCTCGCCGGCCGTCCGAACCTTCCAAAAAGGGAAAGCATCGTGTCTATCACCCGTATGAGCGACCTGGATCTGCGCGGCAAGCGCGTGTTGATCCGCGAAGACCTGAACGTGCCGATCGAAAACGGCCGCATCACGTCCACCCAGCGGCTGGATGCCTCGCTCCCCACCATCAAGGCTGCCCGTGACGCTGGCGCCAAGGTCATGGTGATGTCCCACCTGGGTCGCCCGAAAGAAGGCGTGTTCGATGAGGAATCCTCCCTGGCGCCGGTGGCCAAATGGCTTGGCGACAAGCTGGGAAGCCCCGTACGCCTGGTGCGCGACTACCTCGACGGCGTCGAGGTCGCAGACGGCGAAGTAGCGATTCTGGAAAACTGCCGCATGAATGTCGGCGAAGGCAAAGATGACGAAGCGCTTTCCAAGCGTTATGCGGCGCTATGCGACATCTTCGTCATGGACGCGTTCGGCACAGCGCATCGTGCTCAGGCTTCCACGCACGGCGTCATCAAGTTCGCCCCGATCGCGTGCGCCGGCCCTTTGCTGTCGGCCGAACTCGATGCCCTGGGCAAGGCACTGGAGAATCCGGCCCGTCCGCTGCTGGCGATCGTGGCTGGCTCCAAAGTCTCCACCAAGCTTCAACTGCTCGAAAACCTGATCGGCAAGGTCGACCAGTTGATCGTCGGCGGCGGCATCGCCAACACCTTTATCGCTGCGAATGGTTACGGCGTGGGCAATTCGCTGTACGAAGCCGATCTGATCGACGCCGCCAAGAAAGTCACCAAGGCAGCCAAGGCTCGCAACGCCGATGTGCCGCTGCCGGTGGATGTCGTGGTGGCTCCGGAGTTTTCCGCGCATGCACCGGCCTCGGTCAAGCCGGTCGATCAGGTCAAGGATGGCGAGATGATTCTGGATATCGGCCCGGAGACGGCCAAGCAATATGCCGAGTTGATTGCCAAAGCGGGCACCGTGGTTTGGAACGGCCCAGTCGGCGTGTTCGAATTCGATGCCTTCGGCCACGGCACCGAAACGCTGGCACGCGCAATCGCCGCCTCCAAAGCGTTCTCGATCGCCGGCGGCGGCGATACGCTGGCCGCGGTCGACAAGTACGGTATCGAACAAGACGTATCGTATATCTCGACGGGTGGCGGCGCCTTCCTGGAATTTCTCGAAGGCAAGGAGCTCCCCGCGGTCGCCGCGCTCAAGGCACGCGCCGCGAAGTAACGACCGATGCTTTGCCTATTCGATCTCGACGGTACGCTCATCGATTCGGAAGAAGGCATTGTTGCCTGCGTCCGGCACGCCCTGATCCAGATGGGCGTGCCCGTACCGGATCATGCCCAGTTGCGAGGCTGGATCGGCCCGCCCTTGCGGCACAACTTCGCGCCCCTGCTCGGGCATGACCAGGCACGGGTGGAAGCGGCAGTGGAGCACTACCACGATCGCTTCCAGAGCCACGGCCATCGCGAGTACGCGATCTATCCGGGCATCGAGGCACTGATTCGCCAACTTCACGCCGAAGGACATACGCTAGCGATCGTCACCAGCAAGGTGGCAAGCAACGCCGAACCGGTGGTTGCCGCCCTGCCCTTCGGCGACCTGTTTACTCGTATGTACACGCCCGATGCGCGCAGCGCACTCAGCGAAAAAGCGGCGATGATTGCGGCGGCCCTGCACGATTTCGGCATTGAGCCATCGCAGGCGGTCATGATCGGCGATCGTAAGTTCGATATCGAAGGCGCTGTCGCTAACAACGTGCGCGGTATCGGCGTGCTTTGGGGCTTCGGCGATCGCGCCGAACTCGAACATGCCGGCGCTACGGATATCGTGGCCGATACACGGCAGTTAGTGGAATTGCTTACGCAAGACCAGACCGCCTGAGAGCGGGGCGGCCCTGGGACCGCCCCATCTCGATCTGCTTAGCCGATAACGCGCTTCACCGCATCGACGACCTTCGGCACGGTAAAGCCGAAGTACTCGAACAGCTTGCCCGCCGGCGCCGAAGCACCGAAAGTCGTCATGCCAACGACCGCACCGTCGAGACCGACATACTTGAACCAGTAGTCGACGCTGGCCGCCTCTACCGCCACGCGTGCACGGCACCAGCCCGGCAGCACGCTTTCGCGATATTCCAGCGGCTGCGCATCGAACACTTCCGTGCACGGCATCGAAACGACACGCACCGGCACACCCTGCTGCGCTAATGTCTGTGCCGCATCCACGGCCAACTGCACTTCCGAACCCGTAGCAATGAGGATCGCCTTGAACTTGGTGTCCTGGGGATCGGAAAGCACGTAGGCGCCGCGCGCGATATCGGCCACCTGCTGTTCGGTACGCTGTTGGTGTTTCAAGGTCTGACGGGAGAAAACCAGGCACGCAGGGTTGCCCTTGCGCTCGATCGCCGCCTTCCAGGCCACTGCCGATTCGACGGCATCGCAAGGGCGCCACAACTGGTTGTTCGGAATCAGGCGCAGCGAGGCCAGGTGCTCGATCGGCTGATGGGTCGGACCATCTTCGCCCAGGCCGATCGAATCGTGGGTGTAGACGTGGATGTTATGTGCCGGAATCAGCGCGCTCATACGCACGCCGTTGCGCGCGTAGTCGGAGAACACCAGGAAGGTGGCGTCGTACGGAATGAAGCCGCCATGCAATGCCAGGCCGTTGGCGATCGCGGTCATGCCGAACTCGCGAACGCCATAGTGGATGTAGTTGCCCTTGCCATCGCTGGAATTACCGACCGCCGCTTCCAGGCTGCCCTTCCATTTGGTCAAGTTGGAGCCGGCGAGATCCGCCGAACCGCCGATCAGTTCGGGGAGCAACGGACCGAATGCATCCAGCGCCATCTGCGAGGCTTTGCGCGAGGCAACATCCGGGCCCTCGGCCTGCATCTTGGCGATATACGCCTGCGACTTCTCTGCCCAGTCCTTAGGCAGGTCGCCTGCCATGCGGCGCTTGAATTCTTCTGCCAGCTGCGGATGCGCAGCAGCATACTTCTCGAACGTGGCATTCCATGCTTGCTCCGCTGCCTGACCTTCCTGCTTGTGATCCCACGCGGCATAGATATCAGCGGGAATCTCGAACGGCGGATACTTCCAGCCGAGGTATTCGCGTGCGGCAGCGACTTCGTCCTTGCCCAAGGCAGCGCCGTGGCTTTCTTCCTTGCCTTGCTTGTGCGGTGCACCGAAACCTATCGTGGTCTTGCAGCAAATCAGGGTCGGCTTGGCGTGTTGTGCCGTGGCTTTGGCGAGCGCCTGCTTGACGGCTTCAGCGTCCTGGCCATCGACATCGCGAATCACGTGCCAACCGTAGGCCTCAAAGCGCTCGGGCGTATTGTCGGTAAACCAGCCCGGTACTTCGCCATCGATGGAAATATTGTTGTCGTCATAGATCGCAACGAGCTTGCCCAGCTCCCAAGTACCCGCCAGCGACGCCGCTTCGTGCGAGACACCTTCCATCATGCAACCGTCGCCCATGAAGACGTAGGTGCGGTGATCGACGATGGTGTGGCCGGGACGATTGAAGTGGTTGGCCAACACCTTCTCGGCCAGCGCAAAACCCACGGCATTAGCAAAGCCCTGGCCCAGCGGACCGGTCGTGGTTTCCACTCCTGGCGTTTCGCTGGCCTCCGGATGGCCGGCCGTCTTGGAATGCAGCTGACGGAATTGTTTGAGCTGTTCGATCGGCAGATCGAAGCCGGTCAGGTGTAGCAGCGCGTACTGCAACATCGAACCATGGCCGTTGGAGAGCACGAAACGATCACGATTGGCCCAATGGGGATTGCCGGGGTTGTAGTGCAGGAAATCCTTCCATAGGACTTCGGCGATATCGGCCATGCCCATCGGCATGCCGGGATGACCGGAGTTGGCCGCCTCCACAGCATCCATGGCCAGGGCACGGATGGCATTGGCGAGTTCGCGACGTGAGGGCATCTTGAGGTTCTCCAGGGGCAGGCGCGAAAAAACGCTATTGTCGCCGATCGCGCGTGAAGCTGTCGCTGTCCGCCGTGATCCTGGTCCGGCAAATTAACACGGCCTTAATTTTATTTTACGGACTTTGAAACCCTTCAGGTCGGGGCTCCTCTAATAGAAGAGCACTGCAAACCCCTGCAGCTGCTGCGGTCTGCACGCCCTCCCCTGTTTATAGGCGTCAGGCCGGACTAAATAAAAAGTAGGAGTGCCCCATGAACAAGAAGCTTTTTGCGGCAGCCATCGTGGCCGCCAGCCTTGCTGCCCTTCCCGCCTTTGCGCAAGACACCACGCCGGCTTCCACGTACACCGGCAATGCACAAGATAACTTTCAGCCCGGCCAACCGGTCGGTTCGGGCAATTGGTTCATCGACGCCAATGTCGGCCGCACCGGCGGCGGCAACGGCGGTTTCGGCCAGAACCTCGGTACGTATAACTTCAACAAGGGCGAGCGCGATCGCCGTACCGGCTACGGCCTGACCGGCGGCTACCGCTGGAAGGTGGGTCAGGACTTCGGTCTCGGCGTCGAAGCAGGCTATACCGACCTGGGCAATTTCCGGGTCAAGAACATCTTCAACTCGCAGCCCGTCAATCAGTCGAGTACCACGAATGCCCTGCGCGGCTGGCTGGTCGGCGTGAACGGCCGCATGAACCTGGTCCAAGGCTGGTATCTCAGCGCGCGCGGCGGTTACTTCCACGCCAACAACTACAACCACGTGTTCACTTCCGATGAGGTGGCGCAGGGCCTGACCACCGGCGGCAAGGCCGGTCGCGGTAGCTGGTACGCCGGCCTGGGTACGGGTTGGGATATCGATCAGCATTGGGGTGTAGGCGTCGCATACGACTACTTCCATGCCAACGCAGGCAAGATCCGCGACACCAATACGGGCGCAATCACGTCCGATCTCAAGCGCTCGACCGGTATCGTCTCGCTCAATGGCGAATACCGCTTCTAAGCGCCTTTGCGCGGGCAAGTCACGCTTGTCCGCGTCTTTCTTAATGGATTCTTAATACTGAACTCAGAAGTATTGAATCTCATCCAAGCGGACTTATCTAACGGAACAGCGCTACCACGTCCCCAAGTGCAAGCGCGCGGGGCGGCTGGCTTTCCCCTCTCTCGTGCCAGCCGCTCCGCCACCTTAGATAACAGGAGAATCTCCATGAAAAAGATGCTACTCGCCCTTGCCATCGCCACTGCCGGGCTGGCTGCTGTTCCCGCTTTCGCTCAGAGTGCCAAGTCCGACAACGGCGGCTGGTTCATCAACGGCAATGTCGGTCGGACCTCGATCGATAAGGGTCCGTACAACGATAGCGACACCGGTTACGCCATCAACGGCGGTTACCGCTGGGCGGTGAATCCGTCGGTCGCCTGGGGCGTCGAGGCCGGTTACAACGATCTGGGCAATATCCACGCAAAGAACATCTTCAACAGCCGCCCGGTGGTCGACAGCACCAAGTCGCAGCTGCACGGCTGGACGGCTGGCGTGAATGGCCATTTCAATCTGACGCCTAACTGGTACCTGAGCGCGCGTGGCGGCATCTATGGCTGGCGCGGTCACGGCCTGAGCAACGACGATCTGCCGACCCGTCGCAACCTCAACGACACCAGCTGGTATGCCGGTGCCGGTGTGGGTTACGACTTCACCAACAACATGAGCGTCGGTATCAACTACGACTACTTCGATGCGAAGAAGCACAATGTGGATCTGAGCACCGACATGGTCTCCGTCAGCGCCGAATACCGGTTCTGAGGTCCGTACGTGGGCAGGCTTCGCTCCGGCCCATGTTGTCGCCAGCCTCTTGCGAGGCAATAAGAAAAACAAAAAGGGCGCCTACAGGGCGCCCTTTTTTTATCGACGAAAGCGTATGTACGCGCGTTTCGCCAAGTAAAGGAGATTGCCGGTAAGACCGGTGTCCTGGGCTTTACGCAGGGACGTATTTTCCCTGTAGAGCATGCGAATGTGCGCATCGCGCACCTCCAGCAACTGCTTCAATTCGGCTACGTCACCACGCGTCAGGCTGTGACCTTCCGCAAACTGCTCGGGCAACTGGCGATTGACGTAATAGGTGGTGTGACGTGGGGCCGTCTCCGCCGCGGGGCGGTCCTTAGTATAAAAGTACAACGCCACCGAGCGTCGGGTCTTGTCCGCATGCGGCTCCGGCAGCCGGATAGGATCGAACCCGTGCCATGAATGCTCGGTAGTTTCAAAGATGACGCAACGATTGAAGAGCGGCGCGATCGATCGCGATGGGCGCACATCGACGTGCGGATCGCGAAACAACTCCAGGCAACCTCCCCACGACGCATCCCATTCGTGGTTGAGGTAGACGATCAGGTTGAGCCGCCGATGCCAGCGTTCACTCGGGTGATAATTGAAGTCGACGTGTGAATCCAGTGCGGCATGGTTCTTGTTCTCGTGCGTGCCGCCACCGAGATACCAAGGATCGTAAATCAGGTCATCGATGCCCGTTATCTTGCCGATGGCCTGGAGAAACTCCGGGCTTTTGATTGCATCGTCCAGGCGTTCGTAAGCCGGACCCAGCTGGCGCACTTTATCCAGGGTCGACTTGGCACCGAGCTGCCCATCGTCGCCGACCGCGTTACCGCGCTCGAACGAGGGGAACGCGCCCAACAATTGCTGGGCGAAATCTTCATCGAAGAAATTCTCGATGACTACATGACGAAACGGTTGCGCGTCGACAAACACCTGTCGATGTTCATCGACGGCGTCGAGCGTGGCCTGGCTGACGATGGACAGGCCTGGTGTGGACTCCATTGCGAAAACACTCCCCGGAACAAAGGCATATTTTAAAGGCGCACCGTCAACCGTAAGAAGGACGGCGACGCCCTTCTTACTTCGATCGTTATGGATTCATTGACGGCCAAGGCGCCACTCGGGGCGCCGAAGATCACGCGCACGGCTTTCAGCCGTTCCATTGGCCCAGCGCGGCCAGGCCATTTTCCTTCGCGCGCGCGTGCACCACCTTCTGCGCTTCCGCCAGGTTCGCCTTCAGGTCCTTCGACCACAGCTTCAATGCAGCCTGCTGCATGGCGCGACCGTAAGAGAACGACAACGGCCACGGATGCGGGCCCATGCGATTCATCGCATTCAGGTGCGCGGTGGACTGTTCGTCCGTCTGGCCACCGGAGAGGAACACGATGCCTGGCAAGGTCGCCGGAACGGTGGTCTTGAGCACGCGAACAGTAGCTTCGGCCACTTCTTCGACTTCGGCCTGCTCGTCGCAGTCCTTGCCCGGAATAACCATGCTGACCTTCAGGATGGTGCCTTCCAGCAACACGTTCTGCTCGTAAAGCGCATTGAACAGGCTACGCAGCACGGCTTCGTGCACTTCGTAGCTGACTTCGATGGTGTGCTCGCCGTCCATGATCACTTCCGGCTCAACCATCGGTACCAGACCGGCCTCCTGGCACAGTGCGGCATAGCGTGCCAGAGCGTGGCAGTTGGCCTCGATGGCGGTGGAGCTGGGGTTTTCTTCGCTGATATTGATCACGGCGCGCCACTTGGCGAACTGGGCACCCAGCTTGGCGTACTCGGCCAAGCGCTCACGCAGGCCGTCGAGGCCTTCGGTAACCACGTCGCCCGGGAAGCCAGCCAGCGGCACCGGCCCCTTGTCGACCTTGATGCCCGGGATGATGCCGTTCTTCTTCATGACCTGGGTAAACGGCACGCCGTCCTTGGTGGACTGGCGGATGGTTTCGTCGTACAGGATGGCGCCGGAGATGTGCTCGTTCAGACCCGGCGTGGTGAGCAGGAGCTCGCGGTAAGCACGGCGATTCTCCTCGGTGTTCTCGATGCCGACGGCCTCGAAGCGCTTCTTGATGGTGTTGGTCGACTCATCGATGGCGATGATGCCCTTGCCGGGCGCAACCATGGCCAAGGCAATGCTTTCGAGATCTTCGATGCTCATGACGACTCCGTAGAACATGCGTGGCCGGTCAGACCGCGCGACATGACGAAAATGCCGGCACGGAGGCCGGCAAGGCTATAAGGCGCAGGATTATAGCCCATCGGCCCGGCCGGTCTCGGCCGGACCTTGGAACGCCCGGGACCTGGGCTCCGGCATACCTTCAGGCCGCCGGGAAGCCCCAGGCTCAACTGGCGGCGTAGCCCGGCAGTCTGCAAGCGTCCGTAATCTGCTTGGCCTGGGCCGGATCGGTGGGCAGGTTGAACGAGATCACGTAGTAGGTATCCACCGGGATGGCATGCTGGTTACTCAGCGACGGGCCATACCGGAAGCGCTTGACGATGCCCTCGCCGACGGTGCCCAGATCGCTCTGCGGCACCACCTTGGCAACTTCCACATTCAGCGGCACTCCGTCCGAACCGACGGTGTACTTGATTGCCGCGCAAACCGGCTTGTCGAGGTTATGTCCAGAGTTGGGTATATCGGCGTCGACTTTGGTATTGAGCAGGATCCAGTGGTTGACCAGCCCTTCCGGAGCGACTCTGGGAGCATCCTGTGCCTGCACCGGCAAGGCACCAGCCAAGAGCGCACCAAGCAAAAGGCTGCCGATGATCGAACGGCGGGTCGTACTCATGGGACAGCCTCCTGCGCGATGGGTGGGGTGGTGTGAGTGTACGGCAGCGGGCACCATCCCATCCAACATCGAAGCAGCCAACATCGAAGCGGCAAACATCGCAGCCGCCGCTGTCCAAGCCACCGACACCGGAGCCGGCGGCTTCAGGACAGATAAAGATCAGAGATCGCGCAGGCTTTCCACCATGCCCTCGGCACCGACCGAAAGCAGCTTGACGGTATTCGTTCCGCCGCCCCGGCCGACATGATCGCCGTGAGTCACGACGACGCGATCTCCCTCGGCCAGTTTGCCCTGTGCAAACAACTCCTGAACCGCTTTGCGAGCGGACGCTGCCATGGTCTGCCCGCCATGGGTGAATTCGACTGGCTGTACATCGCGCAGCATCAGCATGCGACGACGCGCATCGGCAAATGGCGACAGCGCATAGATCGGTACGGCGCTGCGGTAACGCGACAGCCATTGCGCCGTCGCCCCCGACTCGGTCAGGGCCACAATTGCCCGGCAACCGACCTCGCTCGCCAGCACCATCGCAGCCAGTGCGATGGCCTGGTCGGTACGATCGATGCGATGACCGGCGGTTGCCAGGTCCTCCTTGGGCTCGAACTGCCGCTCGGCACCCAGGCAGATACGACGCAGGGCAGCCACCGCCTTGTCCGGGTGCGCACCGGCCGCCGATTCTTCCGAGAGCATGACCGCATCGGTGCCGTCGATCACGGCATTGGCGACGTCCAGCACTTCGGCGCGAGTCGGAATCGGCGAGCGCACCATCGACTGCAACATCTGCGTGGCGGTGATCACCGCCCGGTTGCGCTGTACGGTTTCGCGGATGATCTTCTTCTGCAGACCCGGCAGTTCGGCATCGCCGATCTCCACGCCCAGGTCGCCACGCGCCACCATCACGACATCGGAGGCGTCGATGATCTCCCCCAACACGGGAATGGCATCGGCACGCTCGATCTTCGCCACGAGCGCGGCGTTGCCGCCGGCTTCGCGCAGCAGCCGCCGTGCCTGGTCCATGTCCGCCGCCGAGCGTACGAACGAGACGGCGAGGAAGTCGGCACCGATTTCCGCAGCCAGTTTGATGTCGGCCTTGTCCTTATCGGACAGCGCATCCACCGACAGGCCGCCACCTTGTCGGTTCAAGCCCTTTCGATCGGACAGCTTGCCGCCGATCAGCACGCGGCAGCGGATCTCGCTGCCGACCACTTCCTCGACGGTCATGGCGACCAGGCCATCGTCGAGCAGCAGCACATCCCCCGGAGCCACGTCTTTGGGCAGGTCGTAATAGCTCACGCCCACGCGCGTCTCGTCGCCGGGCGGCGTGCCCGGGCGGCAATCCAGTACGAACGTGTTCCCCTCGACCAGTTGTACCGGCCCGTTGGCGAAACGTTCGACGCGAATCTTGGGTCCCTGCAGGTCGGCAAGGATACCGACCTCGCGGCCAACCATCGCGGCGGCGTCGCGCACGGCATTGGCACGCGCACGATGATCGTCCGGCTGGCCATGCGACAGGTTCAATCGAACGACATCGACGCCCTCGGTGATGATTTTTTGCAGCATGCCCGGCGCATCGGTGGCCGGCCCCAGGGTGGCGACAATCTTGGTACGTCGCATGAAAGTTTCGGTAGTCATCCAGGCAAGGTAGCAGAACTTTATGGCCGTCCAAACATCCGTGAAGCATTTTCGTTGCGTTACATCCGGCGCGAAAAAGTGGCCTTTTTGGCGATCTCTGCAGCAGACCTCGCGTACCACTGAAACGGCGACGAACTGGTCTGCATCACTACGCCTTGTCCAGCGAGACTTGGGTGAAAGTGGTCGAGGCAACGCCGCGCATACCACGCATGCCGATCGCATCGGCGCCACAGCAAGTGGCATGGTCCGAAGAAACCATAAGGGTCCATCGGCGCCCGTCATTGCACCGCAGCATAACGACGGACTCGGCAGCCAAGCACAGCCGCAGCCGACCTCGCTAGCATGAGTCACTCCGCAAGGGCTGCGAATGGGAACGCTACTCGATGTCATGGAACAGGATTATCGCGACGCTGCTGGCAGCCAGCCTGGCTTCTACCGCATACGCGGCAAGCGGCACACCCGCATCGCCTTCTACTTCCGGTATCCCACAGCTCGAGGACTTCGTTCGTCCGGATGAGTTTTCACAGGTCAAGATTTCGCCCGATGGCAATTACCTATCCGCCATCACGCCCATGCCTGGCGATCCGTACGAAAACGTCTTGGCCATCATCGACATTCATAACAACAAGCTGGTTTATAGCTTCCCGTCAGGCCACCGCGACCGGATTGACGACTACGTCTGGGTCAGCGACCGACGCCTCGTCGCCAGCCTGAGTACGCGCATAGGGTTTCTCGACACCCCCGTTCCGACAGGCGAACTTATCGCCACCGACATCGATGGCAAGCACGGCATGTATCTGTTCGGATGGCGCGGCAGCTCGCGTAACGGCATCCGTATCGATCGGCGTGGCGGGGAGCAGCGCAATGCGGCGGCGACGATTGTCGACACGACCTTGCTCGACGGGCATGAGCTACTGATTGCCGCCCGCGATTACACCACCAGTCGCAAAGGCGCCATTCCGTCCATCGAACGCCTGGACGTCGACACCGGACGCACCCGGCGTGTGGATACGGCTCCCGTGGCAGACGCCTATTTCGTCGCCGATAACAACGGCCAGGTTCGCACCGCACTGGGCACGGGCGACTACCTGGGCTTGCGCCTGTGGGGCCGTGGCCCCGAGGGCGGCGATAAGGAATGGTGGCTGCTCAACGATTCTGCAAAATCGCACATCAATATCCAGCCCATCGGCTTCAACCGTGACAATACTCGCGTCTACGTACGCGTAAGCCATCCGCAGGGCCCTGCTTCCATCGAACTGATGGATCCGACCAATGGCCAACGTAAATTGATTTACCAAGGTCAATTCGCCGATCCGGGAGAGTTGCTGCCAACTGCCGACGGCAAGGATTACTACGCCGTTGTCACACGCGATGGCCTGCCCCGGCTGTACTACATCGACCCAGGCTGTCCCGAGGCCGTCATGACCAGAGCGCTGGCGGCAAAATTCCCAGGGCAGCTGGTGGCTATGACAAGCTTCACCCGCGATGGCAAAGTCGCCATTCTCAATATCAGCAGCGATCGAAATCCGGGCGATTACTTCCTGTTCGATTTCGACACGCGCAACGCCCGTTACTTGCTCAGCCGCCGTCGCTGGATCGAGCCGCAACGCATGCGCCCTATGCAGCCGATCGCCATGCAGGCCCGCGACGGTCTGACGCTACACGGCTTCCTTACCGAGCCACTCGGGCAGCGTCCCTACCCGCTGGTGGTCCTGCCGCACGGCGGCCCCCACGGGATAGCCGACGCTTGGGGCTACGACAGCGAAACGCAGATGCTGGCCGCACATGGCTATGCCGTACTTCGAGTCAACTATCGAGGTTCGGGCGGGTACGGGCAGGCTTTTGAACAAAAGGGATATCGGCAATGGGGGATGGCGATGCAGGACGACCTGACCGACGCCACACGCTGGGCTATCGAGAATGGCTACGCCGATTCCAAGCGCATCTGCATCTACGGCAAAAGTTACGGAGGCTATGCCGCTATCGAAGGCGCGGTACGCGAACCGGGACTCTACCGTTGCGCTATCGGATATGCCGGTATTTACGACCTGCGCATCCAACTGGACAAGAGCGACACGCAACGTAGCGATACTGGCACTGCCTATCTCAATAGCGTGCTGGGTAAGGATCGCGACGACCTGCTCAAGCGCTCTCCGCTCAACGGGGTGGACCGCCTGCAGGCCCCTCTGTTGTTGATCCATGGCGGCGCCGACGAACGTGTGCCGTTCGCCAACTTCAACGAGTTCACGCGTGCGCTGGATAAGGCGGGCAAGAAGTACGAAGCCTTGACCGAACCGGACGAGGGACACGGCTTCTATCTGGAAAGCCATCGGCTGGCGGCATACCGGAAGCTGCTCGATTTCCTCGATCGCTTTATCGGCGGTCCGCAAGACGGCGACACGGCTACCGACAGCGCCTCGCCTTAGCCCGCCACGCTACGCACCAGACGCAACCATTTGCGAATCGCTATGCCTGTCGTAATAAAGCTCGTTCGCGCATAACATGCGCCAAGAGCCGCCGGGGAGGGCTCAGGCAACGGCGCAAAGATACTACCGCCGCAAAGCGATACAACACAGGGGAGAAGGGATGAAAGCAGCTCACAAAGCGTGGGTATATGCGGCTTTGCTCGCATGCGCGTTCAACGTTGCGGCCGCCGGAGACAGCCCTCCGAAAGCCACGACGGCCGGCACGACGCCATCGATCACCGATCTGGTAGGTCCAGCCGAAGTCGACGATGTGCAATATTCGCCGGGCGGAAAATACATCGCGGCCGTCATAGCGATACCGGACACGCCGCACGAGAATGCATTCGCGATTTTCGACGGTCGGACCGGTGTCGGCATCCGACTTATCCACTCGGGCAAAAAAGCGCTGATAGCTCGCTACTTCTGGGCAAACGACGACAGGCTCGTCGCTTCCCTTGCGGTTCAACACGATGCCTTGGACACGCCCGCGTCGACGGGAGAAATATTCGCTATCAACCCGGATGGCTCGCATCAGGAAGAGCTGTTCGGCATGCGAAAAAAGAATGGCGAGGAAACCTATGCGTTCGCACGCATCATCGATCCAAAGCCGCTGCCTTCTGGCCAGATCCTGATCGCCACCAATCACTTTTCCAGCTCGGCCGACGGCACGTACACAGAAATCCAGCGCATCGACACGGATTACGGCCGCGCTCACTATGACGGCCAGGCACCCGCACGAAACGCCACGCTGTTCGATGACAATGACGGGCAGGTACGCGTCGCCGTGGCATCCAGCGACGGTATTCACACCTCGATGTGGACGCGCCCGGATAACAAAGCAGACTGGAAGCTGGTCAACGATCCGCTCAAAAGCGGCATCGCTATCGAGCCGATCGGCTTCAATCGCGACAACACAAAGCTCTATGTGCAGGTTTCGCAGGACAAGAAACCCGATGCGATCGAACTGCTGGATATGGGAAGCCTGGCGCGGACCACCGTCTATCAACCTTCGTTTGCCAGCCCACTGCATTTGCTGCGCACAGCCGACGGCAAGGACTACTATGCAATCGTCACAGCGGACGGCAAGACGGGGCTACATTTTCTCGACGAAAACAGCAACGAGGCACGCCTGACCAAGGCTCTGCAGGCTAATTTTCCGGGAGAAGTAGCCTACTTCTCCAGCTTTACCCGCGATGGCGAGCATGCCATCGTCCATGTCGCCAGCGATCGCGATCCAGGCGATTATTTCCTGTTCGACCTCAAGACCATGCAAGCGCATCATCTGATTCGCGCACGTTCGCATATCGACCCGGAAAAAATGCGCCCGATGGAACCGGTCGCCTTGAAGGCCCGCGATGGTCTGATGCTGCACGGATTCCTCACCCTGCCCGAGGGCAAAAAGCCGTATCCACTAGTCGTACTTCCCCATGGTGGCCCGCATGGCATCTTCGACACCTGGGGCTTCGATGGCGAGGTGCAATTGCTGGCAACGCATGGCTATGCCGTGTTGCAAGTCAATTATCGTGGCTCGGGCGGCTACGGCAGCTGGTTTCAGACGCTGGGTTATCGCCAATGGGGCCTGAGCATGCAAGACGACCTCACCGACGCTACACACTGGGCTATCGAGCAGGGTTATACGTCATCTCAGCGCATCTGTATTTATGGCGGTAGCTATGGCGGCTATGCCGCACTGGAGGGCGTCGTACGCGAGCCCGATCTGTATAAATGCGCCATCGGCTATGCAGGCGTCTACGATCTGCGCGTGCAGGTCGATCATAGCGACACATCCAAATCCACGGCTGGCGATGCCTACCTCGATCTGGCACTGGGTACCGATCGTAACGATCTATTGGCGCGTTCGCCATTGAGCGGCGTAGCGAAGATCAAAGCCAACTTGCTGCTCATCCACGGTGGCGAAGACCCGCGTGTACCGATCCAGAATTTCCGGGAACTGACCAAGGCTCTGGACAAAAATGGCACGCATTACGAGCAATTGGTGATGCCCAATGAAGGGCATGGTTTCTTCGTACCGGACCATAAGCGAGAAGCGTACGAGAAGATGCTCGATTTCCTGGGACGCAATATTGGCGATGGCGCCAGCACTACAGCCACAGCACCTGCTGCGCCGCTGTAACCTGCGTCCCGTCGAAACAACGCCGGCCCGCGATAACGCTGGCCGGCGTGATGGCTTAACGGCTAAGCGCCGTATTGAGCACTTCGGCCAGGCGACGACCCGCTTCACGCAGACGCTCTTCCGCCAATGGCAGCTGCGCCTGGACGTATGCGTCGTCGATCTTGTGCCCATTCGGATAGAAACCCGGCTTGCCTGTCGCAAGGCACGACTCTTCTGCCCACTGTGCCGCCG
>NZ_DATCRY010000053.1:0-25217 GCF_036568765.1 Dyella sp. | reverse complement strand
TTCATGGAGTGTGCCTCGTCAATTGAGTCGCTTGGGCTGGCCGGAGTTGTCGTACCAATCGGCAGTAGTGCCGCTGGTGTTGACGGTAACGGCGCGCGGCTCGGTGAACTGGTCGAACGATTCGACACCGGTCTCTCGACCTACGCCTGAGTTTTTGAAGCCGCCCCAGGGCGAGGCCGGATCGAGTCGATGATGATCGTTGACCCACACCATGCCGAAGATCAGCTTGCCGGCCACGCGATGCGCGCGTGCGACATCGCCGGTCCATACCGAGGCGGCGAGGCCGAACTGTGTGCCGTTGGCAATGCGTAACGCATCGGCTTCGTCGTCGAAGGGCATGATCACGGTGACCGGACCAAAGACTTCTTCCTGACCGATTTCCGAATCCGGATCTACGTCGTAGAACGCCGTAGCCTCCAGGAAGAAGCCGTCGCCCGGGACCGCCTTGCCGCCTGCCAGCAGCTTGGCGCCGGCCTCTCGCGCGCGATCGAGCATGCCCAGGATGCGCTCGCGCGAACGCGCGGAGATCACCGGGCCGAGCTGGGTCGAGGCATCGGCAGGGTTGCCAACGCGAATGCTTTCCACCTTCGTGCGGAAGCGTTCGAGGAACTTGTCGTAGATCGATCGCTGCACCAGGATGCGCGCGCCGCATACGCAGGTCTGGCCGGCGCCGATAAAGGCGGCAAAGGCCGCGCCGTTGACCGCGCGATCCAGGTCGATGTCATCGAACAGGATCACCGCGCCCTTGCCACCCAGTTCCAGCGTAGTCATCGCAAAGTGCTGCGCGGCGGCTGCACCGATTTGCCGCCCGACATCCGTGCCGCCGGTAAACACGATCTTTGCAACATCCGGGTGCTTGGCCAACGCGGCGCCGGCTTCGCGGCCTTCGCCATTGATCAGGTTCACCACGCCATCGGGCACGCCGGCCTGTTTGAGCAGGCGAACCAGCAGCAAGGTGGTAATCGGCGTTTGCTCGGACGGTTTGATTACGACCGTATTGCCGGTTGCCAACGCAGGGGCAAGACTCTTGGACAGGATCATCAGCGGATGATTGAACGAGGTCATCAAGGCACAGACACCCAGCGGTACGCGCTGCGTATAGACCAGATAGGGGCCTTCGACCGGAATCACGTCGCTGCGACGGGTCAGCGCCAGCGCGGCGAAGTACCTGTAGAACTGTGGCAGTCGCGAGATCTGTGCGCGCGTTTCGGCCACCGGGCGCCCGTTGTTGAGCGTTTCGAGGCGATAGAACTCCTCGATATTCGCCTCGAACAGGTCGGCAAAGCGATTGAGCACACGAGCGCGTTCGTGCACCGACAAGCCGCTCCATACACCGCTGTCGAACGCGCGCTGCGCGGCCTCGACAGCGTGGTTTACGTCCGCTTCGCCAGCAGCGGCCAATGCGCCGATACTGTGGCCGGTGGCCGGATTGACGATATCCATCGTGCGTCCGCTTGCGGCGGGCGTTTCCTTGCCGTCGATCACCAACGGCACATCGAACGGTTCAGCAGGTTTAACGGTCATGGCTAGGGGTTCCGTACAGACACAGCCGCTCGAGATTCAGAGCGGCGGAGGGGGAGTGATCGAAGTGGTCAGGTGCGCTTCGCGGGGAAATCGCGGCTCGCCGGCGGCGACCTCCTCGAGGCCACGGCCTTTGGGCTCCACGCCCCACACGGCTACCACGACGATCTGCAACAGCAGCAACGAGAGCATCAGCGCCAGCACGCCGGCGATGCCGTGGTTGCCGAACAGCCACACTACGACGAAGGGCGTGACGATGGTGGCGCCGCGGCCGAAGGTGTTGCAGATACCTGCGGCGCGCAGGCGAATCTCGGTGGGGAAAAGCTCCGGCACGTAGATGCCGAACAACAACGCTACCAGCACATAGACGGGGATCACCAGCGCCAGGCCGACCAGGGTCAGCAGCAGCGGCTGTTCGACGAAGGGATAGATCGCACCGAACACAATGGCCAGCAGTGAAGCGCCGATGATCACCGTCTTTCGGCCCCAGCTATCGGCGGTCAATGCGCCGATACCCGAGCCGATCGGTGCGCCCAGCGACATGATGAAGGCGAAGGTGAACGACTTGGCGATATCCATGCCTTGTTTGACGAAGAACGAAGGCAGCCAGGTCACGAAGCCGTAGAGCAGGGTGTTGATGACGATCAGCACCACGCAGCCGACCACCAGACGCGGAAACACTTGCGGGGAGAACAGGGAGCCGAAGGCGCGAGAGAAACTTGGTGTGACCGCTGTCGAGGGCGGCGGCAGTGGACCTTTTTCGGCTGCCACCTCTGCCTCGATCCGGTTGAGCAGTTCGTCTGCCTCGCGATCGAGGCCGTTGGCGGCCAACCAGCGGGGCGATTCGGGCAACTGCTTGCGTGCATACCACACGGCGATCGCGCCCAAGCCGCCCAGCACGAACATCACGCGCCAGCCGACAATCGGCACCAGCAAGAGGCCAGTCAGTGCGCTGATAGGCAGGCCGGTCACGACGAACACCGCCATGATGCCCTGCATCTTGCCACGCGCCTGCGGCGGCACGAACTCGGTCATAGTCGCATAGCCCACCACGTTTTCTGCCCCCAGGCCCAGCCCCATGAAAAAGCGGCAGACGATCAGGAACAGCATGTTGGGTGCGAAGGCCGAGGCCAGCGAGGCCACGCCGAAAATCATCAGGTTGGCCTGGTAGGTAAAGCGGCGTCCGAAGCGGTCGCCGAGAAAGCCTGTGATGAAGGCGCCCAGCGTCATGCCCAGGAAGGTCATCGATACGAACACAGCGTTCTGCGGTAGCGTCGAGAAACCGGATTTCAATGTCGCGCCGAGTACCGTCGAGGCCACATAGATGTCGAAACCGTCGAAGAACATGCCGATACCGATCAGCCACATGATGCGGCGGTGGAATGCCGACATCGGCAATCGGTCGAGTCGTGCGCCTGCATTGACGGACATGGGTTGAGTCCTCCAGCAACGCGATACCGGCCGGCGGCCCGGCCGGTGTCTAGATTAATGTCGATTCGCCTGCAGCCGCAGCGTTTGTACAGTCAAAAAGTCGGTCGAGTGCGCAAAGTTGCTGTCCAGCGACTGCGCCTGCGCTTCCTGGAAGAATGCCTTGCACTGGCGTACGCCTTCCGCATCGAGCTTCAGAATGCGCTCGATCAGTCGGTCGGTTTCCTTCTGCAGCCTATCGCGCGGGTGGACAGCCGTGATAAGGCCGATCTCCTGCGCATAGGCAGGCGTGAAATCCTCGGCCAGCAGCAATAGCGGAAAGACATGCTTGGGCAGGGCGTACTGGCCGAGGTAGGCCATGATCGCCGCTGGTGGCAGACCTTTGCGCATCTCCGGAAATGACAGCCGGGCATGGCCGGCAACCAGGGTAAAGTCGCACAGGACTGCCAGGCCCATGCCGAAGCCGGCGGCATCGCCCTGTACTTCGGCCACGGTGATCATTGCCGTTTCACGAATCGTCTGCTTCAGTGCGATCAAGCGTGCGACCTCGGCGCGGATCGACGACTCATCGCGGCCGGCGCGCTCACGCCCCAGGCAGAACACTTCGCCATTGGCGCGGATGCGCAGCACTCGCGCAGTGGGCGTGGCAGCTTCGGCGCGGAGGCTGTGCAGCATGTCTTCGAACATCGCACCGGTGATTTCATTGGCAGCCCGGGGGTTATCCAGCGTGAACACCAGGCTGTCGCCATCGCGGGTGATGCCGACCTTAGCGGGGGAGACGTTATCCTTCATCAAAATGCGCTCGCAGATGGATTGTATACACTGTATACAATCGAGTTCTCCGATGCACACTGCACTGCAACACGTTTGAAAAGGACGCTTTTTGCCTATGACAGACCCGCTCACCGCCATTGCCGATCGTCTCCGCGCCACCCGCCGTTCCGCCGGCGGGGAGGCACTTAGTGAGGTCGTGGTGATTCCTGCCCTACGCGAGGCCATTGTCAGCAACCTGCTTGCGCCGGGCGAGCGCCTGACCGAGGTGACTCTTGCCGCACGTCTCAATGTCAGCCGCACCCCTATACGCGAGGCGTTCGCGCAGTTGGAGCGGGAAGGGTTGGTGACCATCGTGCCGCGTGCGGCGGTGTTCGTGCGCGAGGTCAGCGAGCGCGATGTAGAAGAGACCTATACCGTCCGTGCCGCGCTGGAGTCCCTAGCGGTCGAGCTTGCTACAAAGCGCCGCTCAGCGATGGCAGCGCTGCGCCTCGACGAGGTGCTCGCCGAAATGGGAGAAGCGGCAGCAAAGAACGATGCCGTGATCTACACCGATGCTCTGGATCGCTTCTACGCCACCATCATGAGCTTGTCCGAGAACGTCACGCTGCATGCAACCCACACCACGCTGCTCGGGCCGGTGCGCCGGTTGCGCCGTATCGCCATGAGCCAGCCGGGCCGCATGGAGGCCTCATTTCGGCAGTCGTTGAAAATTCGCGATGCCATTGTCGAAGGCAATGCCAACGGGCCCCAGTTGATGCGCGAGCAGTTGGCCAATGCCTGTCATGCAGCAAAGGAAGTGCTGCGGGCGGGGCATTGAGTCTTGGCGGCCTGAGGCAAGTACTACTCCTGTCCAACCCTCCCCTGCAAGCAGGGGAGGGTGCATGTGTCGTTACGTAACGGTTGCCGCTTCTCCCCCGCCCCCACTTATATGGACATGAGGGATGGGTCATGTGCTTGCCCACCTTGTCCTCGCGGTTGTAAATCCATAATCCCCTCGCGTATCTTGGCCCTGCGCAAGTTCGGGGGAGGGAACGTGCGGTTCCTAATTTCGCTCCTTTTTATCGTCTGCCATGCGCTGGCGATCTGGCTGTTCCCGCATCGGGCCATGGTTGTTTCGTTTTCCTTCCTTGTCGCAGCGCCGGTCCTGGCCGCGGCGATATGTCTGCGGCGCTGGCGCGACACAAGGTATGTGCTGATAGACGGCTGGCTCGCGCTTGCCGCGGGCATGCTGCTGTGGGCGCTGGGGATGGGGCTGAACATGCGCGAGGAAGTGTTCCTCGGCAACACCGATGCTACGCCCGGCGACAGCATGCTGCTCTACGTGCTCTACGGTGTGCCGTTGACCTATGCCATCGCCAGTCCGCGCCGGGAGGTCTGGTATGCGCGTGCGATCGATGGCTTGTTCGCCGCAGTGCTCGGTTACTTGTACTTCGTACATACCTTTTCGTTGGCCACCGCCCGAGGCCCGACGCACGAGGGCCTGGACAGTCTTCGGTTGATGTTCGACCTGGAGAACATCTTTATTGCGACCTTCTCGCTGCTGCGCCTGGCGACCAGCACGGATGTCGCACAGTGCCGCTTCTTTCGCGCGCTGACCATCTTCGCCTTCGCTTACCTGCTTACCGCGGGCTACATCAATCACGTCGAACCGGAAGACATGGATTTCGGCGGATTGTCCGACCTGATTATCGCTTTGCCGTTCCTCGTTCTTTTCGTCAATGCTGGCGGGAGCGCTGTGTTTGTGCGTCATGCTGTCGTATCCAAGCGGCTCGAGAATCTGGTACAGGCAGGCAGCCCACTGATCTTGCCGCTGACCCTCCTGGTTGTCTCCGGTTTTATCGTCCGCAATCATTTTGCATTGGGCGTTACCGGTTTTGTGATTGCCGCCTTGGGCTTCGGCTTGCGTAGCGTGCTGATCCAGGTGCGTACCGTGGAGGAACGCGATCGTTTTAACGATCTGGCACGCACCGACGTGTTGACCGGAGTTTTCAATCGGCGGCAGTTCGACGAGTCGTTGGTGCGTGAATGGCGGCGTGCCCAGCGCTCCGGCGCGAGCCTGGGCTTGTTGATGATCGATATCGATTTCTTTAAGTTGCTCAACGATGTCTTCGGTCATCGTGCCGGCGACGACCGGTTACGTGCTGTCGCGCAGGTATTGGCAGATAGTCGTCTGCCAATACCTGCCCTGGTCGCCCGTTACGGGGGCGAAGAGTTCGCAGTGCTATTGACGGCCGGTACGTTCGATCAGGTGCTTGCGGCGGCGGAGCAACTGCGCGCGGCTGTACAAAGCCTGCATCTGACCGCACCGCCTCCGGCTCATTGCGTCACCATCAGCGTCGGCGTGAGCTTTGTCGATGCCGTACAAGATGGCGACGAAGATCCGGGGCGGTTGCTGGTCATGGCCGACGAGGCGCTCTACCGGGCTAAACGGTCGGGACGTAATCGGGTGGAGCGGCAGTAAGAGCTCCACGCCGACCTTTTGCCCGCCATGGCTCATTGAGCTAGTAGGGCTCAATCCGGAATCTGCGGCTCGACCAGTGTGGCTAACTGCGCGAGCGATTCTTGCCATCCGAGGTAGCACATCTCCACCGGAATCACCTCGGGTATGCCTTCCTGCACGATGCCGATGTCCGTGCCACACGAGATCTGTCGCAGCGTCACGGTAGTGATCATCTGGCCGGGCAGATTCGGATCGTCGAATGTATCGGTGTAGGCGATCTTCTCGAAAGGCATCAACTCGAGGTACTTACCGCCAAACGAATGACTGTTGCCACTGCCGAAGTTCCGGAAGGACATCTTGAACGTCCCGCCGATCTGGGCGTCCATATGGTGGACCTGGCAGGTAAAACCATAGGGAGGAAGCCATTTTGCCGTCGCATCCGGTTCGAGAAAGGCGCGATACACGCGCTCGGGTGCGGCGCGCAGGACGCGGTGAAGGCGGACGATTCCTGTAGCCATGATGTTGCACCTCGCGAGTTGGGTTCGTACTACCTGCGACGAACGGTGAGCCGTAGAATCGACATCGAGGAGCGATTTTCGACAAACGCGCCACAACATCGGCTGGTTCGGGTTCGCGCGGACCGCCCTTCGTTATAGCAGGCTGTCTTCGTGGGGTCTAAATCCGCGTTTCGTCGATGCTTTTCAGATAGCTGCAGAACATGTTGGCCATCGCATCGGCGTAGGCTTCGATTTCGGCATGCGTGCGGGGAACCTCGGAAAATGTCTTTCCTACCGTGGTGAGCGTTGTGGCAATCAGTTTGCCAGCCAGGGTACGGGTTTTCTCCGGAGCCTTGGGCAGCGCCTCCTTCATGAAGGCCTTGATCGTACGGTCGCCCGAGGTCTTGGCGTCCCGCGCCTCCGGTGCATCGCGATAGAGCGGGGCCGCCTTGTTAAGTGCAAAACGCACCGCTGCCTCGTCGCATTCGGATTGCAGGAACGCATGTACCAGAACGCGTAAGCGCTGCGGTGGCGAGCGCCGGCCGTCTTCGAGGATCTTACGCAGCAGGTCGGTCGTCTGTCGCCATTCGTCGGTTTGCAGGCGGAACAGCATGGCGCCCTTGCTGGGGAAGTACTGATAGATCGAGCCGACGCTGACGCCAGCCCTCTCGGCAACGCGCGCGGTGGTAAAGCGTTGCGGTCCTTCTCTCGCCAAAACCTGAGTGGCAGCTTGCAAAATGGAGGCGAGAAGTTCGGCCGAGCGAGCCTGTTTGGGTTGTTTCCGCTGGGAAACCTTGGCTTCTTTGGGTTCTTTCATGGCGTCCTTGCAAATGCAATTAGTAAAACGTGGGTAATCGCATTCTAACGTGGCTCAAAAACAAACGCACACTCGCTTTGGAGATCTCAAGAAAAACCTGATTACCGCGCTACTTTCCATGCTATTGCGGCATCGGTTCAATCGAGTCGATGTCATCTCGTTGCTTGATAGACCGGCTGCAGCTGTATATTTTTCTTAAGCATTGCGCGATTTATGCATAGTAAAAATGACTATATTGAATTTTACGACGAGCTTGGGGATTTTCCGTTACCTGTTTCCCGCGAAGCGGGTATGTTGCTCCATAGGCTGGCGTGGAGTATGGGCGAGGCGTTACAAGGATGAGTTTCTTCAGGGGACTTCAAAAAAACCTTCCTATACGTCAATGCGGCAAATGCGGGGTCCAGCGCCTTAAGCTACGCGTACCTTCAGTACTGCCCATCATTTGTGATCCAAGAGGACTCTCTCTTAGACTCGGTATTCCAACGTAAAGATACTGTCGTGTGAACTTGCGTCATAGGGAAGCTTGCATGTCGAAGACGATTGTTTGGGCGCTGCTTGTTCTGATTTCTGTGCCGGTGTCCCATGCGCAGGATATTCGTTGGAACACGCCAGCTGGCTACGTTGCGAAGCCGGTTCCCGATCTGGCGAAATTGAGATCGCCCGAAGGCATCGATGTCGACCTGATCGCCGGAGACGGTAGCGCCTCGCCCGGTTATGCCAGCGCCGTAATCGATGCCGCTGGACTCAAGGGCAAGCAAGTGCGGCTAGTCGGTGACATTGCAGCCATGACGAGCCAGCCGGACGGCGGTGCTTCCATCTACTTGCAGGTTTACGCGGGAAAAACGAGGTTGGCATTCGCGACAAGCGAGGTTGGTGGGAAAGTTCGCGAGAAGCAGCATCGAGAAGTGCCGGTTTTCATTCCCGAGGCGGCCGACAGACTTGTCATCGGCGTGACATTGACCGGGAACGGGCAGGCAACTGTGCACCATCTGCATCTGTCGGTTCCGGATGTACCGACTGCCACGGCCGAACAGGTAGTGCACGCAGCGATCGAACTGGTGCGCAGTAATGCGTTCTACGCGAGCCGCATCGATTGGAACAAGGAGACCTCTTCCATGGAAGAGGCCGCGAAGAAGATGTCAGACTCATCGCAAGCGTGGCCGTCGATTCAGAGTCTCATTGCAAAGCTTCAGGATAGGCATAGTCGATTTTTGTCGCTGAACGATCTATGGAATCAGGGTGACGGCGAACATCAGCAGGAAAAGCCGGAGGTTCGAATACTGGAGCAGGGCATCGGTTACGTGAAGGTTCCAGGATTTGTTGGGGCGAATGATGTCGAAGCGAGACAGTTTTCCCATGCATTGGCCGACGGCATCGCAAAGCATGCCAAGGCTGCGCGGTCAGGTTGGGTCGTGGACCTGCGGCAAGATACCGGCGGCAATATGTGGGTTATGCTGTCTGGGTTGCACGCTCTGCTTGGAACCCGCGAAGTGGGTGCAAGCCGCGACCGACAGGGCGTAGAGAGCCGTTGGATTGTTCCCATGGGGCAAGGCGAAGGCGCAGACGATATCGATCTGCAGCAGATTCCTGTCGCGGTCCTTATTGGATCGCATACGAGCAGCTCCGGTGAAGCGGTGGCTGTTGCTTTTAAAGGGCGCGCGCGAAGTCGCTTCTTCGGGCAACCTACAGATGGGCTCAGTAATGTCAATCGCATGTATCGCTTGCCGGACGGGACAGCGATTCTGCTGACATGCGCCGTCGATATGGATCGCGGCGGCCATGCCTACGAGAGTGGCATGACTCCCGATACACAGCTCCCCGACGACCTGTCATCCGGTGTCGATACCGCCCTGGGCGCAGCGCGGGACTGGCTGAAGCATTCCGCGTCGCTATAGTTACTTGTCCTTCCGTGGGCGACCCCGGATATCGTCTACCTGGACAGTGAGATGATTTCGGCCGGACAGGTTGCCTGGTCCGGGGTAGCCCATTCGGTACGCAGCATATCCCTGGCTAAACGCCAGGCCGCATCTTTGGTGTTACCGTTTTCCCACACGTTCGGCGGAGCGGCGCAATCCGGGCGGACGCCACGGTCTTTCGGGAGACCAGGCCATGCGAAGCGGAACTGCAGTAGAGGAATGCGCAGGGTCATGCCACTGTTAGGCAATGTCACGGGCCAGCGATAACCGCTGGTATTGCCTTCGTGCGTTCCACCTGCTTCCTCACCGACGAAGACTGCGCGGCGTACGTGAAAAAGCATGGATGCCAATTCGGCTCCTCCGGAGAATGTATTTCCCCCGGCGAGAACGACCAGTCTGCCGCGATATACGGGAGAGGAACGCCCCCATCGGGTCATCAGTCCCTCTGGCGGTATATTGCGCCGTAGTAGCCGCCCATTCGGGAGACGATGCTGCAGTTTCATCTCTCCGTCGTCGAACACTTCGGTTTCAAAGGTTGTGCCGCTCAAGTCCCGCACCGAGATATGGCGTCCTCTTGCCTCGACTGCCGCATATTTACGTAAGGGTGCCTCGACCAGATAAGAGAAAAGGATGCTTTCATTCGGTTCCGAGCCGCCACCGTTGTCGCGTAGATCGAGGATGAGATTCCTGGCGTTGCGCTGCGCCAGTTCATCGAAAATCTTCTGGATGGTCGCTTCGTAATTTGCGCCCGCTTCGCGATACCGCTTGTTGCTGAAGGTGGGAACATTGAGATATGCGGTGCCTGCATCCAGCCACTCAAGGGTCGCTATGGGCGATAAGGCAGGACTCGTGCTCGCAGTGCGGGCGGCTGCCGGTATGCCAGCGACATCGCGGATAATCCTCTTGCCGTCGGCTGTTTCCAGGACGAGGCGGAAGACAGACTGCGATCCGATCATCCGATAAAGCAGCACGCCATAGCCGTTTCCCGAAGCCTCGCGCAGGATTCCTGTACGAATCGCCCCGTCGCGGGTGGCGGCAAACATCAAATCGTCTGCCAGCGTTTGCACCGGTTTCCCTTGAATTGAAACGATACGAGTGCCACGGGGAAGATCGGCAGCCTCACCGTAGCCGGCAATGACATAGGCACCTTGCTCGTTCCAGAGTACGGAAAGTGGCAACAGCAGGCCGGTATCGCGTTCGCGCTTTTTCATGGCGTCACTGACCGCGAGGCTTAAATGGCCTTCGCCGATTCGAGCCACCAATGGCATCAACACGCGCCACAGCCCTTCACTGTCGTCGATCTGCGCGATGTGGGCGCGCGCTATCGTCTTGGCCTGCCGCCATTCTGTGGGGGTTTGATGCCAATAGATGTTCGGCAATGCAGCTTCGAGGGCGGCGATAGCCAGCTCCAGGTCTTCTCTGGCCTGAGAAGAAGTCAAAGCAGTGGTTGTCGGGGGATAGGAGGTTTCTACCGCAGGACTGGCGGCGGGTAGAGCGGACAGGGCGAGGCCCAGCAAAAGCCCGCGCAGGTATGGCGGCATTGGCGAAAATCCCGTATAAGCAAAATATTGCCACATAGTAGAGAGGCAAAATTTTGCCTAGTCAAGCCATTCCCTCCTTTCTTACCCACGTTGCGACCAATGTGCGCAGGCTTCGCACGCTTGCCGGCATAAGCCAGCGGGCGCTCGCCGAGGCGTCGGGCATCAGCCTGCGAATGATCGGTGCGATCGAAAACGGCACGACCAGCCTGAGCACGGCGACACTCGATCGGATCGCCGTGGCACTGGACACGACATTGTCCGAGCTGGTGGCCGACCCAACCGTCAGAAAGAGCGTGGTGCGCGACCGGCTTGGTTGGAAAGGCGACCACGGCGGTCAGGCGATCCTGCGCTGGAGTGTCGATGCGAGACGCGAAATGGAAGCCTGGGAGTGGCGGCTGGAGCCCGGGGAACACTATGAGGCCGGCGCCGATCCGGAAGGCTGGCATGTGACGCTTTTCGTACTGGAGGGGCAGCTTACGCTGCAGATAGCGGGTCAATCGATCGAGCTGACGAATACTGCGCATCTGTTCGAAAGCAGTCAGCCGCATGTCTTCGTCAACAAGGGAAAGAAGCCGGTGCGTTTTTTCCGCTGCACCGTCTGGTAGCTCAGAACGCTCCCTGAGGCTGGACCGCACGTAACCATGCGTGTGGCCTTGCACTTGACATGCAAGTATTTGCTTGCCTATCATTCATGCAACAAATCACTTGCATGTTATCCGACATGGCCGAGCGCCTCGATGACACCGACCTGTTGTTCAAGGCCCTGGCCGATCCCAGCCGACGCAAGCTGCTCGATCTGCTGCACGCGCATGACGGCCGGAGCCTGAACGATTTGTGCGAGCACCTGGATATGACACGGCAGGGCGTGACGCAGCACCTGGGCGTACTGGAGGCGGCCAACCTGGTAGCCACCGTATGGCAAGGCCGCGAGAAGCTGCATTTTCTTAATCCTGTGCCGCTGCAGGAGATCTATGAGCGCTGGATCGCCAAGTTCGAAAAGCCGCGCCTCAAGGCGCTGGGTAGCCTGAAACGACGATTGGAGAAACCCGATGGCTAGATCGACGTATGTTTATGTGAGCTATATCCGTACCACTCCGGAGAAGCTATGGGCAGCTTTGACCGACCCGGAATTCATGCGGCAATACTGGTTCGGCTCGTATGGCGAAAGCGAGTGGACACCCGGGGCGCCATGGAAGCTGATGTCCGGGGATGGCGTGATCATGGACTCGGGCGAGATCGTCGAAGCCGATCGGCCTCGACGCCTGGTCATCCGCTGGCAGAATCAGTTCAAGCCAGAGTTGAATGTAGAGGGCCAATCGCAGTGCACGATGGAACTGGAGCCGATCGGGCCGACGGTCAAGCTCTCCATCACGCATACGATCGAGCGCGAGCCTTCGAAGTTCATCGAGGCGGTATCGGGGGGCTGGCCGAAAGTCATTTCCAACCTGAAGTCCTTGTTGGAAACGGGGACGATCGCCTTGCTGGATCCCTATCCGGCACAGAGCACCCAGGCGGCGAAGGTGTAAGGCGAGCTGCGAGCGCACCGACATCCTGATGTCCGGTCAGGATGTCGCGCCGATCTGGTTTGACGGCAGGGCGTAAGCCAAGGAGCCCAGGAAAAGCCGCGCTAGTGGCTCATTCGTCAGGGGAATCGATCTCTTGGCGGAGCGCGCTCAATTCATCGATCAGCACGCGGGTGTTTTCGCTGTAGTCCACGGGCACCGCAATGAGATGCACGCCGCCGGACTCGAAGGCGCGCTGCAGTGTCGGCAGCAGTGCTTCAGTGGATCTTACGCGATGCCCGTGCGCACCATAGGCCTTGGCGTACAGCTCGAAATCCGGATTGCCGAAGCTCATGCCGAAGTCTGGAAAGCCATCGGCCGCCTGTTTCCAGCGAATCATTCCGTACGCGCTGTCCTCGATGATGAGAACCACCAGATCGAGGCCGAGCCGGACCGCTGTTTCCAATTCCTGGCTGTTCATCATGAAACCGCCGTCGCCGCAAACCGCCATGACCTGGCGCCCTGGATAAAGCATTTTTGCCGCGATGGCCGAAGGAAGCCCGGCGCCCATCGTCGCCAGTGCATTGTCCAGCAGCAGGGTATTGGCCGCGTGCGTGCGGTAACTGCGCGCGAACCAGATCTTGTACATGCCATTGTCCAGGCAAACAATGCCATCGTCCGGTACCGCCATACGCACATCGCGCACGATGCGTTGCGGAACGAGCGGGAACGCGGGGGAGTCGCCCGATTCGTTGAGGCGTTCCAAGATGCGCTTTCGCAGCTTCAGCATGTCCGGATCGATTTTTACGTGCCCAGCGAGGCGTTCGGCCAGCGCAGTGACGTTGGCCCCGATATCGCCGATAAGCTCGGCATCCGGGTAGAACACTTGCTCCGCATGAGCGGACTGATAACCGATATGAATAACCTTCGGACCACCGGTGATGCCACCCATCAGGAAGGGCGGTTTTTCCACCGTATCGTGCCCGATGGCGATCACCAGGTCCGCGCGCTTGATCGCGCTGTGGATGTAATCGTATTCGGATAACGCAGCTGTACCGAGATACAGGTTCGAGCCGCCGGTGACTGCACCTTTGCCCATCTGTGTATTGAAGAACGGGATTTGCAGCTTGCGTACAAAACCCGAAAGCGGCTCGACAAGGCGGGGCCGATTTCCCGCCGCGCCGACCATGACGATCGGGCATACAGCCTTGGCGATCATCTCGGCGGCCTCCTCGATAGTGGAGCCGGCAGCGATGGGCGCAGCGATCGTATGCGGTGGCACGAGCCTGGCCTCGGCGACTTCCACGGCGATGTCTTCCGGCAGTTCCAGGTGGACCGGCCCCGGCCGCTCTTCGCTTGCGACGCGAAACGCATCGCGGACCAGGGTAGGTATCGAAGCCGCCGAGACGATCTGCCGCGTCATTTTCGTCAATGGTCGCATGGCGGCAACGACATCCACGATCTGGAATCGAGCCTGCCGCGCACTCTTGATTGCCTTCTGTCCCGTAATGATCACCATGGGCATGGCGCCGAGGTAGGCGTAAGCCGCACCTGTGGTGAAGTTCAGCGCACCTGGCCCCAGGGTCGACAGGCATACGCCGGGACGGCCGGTAAGGCGCCCCTGCGTTGCAGCCATGAAAGCCGCGGCTTGCTCGTGACGGGTAAGAACGAGCTCGATCTTCGAGGCTCGCAGTGATTCGACGAAGTCCAGGTTTTCTTCGCCGGGAATACCGAAAATGCGATCGACGCCCTCGTTCTCCAGCGCCGCGACCAGTAAGTCTGAGCCCTTTGCCATGTTGCTACCTCGAGCGATAGTAGCTAGTACAGAAAACTTCCAAAGACCGGTTTTTCTACAGGAAGAACTTCAGAGAGCCTCTAAAAACTTCTCAATTGCCTGGACACACTGCGAAAACGAAGTCTGTCGCTGTGGGAGCGGCTTCAGGGAACCTCGAAAAGTCCTCTTCTGATCGTCATTCCGGCGCCTCCTTTTTCGAGGGGCGCCAGGGTGACGGTGAAAACTGGGGTTTTATAGGTTCCTTTCAGTCACGACGATTGTGCCTCACTGGGTGAGCTGCCGCGACCCGAGCGAATCGTCTCATTTATCGATCTCATGCTCTTGGCGGCACTCTTTCGACGCTCGACTCTGTGAAACTCCGGCCTTTATCCAAACGTGAAATTCCCATGAGTCTCCACATTAATCCGTACGCGCTCTTGGCAGTCGGCTTTCTGTCTGTATCCGCGGCAAGCAATGCGGAAGCGGCACAAGCCCAAACCTACGCGGCCGTTCGACAGGCGCTGCTCGATGGACACACCGTCACGATGACGCTCGATGCCGAGGACACCCATGATTGCACGGGTCTTCCTCCGGGTATCGCACACGTGGCCGTTCCCAAGACGTTCGTTGAAGACAGTTCGTATGGCCAGTTCGGTCAGTTCAGTCGCATTCGATTTCGGGAGATGCATTCCGAAGTCGTCGATATGAACGGTCCATCCGACTGGGGAAATCGAAAGATTGTCGATAAGTACGCTAGCTACGCACTGGTCGGCCCGGCATCGGGCGGCGACTACGTAGTTGTGAGTCTGGTCGAGGCGGCGCATGGGGAGCCCACGGGCACGACGATAAGCGAGGCGATCAACTGCCGTTTCGGCACAGGTGCCAAATTCAGCTGGTGAGCATCCGGGAAGCGACAGCTTCCTCCAAAACAAAACAGCGCTTGACGCCATGAGGCGTAAGCGCTGTTTGTCTGGTAAAGGAATGGTGGAGCGGAGGAGGATCGAACTCCCGACCTTCGCATTGCGAACGCGACGCTCTCCCAGCTGAGCTACCGCCCCATTATCAGAAAACTATATCAGCCAAGGACCTATCTGCCAACACCCCAGGCCCTACCTGGGCCGGACCTGCCTCTACGATGTCCGTCCGCGTCAAAGCGTGCCGTCCCAGCCTGCCACGAAAAAAGGGATCTCGCGCCGGACCCGATGCCTTTCGCCGCATGTATCGATATCCCAGCCAGGCGCATGCTGATATCGACGGCGATACCTGGCATCAGTCATGTATCGATTGGGACAGGAAGGAGGAGTAGCACCGGTAACTTTGTTTCATATCGAGCAACGAGTGCTCGACATTTGCTTGCGCACCCCAGCGCATGTCCATCCTATGTCAGGTACTTCCATGCTCGATGTTGGCCGTGTTGTGTGCCGCGCTCATTTCGTTCGTCGTTCGCTTTTCATCTTCGTATTGCTGATGGCCTGTGGCCAAAGTCTGGCATCCGATATCAGTCTGTCTCCCGGAGAAGGCAGCCACCGGCAAAGGCAATATCTGGCGCAGCCAGGATGGCGGTAAAAGCTGGCAGAACATCCTGAAGCAGCCGGGTACATACTTCCGGGCGATCGGCATGGTCGATGCGCGTCATGGCTTTGCGGGGAATATCGGTACGGACTACTACCCCCGCGTCACAGATAACACGCCGCTATACGAGACGAAAGACGGTGGCGATCATTGGGCGGCCGTAACGCATTTGCCCGGCCCGACGATGCGAGGTATCTGTGCCATCGTGGACGACAAGGAGACCATGGAGTTCGGTGTGGGCTTTGCCAATGCCGATCTGGGTTGGGTCGGAACCACCAAAGGCGGCTTCGAAACCCGGGATGGCGGCTTGCATTGGGAGCGCGTAGAACTGGGGCGCGCGGTCAATAAGTTCCGTATTCTCATGCAAGGACAACATTTCACAGCGTTCGCTATCGGTTCGGACGTCTACAAATACACCAGCGAACAGATGCCAGCCGTGCAGGCTTCCTCTACGCCGGTGGCGATCGACAAGCCGTAACTGCGGTAGCTGGAAAGCGCTGGCTTTCCCATTCCGGCCAACGCTATCGGTGCGACGGCCGTGGCCTGCTCAGCCCGGCAACAGGCGGCTGAGCGGTGCCTCGAGAATCTCCTTGCGCCAGCCTCCGAGGAACTCAGGCCACTCGGCGGTAACGACGTATTCCTCCAATACCTTGCGCGGGCAAAGCAAGCCGGCGGGCAGATCCAGGTCTACGGCCAGGGCGTCGATTTTCAGCTTCATCTCGCCGAGCGCCAGCTTGGCTTTGCCCAGCGCCTGGCCTGGGATAGCTGCGGTTTGTGCCACTTCCTCCTCGCTGACCGGGGGTGCCAGCACCTGAAGCAACTCGGCGCGCTGTGCCGAGCGCAGCGCGCGCTGGGCGCGACTGCGCTGCTCTAATTCGGCCAGATTGGCCGGTGGCTGCTGAGCGAGGCTCATGACCAAGGCATCCTCGAGCAGCCAGGGACGTGGGCGGTCGAGGGCACGGGCGGTCTTGTCGCGCCACAGCAGGATGCGGCGCAGCAGCGCGCGCTGGGTGGGCGTCCAGTCCGCGGCGCCACGGAAGGCGCGCTGGGGTTGTGGATCGCCCTCGCGCGAGCACATGCGGAGTTTCAGGCGCTCACAATCTTCCGCATGCCATGCCTGGCGGCCGCGCTGGCGCAAACGCTCGGCCAGTTGTTCGTATACCGGTTGCAGGTACACCACATCGAGCGTGGCATAGCTGCGTTGCGAGTCGGTGAGCGGACGCTGTAGCCAGTCCGAACGGGTCTCTCCCTTATCCAGTTCGATACCGCCGGCCAGTTCCGCGACCAGAGCGCGATAGCTCGGACCCAGTCCAAGGCCGACGAAGGCTGCTGCGATCTGTGTGTCGAACAGTCGGCGCGGACCGCCTGGCAGAAGTGGCGATAGGGCCTCGAGGTCCTCGCTGGCGCTGTGCATGACCGTGATGGTGTCGTTGCCGCTCAATAGCGGACGCAGGGCATCGCCGATCGGGAACGCCAGCGGATCGACCAGCGCGTAGCGGTCGGCCACGCCCAATTGCAGCAGCGCCAACCGAGGGTAGAAGGTGTCGCGCCGCATGAACTCGGTATCGAGGCCGACGACCGCGTCGCGCGGGACATCGTGCAGCCAACGTTCAAGCGAGTCGCGATGATCGATCCAATCGGCGCCGGGCGCCGCAGGAAGGGGTTGCATCATTTACGTCCTTGAAACCGGCTTCACGCGATGCATTGTCCTGTCACCGGTTTGTGCCTATGGTAGGCGGCGAACCATAGCAGGCCGCACCAGGGACGCACACTATGCCGAGCAAGGAAACCGTACTTCGCCAGCGCGCCTTCGGTGGCGCCCTGGGCGTGGTCGTGCTTGGAATGGCGTTGGTCTATCACTTCTTTCCGCGGGTTTTTCACGTGGATCCGGCGCAGATCGCGCCGCGCCGGTCGATGAACCTGGGCCCGGCTACGTCGCCCTCGTTCTTGCCACGCGCCCCCATGCCCGACGTTTCCGAGATCGATGCCGGGCCGCCTCTGACCCTGGCACCGACCGAGGTGATCGTGGCACGCATGACCGCCAGGAACACCCAGTTACCGGAGCAGAAGTCGGCCGATACGCCACAGGTGGAAGCTTTGCTCGTCGATGCCGGCAAGGCCTTGCGTGCTGGGCAACTGGTAGGCGATAAGCGCAGCGCCGCGGCGATGTACCAGGAGGCCCTGAAGCTCAAGCCCGACAGCCGGCGCGCAGCGCAGGGCCTGTTCGAGGTGAAGGCGCGGCTGGTCGCGGCAATCGGCCAGGATCTGGCCGTGGGCGACGCCGAGTCTGCCAGCGATTTGCTCGAGGCGCTCAAGACCTTGCCGGATACAGCGACCGACGTGGCCGACCTGACCCAGAAGATCAAGACGTTGCAGCAGGCGCGCCCCTTGCTGGCCAAGGCGGCCGGCTTGCTGCAAGCCGGCAAGGCAGATCAGCCCAAGGGCGACAATGCGCTGGAACTTTATCGCCAGGTACAGCAGCTCGATCCTGAAAACGCGGTAGCCCAGCAGGGCCTGCTGCAGGTGCAGCGGGCTGTGCTGGATCGCGCATTGGCGGCGGTGGCACAAAACGATTTCAATGGCGCGGAGCAAGCGCTGACCGAAGGTGCGGACATACAGCCCGGTTCAGCGCAGCTGCGGGATGTGCAGGGACGTGTCGACAGCATGCGCAAGCAGCGCGGTAGCACCTTGATGGTGCAGGCACGCTCGGCGCTGGATGCCGGCAACCTGACGCTCGCCGAGCAGTTGGCCGCGCAAGCCCAGACCATCGGTGCCGATGCCGATGTCCTGAAGGATTTCAGCGAGCGCGTGACCAATGCCCGGCTCTATGCCAGCTACAAGCCTGGCCAGGTGTTCAATGATCGCTTCGTCGACCTGCCGGGCCAGGCGCCGGCGATGGTGGTCATTCCCACCGGCAATTTCGCCATGGGCGCGGCCGACAACGAGAATGGCCGCAACGACAGTGAGACGCCGCAGCACGCGGTGACCCTGGACAAGGGGTTTGCCATGGCACGGACGGATGTCACGGTTGGGCAGTTCCGCGAGTTCGTCAAGGCCAGCGGATACCAGCCCGAGTCCGTGCGCCTGGGCGGTGCCAGCGTATACGACGAGCGTAGCGGCGCGATGCGCGATGACACCGGGGCGAGCTGGCAGTCCGATTACGCTGGCCGCAACGCCGAAGACAGGCTGCCGGTGGTGAATGTGTCGTGGAACGATGCTCGTGCTTATGCTGAATGGCTCAGCCAGCGCACCGGCAAGAAGTATCGCCTGCCTAGCGAAGCGGAGTTCGAGTACGCGCTGCGTGGCGGTACCGCCAGCAAGTACTGGTGGGGGGACGGGGCACCCAAGACGCGAGTGGAAAATCTCACCGGCAGCAACGATCGCTCTGCCAACGGTCGGCGCTGGAGCAACGCCTTCGCAGGTTATCGCGACGGTTACTGGGGGCCGGCGCCGGTCATGAGCTTCGCGCCCAATCCATTCGGCCTGTACGACATCAACGGCAACGTGTCCAAATGGGTCGAAGACTGCTGGCACGACAACTATATTCGTGCGCCGCGCGACGGTAGCGCCTGGGTCAATCCAGGTTGTGGCACGCGAGTGATTCGCGGCGGCTCCTGGGGCAGTTCGCCCGATCAGGTTCGCTCGGCTTATCGGCAAGGCGCCGACGCCACTGTACGCAGCGGACGCGTAGGATTTCGCGTCGTACGCGAGCTCTAGAGATGTCTTGATTAGTTTTAACCGTGCGTAAACGTCTGCTCGGAGTAGTATCGGGCTGTCATATGGTTCTGCCAGACTGGCCTTGTCGCGTTTCCGCGAGACCGCTCCGAACCCCTGCATTTTTCCCGCCCGTGGGCTTCCTCAGGTTCGGTTGCCGTCTCCTCCTCCCAAGACGTATGTAAGAGGTGGCGCCATGGTTCCGGAAAAAGTACGTCTCTTCGTTCCTTTCAGCTCCGACACGCCTTGGGTCGTGCGCGGCGAAGCCGCTCGCGTGGGAACGTTCCGTAGTCGCGACGAAGCCGTGTCGGCTGCGCTGGCCATGCGTTCCCGCCTGGTTCGCGCGCATGGCCGCGTGCATCCGCCCGTGCGAGTACAGGAGAGCGATGGCAGTTGGCGTGACGTGGTCGAGAGCGACGCGTAATCGATTACAGCATCGACGTCGAACGTTCCTTACATTAGGTGTAGGTCTTCGCCTACAGAATCACCTTGCACTCTCGGGCTTAATTCTCCGCACTTGCATCACGGTTCCTCGGTGAAATGCTCATCGGCACGTATGCAGGTGCCCCGGACGATCGCCCCCGGTCGTCCATTTGGGCGCCCTGATTCAGGGCGCCTTTTTTATGCCTGTGTATTTACGCGCTCAAGGCAGCTTATCGGCGAGCACCTGCGCCTTGCGGATCTGCGGCATTTCGGCCAGCAATGCACTGGCGTTGGCCATCAGCGCAGCGGCAACGGCACCATTGAGGTGCGCATCGCGGCCTTCTTCGGTGGCGAAGGCGTCGAAGATGGCAAATGTCTGCTGGTCCAGGCGTATGGCGAACCACGCCACCGTGCCAGGTTCTGCATCGACCAACGCTTGTGCGCCGGCAAGAAACGCGGCGACCTCTTCTTCCTTGCCGGGTTTGGCCTTCAGTTCGACAGATAGTGCATAACGTGTCATGGCAGGTGGTTCCTTGGGGTATCAACGGACGGGCGGATAGTTGGACGGGAAGAGCGCGCGGCGCGCTTCCTCGTCCATTTCTTTCTTGAAGACGTGATCGGTACAAACGGTTCGAGCCCGGGCCGCGGCGGGGCGTCTGTCGATATGGTGGAACCAGCGTTTAATGTGGGGATAAGCCCCTAAGGCATCGCTGTTGCCGGGTAGCACGCGGGGGGCACGGTCTATCCAACCCCAGCCAGCCATATCGACGATAGAGTAGGTGTCGCCTACGATAAATTCGCGGGTTTGCAGATGGTCGTCCAGAACCTGATAGTGTCGCTCCGCTTCACGGCGGTAGCGATTGATTGCATAGGGCGACGTTTCGGTGGCCGAATGCTGAAAGTGCACGGCTTGTCCAGAAAACGGCCCGAGACCGGTGGCGATAAAGAACAGCCAGGAAAGCAGTTCGCCTCGCTCATGCGCGGTCGCGATGAATCGTCCGGCCTTGTCGCCCAGATAAAGCAGAATGGCGTTCGAATCGAATACGCGTATGGAACGGCCCGTATCGTCCGTATCGACGATGGCCGGCAGTTTTCCATTGGGGTTGATGGCGCGAAAGGCGGGCGTGTGTTGCTCGCCTTTGCTCGTATCCACAGGAATCGCTTCGTACTGCAAGCCCAGCTCCTCGAGCAGTAACGCCACCTTGGCTGGGTTGGGGGTGGGGTGGTAGTAGAAGCGGATCACGGATGCTCCTCATGAGGGGGAAGATGTCGACAATGCCTCAGAGCGATGTGGTAAAGCGCGTCAGCCACTCAGGACTGATCGCAACCAGATAGGCCTCCAAGGGGCGATCCCAGCCGGTAAGAATCAAGGCACCGAAGATAACGAACATCACGCCCATGGCGATCTTCATGCCTTTGCCCCAGTTCGCCATGGAGCTGCGGACCCGTGACACCGCTGTCTGCGATACCAGGCCCAACAACAAGAGCGGCGTGCCGGCCCCCAGGCCGAATACCGCCATCAGCAGGGTTACCTGGGCAAGATCCTTGCCTTGAGCGGCGAGAGTGGAGGCGGCGCCCAACGTCGGGCCGACGCACGGACTCCATACGAGGCCCAGAAGCAAGCCGATCAGCAACTGACTCCAGAGACCTTCGCCTTTTATTTGCCCCAGAGCCTTCTGGCCGCCCGAGCCCAGTCCGGAGGTCAGCCGCGCAAAGCCTTCCTGCAGTCGGGGCACCAACATCACTACACCGAACAGTAACATGAGCGCGGCAGCCACACGGCGGAACGTTTCCGAATCCAGCCCGATCGAAATACCGACAGTGGCAATGAATATGCCTACGACAGAGAACGACAGCGCCAGGCCAAACGCCAGCGCAACCAGCCCAAGTCGATGTTTGGATACTGCCGACCCGACAAGGATCGGCAGGATGGGCAATACGCACGGGGACAGCAGCGAGGCGGCACCGGCCAGGTAACCGATGGCGTAAGTGGCCAAGCTGAAATCCATTACAGCGCGCTCTGGAACGTCGCGCGGATTGCCGACTCCTGTGTCTGCCCGGTAGACCGCGTCACTTCATGTCCCTGCTTGAAGACCACGAAGGTCGATTGCTGAGCGACACGCAGCGATTTCTTCAGTGCGCTTTCCTTGTCGAAATCGGCCACGAATACCGTTACAGGCTGGAACTGCTGCTCTTTGGCCAGGCGGCTGACGATCGGTTGCTGGGCGCGACAGGTGGGACACCAGTCGGCGTGGAAATACACCACGGCCGGCTTGCCGGCAGCCAGGGCCTGATCGAACTGCTGCTGATTGAAGGGTACCTCGGCAGCTAAGGCATGCGCCGTGAGAGCGAGACCGAGCAGGCCGAGGAAAAGGGTGGCGATACGCGTTTTCATGACGGAATGTCCTTGTCGAAGTCTAGATACCGAGGTCCTGAACGGCCTCTGCTGTCGTTCTTCGCTGGCAGGGGGGCGAGGGTTACATCGTGAGCCAACCCAGGTAACCCTTATGGAGCGGCAGCGAATCGCCTAAGACATCTACTACGGACAACGTATTGCCATGCAGCATTCCCAAACAGAAAACTGGATGGCGCGTTTTGGCGCACTTTGTTATGTGGCTTGGGGCATGTTTCACCTCTATGTGGCTTGGGATATCCGGCAACTCGGGGTGGCTCAAACCGGTATTGCCCAGGGTCGGACCTTTCAGCTTGCTGCCTATATGGCCTGCATTGCCCTGTTTGCCATCGTCGTTGCGATAGGAAACTGGCATAACAGTGAGCGCGCGTATTGGCGCAATCTGCTGGTCATCGGCTGGGCAGATGCTGTCTGGGTGGCGGTAGTTGTCCTGCCAGGCTATGTCCCCCTGCTGCGCGGCTTCATTCCGCCGGCGATCTATGTCGCTGGTGCTTGTCTCACGACCTTGGCCTATCGGAAAAAACGCTTGCCCCCCGTTTGACGAGGGTCTGACAGCAAGAATCGGATTTCGCTTCGGCGGCTGAAAGCCTAACTTCGGTCGGGACCACTTCGACTGTTGCAGTCGAAACTTACTTTTCGCCGAGAAATCCACTATGCCCGTATCATTGGCTACGAATTTCGATTGGAAACATATCGAGCAATCCCTGGATGCTCATGGCTACGCCGTGCTGCCGTGGCTGCTGGAGAGGCAGCAATGCGACGACTTGGCAGCCCTTTATCCCAGGGAGACAGGCTATCGTTCTCGTGTCGTCATGGTGCGGCATGGCTTCGGTCGCGGCGAATACAAATACTTCGCCTATCCATTGCCCCCGGTGCTTGATCGTCTGCGCCACATGCTCTATCCGCAGCTTGCACCTATCGCCAATCGGTGGAATCGCCAGATGGGCATCGCGAACGAATATCCGGCGGAGCTGGATACGTTTCTCGATCAATGCCACCGCGCCGGGCAGGTACGACCCACGCCGCTGATTTTGCAGTACGGCGAAGGCGACTATAACTGCCTGCATCAAGATCTCTATGGCGAGCATGTTTTTCCACTGCAGGTGGCGATTCTTCTGTCCGAACCGGGGCGTGATTTTACGGGGGGCGAATTTGTCATGACCGAGCGGTCAGCAAATAGCCAGCGCGCCGATGTCATTGCGCTGTGTCAGGGCGACGCCGTCGTTTTTACCGTCAATCAGCGGCCAACCCAAGGAGCGCGAGGCGTTCGTAGAGTGGCCATGCGGCACGGTGTCAGCCGCGTTCGCAGCGGCAGGCGCCACACCATTGGACTGATCTTCCACGATGCCCGCTGTCTCTGCCATGGCGACACAGGATCTGATCCCTATAGAGGCGCATGGGCGCGAGCGTATCGGGCCGTGCGCCCTCGTGTTGCGTGGGTTCGCATTGCCGTATGTAGCCGCATTGCTGCGCGCCGTCGCCGATATCGAGGTCTGCTCGCCGTTCCGGCATATGGTCACGCTGGGTGGCTTCGCAATGTCGGTTGCATTGACCAACTGTGGTGCATTGGGGTGGACGAGCGACAGGCGCGGTTATCGCTACAGCGCCATCGATCCGCTTAGCGCAAGGCCGTGGCCACCCATGCCGGATGTGTTCAGGGAATTGGCGCGCGGGGCTGCCGCCTCTGCGGGTTTCGAGGCTTTTCAACCCGACGCGTGCCTGATCAATCGCTATCTGCCAGGTTCGAGACTGTCTTTGCATCAAGATCGCAACGAGCGCGATTTCGACGCACCGATTGTCTCGGTCTCGCTGGGCATGCCGGCCACCTTTTTATTCGGTGGTGCGGCACGCTCGGATCGTGCGGCGAAAGTGCCGCTACATCACGGCGATGTGGCGGTTTGGGGCGGCGCCGATCGATTGCGCTATCACGGTGTCATGCCGCTGAAAGATGAGCCGCATCCATGGCTGGGTAGCCAACGCATCAACTTCACGTTCCGCAAGGCGGGTTGAGCGTCAAAACCCGAGTGCAAGAAACGGAGTTTTTCTTCCCACGCATTGGCCCATGATGCTCATGAACCCACTAGCCGATAACGCGATGAACGCTCTTTTCGAATCGCGCCGCCGTATCGAGGCGTATTGCCAGCTACTGGTGGATGCGGGGCTTGCTCGATGGCAGACCGGCGAGGGTGGCGTTATCGAGTTGCATATGGATTCGGGAGAAACCTATGTGTTTGGCGATATGGGAATGACGCGTTTGCGATAACCGCAAATGCACAACGACGCCAGGAAGCGCGGATAACGTTGCGTGACTTTCGCGTGCAAGGTCTGCCCCACGCCCTAGTCCTTTCAAGTCCATCACGACAGCCAATACTAGCCGCTTCCGGCCTTCATCTAGATACGAGGATTGCATCATGCAACTGTTCTTGAGCCATCTGGAATCGCCCCTGGGCGACATGCTGCTTGTGACCGACGCGCAGAAGCAGATACGTGCACTCGATTTCGCCGATCACAAGGCACGCCTGCATCGTCTGCTTCACGAACACTATGGCGACACCGATATGGCCGAGATAAGCGCGCCTGCTGCCGTTAGCGAAGCGATGGCCCGATACTTCGCCGGCGAGTTGGATGCGCTCAACGATCTGCCGACGGCTACGGCCGGCTCCGGTCTGCAGCAGCGGGTATGGGCGGCACTGCGACGCATTCCTTCCGGTACCACGACCACCTACGGCAAGCTAGCCAAAGAGTTGGGTTTCACCGACCCGCGCGCGGCCATCGATATCGGTGCGGCCAATGGCGCCAATCCTATAGCCCTTGTCGTACCGTGCCATCGTGTCATTGCCAGCAACGGCGAGCTCAAAGGTTATGCCTGGGGCCTGCACCGGAAG
>NZ_DATCRY010000052.1:0-7771 GCF_036568765.1 Dyella sp. | reverse complement strand
GTCGGCAACATGCTGCACGGCGTTTCCCACCGCATCCAGGCCGCGACCCGCCAATGTCCCCGCTCCTGCCACAGCATCGTGCTGCAGATTTCCCAGCCGCGTGGCCACATGATCGGTTGCCGCCTGCAAGGTACGCGTGGCATCGCGGATCGTTGCCGCGTCAGCATGCGCATCGCGCCGCGCATCGGCGCCCAGGCCCTGCCCCAAGCGATGCACGGCATCGCCAGCCCGATCGAGTTGCTGCGCCTGGTTGTTCATCCATTTTTGAGCGCCGTCCGGCAGGACGCTACCTACTTTGCGCAGGGCATCGGCTTCCAGCGATGCAGTGAACTGTCCAAGACTACCCAACCCCTCACTGACCCGTGCCCCCACCTCGCCTACTGCAACACGGCCGTGGGCGGCAGCAGCACCGGCCAGATGCTCTGCACCTTGTGCCGCATGGCCGCCAGCCTGGGTTACTGTGCGGGCGGCCTGTCCGCCCATTTCGGTGATATTCCGTATTCCGCCGCCAGTCGCGTGTAATGCCTGATTCGTCACCTTGCCGCCGGCAGCCACCACCTCGCCCGCCTGATGGCCCAACTGCGCACCCTTTGCGACTGCTCCGGCCGTTTCGAGCAACGGCTTGGCCAGATAAGTCACTTCTGGCAGGGACATTTGATTCTTGCGCGCTATCAGCACTGTGCCATCGGGACCGGACGGCATCATCGGCGCCAACAAAGGTTGCTGCTGCCCCGCTGCAAGCGGCAACTCGCGCAGCATTTTGTTGGTATCGCCCGTTGCCACCTTGTCGATGAAGTCCTGGACTGTCTTCTGTGCCTCCGGCGGCATGTTCTTGGCGAGGTTCTGCTTCAGCAACTCACGGCCTTGTGGCAATTGATTCAAGAGTTGGCTGCCCTCCTGCAACACCGCTCCGAGTTCTTGCCGTTGCAAATAATCAAGGCTATGAATGTTGCCCTGCACGCCGTTATTGAGAAGCTCGCCTTGGACCTGGTAAGAATTAATACTCTTGCTTATGTCATGTACGACTACGCCAGGGTTTTCTGCGGCGAAACGCCGAGCTGTCTCCGGATGCAGACCTGCAGCGTTCCAGGTTGTAGCATGGTTTCCAGTAACGGCTGAAGCCGCTGCCGCCATACCGCCGGCAAGACTGTGTCCCGTAAGTTCAAAATCGAGGCCGCCGCGCTGCAACTCCCTCGAAAGCCGCATGGCGCGATCGTAATAGTCCGTGCGCATGCCAACCGACTGTGGAAAATTATTCGCCAGAAAATCTTCTTGAGTGGTGGAATGAAGCTTTCCATCAGATGTCAGCACGTCACCCGACGAACCTTTGAAGGCTACCACTGGCTTGTAGTCAGGACCGAGCACCGCAGGGTCCGGTAAGTAGATTTCGGCGCGAAAGCCCGACTCGTCGGGTTTGAGCATGTCATTCAATTGATCCCGGCTTATATGAAGCGAGGGCGCATACCTAGTTATCAATTCAGGATGCTCACTTGCACGGGCCCATCCCGCAGGAGGCTGCTCTGTACCCTTAGCTGCGTTGTACGCATCGGCTGCCAGTTCACCCATCTGCTGATCGTGATAGAGCCCTGCTAACTGTTGCGCTTCGCGTTGGGCCGCCGAGTCGCCGCTTGCACGAAGTCGCTGCAACAGCGCTTGCTCTTGCTGAGGATCGCCAGACATCGCATCACTCCTTGATCAAACGGTTATAACAACGGAATGTCTTTCTCTTCGTAAGGAAGGCCAAATTTCTTGCGCATGTCGCGATAATCATTCGGCATAGGTGGTCGCGTAAACCCGTGCTGCAGCAACCATTGCTGGCACTTGCGTTGCCAAGTCGGGTCTTTGGGATCTCCGGGATGCCAAAAAATATCCTCAACCGCGAGATATCGCTTTGGCGCAGGCGGTGGCGGTTGATTGATCAGCGTTCCGACGCGGGGATCGGCACCATGATTCAAAAGCCAATACACCTTTTCGAACCTGCCCATCGAACTGTAGTCGTACAGAATCGACATCTGCTGCGACAGGGCATTGATATCCGCGCCTCTTTCTACAAGAAGCTGCACGTTCTGCCATTGGTCGTGCCAGATATACGCTTGAAAGAGTAACGATTCGCCGTTGGAATTCCTTGTATTGGGGTCTCCGCCGTGATCGAGCAGTTCTTTCAGGTAGATCGGGTCTTCCGCCTTCGCCGCCCACACCATGGCACCGTTCTGGTACCTCCCCTTGAAACGGGTGGTGTTCTGCAAAGGATGGAGCCGTTTGGCGTTCGGATCTGCCCCGTTGTCGAGCATGGCCTTCAGACCCGCCGGGCTCTCGGTAAACACAGGCCATGCGATCAACGGCATCCCGCTGCCATCGTCACTGAAGATCGTGTCGGGATTGACGTGTTCCTGCTTCATCAAGCGCTGCACTTCGGCAACGTTCCCGGTCTCCGCGGCCACGGCAAGCGCCTGGGCCTTCGGATCCTTGAAAATGCGATCCACGGAATACTTGGACACCTGCGCCGGCGTCGCGGATTGAGACTGCGAAACATCGCATCCGGTAACGCACAGTACGATCAGAAGACAGGCGGCAAGTGAGGAAAGCTTGGCCATGCACGATCCTTCGGCAGTCATTCGCCGATGTTAACGCGTGAGGCCGGACTTTTTTGAGTCCGGCCTCACTCCGGACCGTTTAAAACACCTTTGGGGCGCGATCAGGCCGCATCCAGCCCGATAGGACACACCACGCCCGTACCGCCCAAGCCGCAATAGCCGTCCGGGTGCTTGGACAGATACTGCTGGTGCTCATCTTCGGCGTAATAGAAAGGACCGGCCATGGCGATATCGGTGCTGATAGCCCCGTAGCCGGCGCGTGTCAGCTGCGCCTGGTAATCGCGACGCGACGCTTCGGCTGCGGCCAACTGCTCCGCGTCGGTGGCATAGATCGCCGACCGATACTGGCTACCGACATCGTTACCCTGACGCATGCCCTGGGTGGGATCGTGGTTTTCCCAAAACGTACGCAGCAGGCTGGAGAGGTCCACGTTGGCCGGGTCATAGACGATCTGCACGGCTTCGGTGTGGCCGGTCTGCCCCGAACATACTTCCCGATAAGTCGGGTTCGGGGTGTAGCCCCCGGCATAGCCGACCGCGGTGGTGTAGACGCCTGGGATATTCCAGAACTTGCGCTCCGCCCCCCAGAAGCAGCCCATTCCGACAATAAGGGTTTTGCTGCCGGGAAATGCCGATGGCAGCAAGGACCGCCCAGTGACATGGTGCGGCCGTGGATCCAGGATCGGCGTCTGGCGACCCGGCAAGGCGTCTTCCGGTTGCGGCATACGTTGTTTCCAAGCTCCGATTCCGAGCATGGCGGCCTCCTGAGCAGGTTGGGGACAGTACAGTTAAGTGGTACTGGCCCGCGGCAAATTCAATAACGCAACAACACATGCAGCGGCAGGTCCGCGGGCCAGCGCGAACGCCCCTGCAAAGCCGCCAGTTCGATCAGGAGACTGGCGCCGCAAAGCGTCGCTTGAAGCTTCTCGACCAGGGCGCGGGCGGCCGCGAGGGTGCCGCCGGTAGCCAGTACATCGTCGACCAGCAAGACCTTTTCGCCGGGACGCAACGCATCGTTACGTGCCTGTAGGCGATCGACGCCATATTCGAGCGCGTACTCCACCGTCGTCACCGGCGGCGGCAGCTTGCCGGGCTTACGCAAAGGAACGAAGCCCGCGTGCAGCTTCTGCGCCAGCGCGGCGCCAAAAATGAAACCGCGCGACTCGACGCCGCAAACAGCCTGTATGCCGCTGCCATGCCATGGCTCGGCCATGGCGTCGATACAGCGGGCAAACTGTCCGGCATCGGCAAGCAGCGGAGTGACATCGCGAAATACGACGCCCGGTTGCGGAAAGTCGGGCACATCGCGAACCAGGGAGGCAATAGAGGCATAGCTGTAATCCATCTGCTCATCCTAGCGCAAATGAACAAGGGGCCATCGGAGCACTTCGGCCCGATGGCCCCTGGGCCAAAAACTCAAGGCTGACCGATCGGGTTACGGTCGCTTGATCGTATACGGCGTGAATGTCGCCGTAGCGTTGCCTGCAGCACCGGGGCGATCGACATACGACTTGCCCTTCTCGATCAAATAATACGAATCGAGATAGTCGTTATCGTTGATCCACCATGAATCCGGCGTCACCTTCAGAATCGCATCGGCAATCTTGGGGATGAACGAATACGTGGGCTCGAACTTGTCGAGCACCTGCGATATCCCATCGAGGATGGCGCTCGCCAATGCCTTGTAATTGGCATCGTCATCCTGCTCGAACAACTGGATATTGACGGCACCAAGTCCGAAATCGCTCCAATGAATCAGATCCTGACCTGGAAAGTAGTCCCGCTTTTCCCAATCCAGATACGGCATATCCACAATTTGCAAATTGGGCCCTTCCTGATTCGGCTTCATGCCTGAAACCATCGCAAATACTTCGGCGGCCCCCGACAGCCATGGTTCCTTGTCGGAGTCGAGGCGAATCTTGGTCAGCACGGTCAATTCGTAATCCGAGGATTTCTGGTCGCTCAGATGCAGGCCGCCCTCGGCCAACGTCTGGTTCATGATACGAACGCCTTCACGCAGATCCTGTCGCCCATCGATGTCAAGCACCAGCACAGGGAAATCCGGCGCCTGCCTGGCATCGAGGAGGTGTAGGCGACCCTCGCTGTCATATGCGTCGACGGTAGTCCAGTTCGATGATTTGCCTGCCGGCTCGAAAGCGACCAGCAAGTTGCCGAAATCCGTGGGCGATGGCTGACCTTTAGGCACATACAGGCGAAGCTGCAACACGCCTGCCCTCATTGTCGGATAGCCTTTCAACGCTTTGACTGCGGTGTCGAAGCCCCGCAGCGTCTCAATGACCGCCGAACGGCCTTGGCGGGTACGGTACTCTGCCAGTAGCGATGTGAGCGGCGTAGCGATTTCCTGACTGCCGCCGCCCTCCTTCTCAGCGTCGGACAATTGGCGTCGCAAAGCGTCTGTGAATATCCGATCGGACAACAGCAATGCGACCTGCTGCGCGCCTTGCTGTTTGGCCTCCTGAACGGTTGCCGGGGTCGGCGCCGCCTGCGCTGTGAGTCCGAAGGCAAGCAGTACAGCCAGCGCCATGCCCTTGGTTTTTACCTTGATGTCCATTTTATTAAGCTCCATGTCGGTTAGCCCCCGATCGCACAGCTGTTCTTCAGCCGCACTTCGGCAGGCAAGCCCATTGAGCCATTTAGCAAGACTTTTTGAGAATAGGCGCCCGCTTGGCTTCGCGTGAGAACAAGAGAGGTAAGCCCAGGTAGTTGTAGGGGCTGGTCTACACAAATGTATTGGCGAGCACCTGCCCTTTTGCCGGGTCTTGCCGCGGCAGGCAACCACGGGTAGCTTGGCGACATGCGTATCGTGTACCGAGCCGAAAGCCTGATCGACGCCCATCTGATCAAGGACGCCCTTGAGCGCGCCGAGATTCCGGCGTTCATCAGCGGCGAATATCTCACCGGAGCCGTGGGACAGCTCCCCGCGATGGACTATATCGCCGTCATGGTGGCCGAAGATCATTGGCCGGTTGCCGAAGACATCGTTCGCGCCATCCAATCCCAACTGGCCGAGGCACGCGATGCGCTGGCGGCAGCCTACCCGGATGCCGGCCTTGACGGTTTGCTCGCCTGAGTGTGCCTGAGCCTGTTCGGCGCAATTATCTGGCTGTTCCCACCGGCAAACCCGCGCCCGCACTGGGCCTACCCGGTCAGAGACAGCCTCCCGGGCGACCTGGATCGTCAAATTCGCCAGAACCAGTAGAATCGTCGGTTCCCAACGAATAACTTTGAGCCGTTACCCCATGTCCACCGAATCTTCACTGGCCCCTTCGCCCGCCCACGCCACGCCCTCCTCCGGCGACGGCCAGCAGCGCGACTTTATCCGCCAGATCATTCGCGACGACCTGGCTACCGGCAAGCACCACGCCATCCGCACGCGCTTTCCGCCCGAGCCCAACGGCTACCTGCATATCGGTCACGCCAAGGCGATCTGCCTGAACTTCGGCATCGCCGCCGAGTTCACGGGCTGGTGCAACCTGCGCCTGGACGACACCAACCCCGGCAAGGAAGACCCTGAGTTCGTCGAAGGTATCAAGGACGATGTGCGCTGGTTGGGCTACGACTGGCACGACCTGCGCCATGCCTCGGATTACTTCGAAGTGTTCTATCGCGGCGCGCTGAAGCTCATTCAGGATGGCCATGCGTATGTGGACGACCTGAATCCCGAAGAGATGCGCGAATACCGTGGCACGCTCACCGAACCTGGCCGCAACTCGCCCCACCGCGAACGCTCGGTGGCGGAGAATCTCGATCTGTTCGCGCGCATGCGCGCGGGCGAATTCGCCGATGGCAGCAAGACGCTGCGCGCGAAGATCGACATGGCCTCGGGCAATATGAACATGCGCGACCCGGCGATCTACCGTATCCGCAAGATCACCCACCAGAACACCGGTGACGCGTGGCCGATCTACCCAATGTACGACTATGCGCATTGCCTCTCCGATGCGCTGGAAGGCATTACCCATTCGCTGTGCACGCTGGAATTCGAAGACCATCGTCCGCTGTACGACTGGTTCGTCGACAAGGTCGACCTGGTCAACCATCCGGAGCTGTGGCAGCACCTGCGCGACGCCGGCTTCCGGACGGAACCGGCCAAGCCGCGGCAGATCGAGTTCTCTCGCCTGAACTTGAGCTATTCGATCACCAGCAAGCGCAAGCTGGCTCAGCTGGTCGCCGAGAAGCACGTCGACGGCTGGGACGACCCGCGCATGAATACCTTGCGCGGCCTGCGCCGCCGCGGCTTTACGGCGGCAGGCATCCGCCTGCTGATCGAACGGCTGGGCGTGAGCAAGCAGAACAGCATCATCGACTACGGCATTCTGGAAAACTGCGTTCGCGAAGATCTCGATGCGCACGCACCTCGCCGCATGGCGGTGCTGGATCCGCTCAAGCTCGTCATCGCCAACCTGCCCGAGGGGCATGAGGAAACGCTGCAGTTTTCCAATCACCCCAAAGACGAAAGCTTCGGCTCGCGCCAGGTACCCTTCGCGCGCGAGCTGTGGATCGAACGCGAGGACTTCGCCGAGGTCCCACCGAAGGGTTTCCACCGCCTGAAGCCGGAAGGCGAAGTGCGTCTGCGCGGCGTCGGCATCGTCAAGTGCAATGAAGCGATCAAGGACGCGCAGGGGAATGTCGTGGAATTGCGCTGCACCCTCGATCCGGAGTCGCGTTCGGGTATGCCGGGCGCGGACCGCAAGGTCAAAGGCACGATCCACTGGGTCAGTGCGCGGCATGGCGTGGTCGCCGAGGTGCGACTGTACGACCGGCTGTTCAACGTGGCCGCGCCGGACGATGACAGCGACGGCAAGACCTGGATCGAGCACATCAACCCCGAAGCCAAGCGCGTAGTGCGCGGATGGGTAGAGCCGAACGCAGCCGAGGCGGCACCGGAGCAGCACTATCAGTTCGAGCGCCTGGGCTATTTCGTTGCCGACCGCGTGGATCATCGCGCCGGTGCGCCGGTGTTCAATCGTGCGGTCACGCTGCGCGATACCTGGGCCAAGCAGGCGGGCTGAGTTGTGTTGCCGTTGCAGATTCACCTCACCCTGCCGCCGTGGATCCACGATGTCGCGGACGAGAGCCGCCGCTATATCAGCGACGAAGAGCGGGTCGGACTGGCGATCGAACTGTCCCGACGCAATGTAGCCCACGGTAGCGGC
>NZ_DATCRY010000051.1:0-10345 GCF_036568765.1 Dyella sp. | reverse complement strand
AATGACGCGGCGGCAATTGCCGTCGTCTCCGGTGCTGCGGCATGCGTCGCGGCACCTCTTCCAGGTTCTTTCATGAGTCGTGCCTTCGCTGGCAAGCTTGCGGGCCGCGAAGCCGTGTCTTTAAAAACAGGAGGAATATCCGCATGAGTCGAGTCATCTTGCGCACCGCGGCGTGCTGCGCCCTGGTCGGGCTGGCGTCCATGGGCAGTGTGCAGGCGCAGAGCGCCCCCGCCGCTACAGGCAGCCTGCCGGATTTCACGGGTATCGTGCAGCAGAACGCACCGGCGGTTGTCCATGTCGAGGCGAAGTACAGCGGTAAGCGCAATCCGCGCAAGATGCCGCGCACCGGGCAGCAGCAAACGCCGGACGATGGCGACGGTAACGATCCGGACGATTTGTTGCGGCGGTTCTTCGGCATGCCGATGATGCCGTCGCCCGAAGAGCAGGCGCGTACCTCGCTCGGCTCCGGCTTCATCATTTCGCACGACGGCTACATCATTACTAACACGCATGTCGTTGACGACGCCGACACGGTGACGGTGCGCCTGCAGGATCGCCGCACACTGACCGCGAAGGTCGTCGGCAGCGATCCGCAATACGATATTGCGTTGCTCAAGGTCGATGCGGGCAGCAACCTGCCTGCGGTGAGTATCGGCGATTCGCGCGCGCTCAAGCCTGGGCAGTGGGTGCTGGCCATCGGCTCGCCGTTCGGCTTCGACTATACGGTCACCCAAGGTATCGTCAGCGCCATCGGCCGTAACCTGGGCAACCAGGATCAGCCCTATACCTCGTTCATTCAGACTGACGTGCCGATCAATCGCGGCAATTCCGGCGGCCCCTTGTTCAACTTGCAGGGTCAGGTGGTCGGCGTCAATTCGCAGATATATTCCAACACCGGCGGCTACCTTGGCGTTGCTTTCTCGATTCCGATCGACGTAGCGATGAACGCGGTCAAGCAGATCAAGGAGCATGGTTTCGTCTCGCGTGGCATGCTCGGCGTGACAGTACAGCCGTTGACCGACGAAGCGGTCAAGGCACTCAAACTGCCCGATGCCAATGGTGCATTGGTCGGCGATGTCACCGCTGGAAGCGGCGCGGAGAAGGCCGGCATTCATGCGGGCGACGTCGTGCTCGCATTCAATGGCCAGCGCATCAACCAGGCATCGGATCTGCCGCCGCTGGTCGGCATCACGCCGCCCGGCACCAAAGCGACGTTGCAGGTCCTGCGTGACGGCAAGAAAATGGATGTGCCGGTTACCGTCGGCGAGCTGCCGCGCGACAAAAATGCGTTGGCGTCCAGTAGCGGCAAGGGCAGCCAGCCGGGCGAACGCGCCGGTTCTTCGCTGTTGGGGTTGACCGTACAGGATATCGACGCCGATACGCGCAAGCAACTTGGCTTGAAAGCAGGTGAGGGCGTCGTGGTAGCGAATGTGACGGGCCGTGTTGCAGCTCAGGCTGGCTTGCGCTCGGGCGACGTCATCCTGCGCGTCAACCAGATGCCGGTAAGCAGTGCGGCGTCGTTCCGTGAAGCAACCAAGGGCGTGAAGGCCGGCAGCACCGTTTTGCTGCTGGTGCGCCGTGACGATCGCAGCCAGTTTATCGGTTTGACGGTACCGGGTAGCGACGATAGCGAGTAATGACTGCTCGCCCCGACCTCTCCCCCGGCGAAGCCGGGGAGAGGACGCCGTCCGCGCAAGTGCGAAATATTGAGGCTTGCCTCAGTCAGGGTCCCTCCCCCTGGCTTCGCCGGGGAGAGGGGCGGGGTGAGGGAGCGCCGCAGGCGCTCCCTCAGGTCCGGCCTCCCTGAGACGCCACCCCGGCTCACCCCCGATCCATGCGATAATGTCCAGTTCGTGCTACCACCGTGGTGGCACGCTGCCGTTGTTCCAGGACACGGCGGAGCACCGACCATCAGCGTTGTCCATGGAACTGATCCGCAACTTCTCCATCATTGCCCACATCGATCACGGTAAGTCCACCCTGGCGGATCGCATCATCCAGATCTGCGGCGGCCTGACCGAACGCGAGATGGAAGCGCAGGTGCTCGACAATAATACGATCGAGCGCGAGCGCGGCATTACCATCAAGGCGCAGTCGGTGTCGCTGCCGTATAAGGCGCGCGACGGCAAAACCTATCAGCTCAATTTCATCGACACGCCTGGCCATGTCGACTTCTCTTATGAGGTCAGTCGCTCACTGTCCGCCTGCGAAGGCGCACTGCTGGTCGTCGACGCCGCACAGGGCGTGGAAGCCCAGTCGGTCGCCAATTGCTACACCGCGGTGGAGCAGGGCCTGGAAGTGGTACCGGTGCTCAACAAGATCGATCTGCCCACGGCCGACATCGAGAAGGTCAAAGGCGAAATCGAAGCCGTGATCGGTATCGATGCCACCGATGCGGTAGCGGTCAGTGCCAAGACCGGTCTCAACGTGGTCGAAGTGCTCGAGGCGATCATCACCCGCATCCCGCCGCCGAAAGTCGGCGATACCGATCGGATGCAGGCATTGATCATCGATTCCTGGTTCGACAACTACCTGGGCGTCGTCTCTCTGGTGCGCGTCATGCAGGGCGAGATCAAGCCCGGCGACAAGTTGCTGGTGATGTCCACCGGCCGCACGCACGAAGTCAGCGAAGTAGGCGTCTTCACACCCAAGCGCAAGAAACTCGATCGCCTCGGTGCGGGCGAGGTGGGTTGGCTCAATGCCGCGATCAAGGATGTGCATGGCGCGCCGGTCGGCGACACGCTGACGCATGCTGGCAAGCCCGCGGAAAAGCCCCTGCCGGGCTTTCAGCAGATGCAGCCGCGCGTGTTTGCCGGTCTGTTTCCGGTCTCGGCCGACGACTATCCGGCGCTGCGCGAAGCGTTGGACAAGCTGCGTTTGAACGATGCCGCATTGTTCTTCGAGCCGGAAAGCTCCGAGGCCATGGGCTTCGGCTTCCGCTGCGGCTTCCTGGGGATGCTGCACATGGAAATCGTGCAGGAACGCCTGGAGCGTGAATACGACCTGGATCTGGTCACTACCGCGCCGACGGTGGTGTACGAGATCCTCAAGAGCGACGGCTCGATCATGCTGCTGGACAATCCGGCCAAGTTGCCCGGTTCGCCGCAGGTGCAGGAAATTCGCGAGCCGATCATCGTCGCCAATATCCTTACGCCGCCCGACTATATCGGCAACATCATCACGCTGTGCGAGGAGAAGCGCGGCGTGCAGCGTAGCATCCAGTACATGGCCACGCAGGTGCAGATCAGCTACGAGCTTCCGCTGGCCGAAGTGGTGCTGGATTTCTTCGACCGTCTGAAATCCGTATCGCGCGGTTATGCCTCGATGGATTATCACTTCGAGCGTTTCGATGCAGGTCCGTTCGTGCGCGTGGATGTGCTGATCAACGGCGACCGCGTCGACGCGTTGAGTCTGATCGTGCATCGCAGCCATGCCGATCGACGCGGTCGCGACCTGGTCGAGCGCATGAAAGACCTGATTCCGCGCCAACAGTTCGACGTGGCCATCCAGGCGGCGGTCGGTGCCCAGGTGATCGCACGCTCCACCGTGAAAGCTCTGCGCAAGAACGTTCTGGCCAAGTGCTACGGCGGCGACGTCAGTCGTAAGAAAAAACTGTTGGAAAAGCAAAAAGAAGGCAAGAAGCGCATGAAGCAGGTCGGTAGGGTGGAAATCCCCCAGGAAGCCTTCCTGGCTGTGCTGAAGGTCGACAAATAAGTGGGAAATGGTAAACAGTAACCGGGCAAGGGAAGCGCGCCGATGCTCCTGCGTGCCATTGACCGTTTACTATTGACCGCCTTACCGGGAGCCATGCATGGATTTTGATTTTTCGGCGATATTGCTCGGCCTGACCGCTTTCTTCGGCGTGGTCTGGCTATTGGATCGCCTGTTTTTCTATAAGTCGCGCAAGGCCGAGGCCAAGGGTGGCGAAGTACGCGAGCCGATGCTGGTCGATTGGTCGCGTTCCCTGTTTCCGGTGGTGCTGGTCGTGTTGCTGCTGCGCTCGTTCGTGGCCGAGCCGTTCCGTATTCCTTCCGGTTCGATGATGCCCACGCTGGACGTCGGCGACTTCATCCTCGTCAACAAGTTTGCTTATGGCTTGCGCCTGCCGGCATTCAACAACAAGTTCCTTTCCACCGGCGAACCGCAGCGCGGCGATGTAGTGGTGTTCCGCTTCCCCGGCTACTTGTGCCGCGAGGGCGACACCATGGTGCGCAGTGGCGACATTACTTGCGCCAATCCGCATGCGCCGGTCGAGAACCAGAACTGGATCAAACGCGTGATCGGCTTGCCGGGCGACCGCGTCGAGATGCATGGCGACGAGCTGTTGATCAATGGCGAGCCGGTGACCGCTGATCTGATCGGCCCTTATGTGGGCGATCCCAAGCAGCAGGAATCCCGCCTGATGCTGGAAATGGGCGCCACGGTATGGAACGAGCACCTCGGTCAGGTCACCCACAAGGTGGCCCGCATGCCCGCCTACAACACGCCACCGCCGCTACCCAACGACAAGGTGCCTTCGGTCGTCCCTCAGGGCTGCTACCTGGTCATGGGCGATAACCGCTACAACAGTACCGACAGCCGCTGGTGGGGCTGTCTGCCGGAGCAGAACCTGGCCGGCAAGGCGTTCCTGGTATGGCTCAATATCGGCGATCTCAAGCGCATCGGTACGCTTATTCATTGATCGCGGCGACCGACTGCCGCAAACGCGATCCAGGGCACGTGACCGGACACGCGACTGCGGGCAGAATCGCACTCGTCCGGCGGGCACGGTCATTCGGCCGCCGGCGAGTGGGGTCATACACGGGGTACGGCCGCTGCAAAGCGGCTTAAGCGAGGGGACACATGAAAAAGCAGCAGGCAGGCATCACCCTCATCGGGTTCCTGGTAGTGTTGATCGTGATCGGCTTCTTCGGCTATATGGCGATGAAGCTGATTCCGTCCTATACGGAATTCATGGGCGTGACCAAGGCAATGAACCAGGTCGCCAGTTCCGGCGTGGAAGGCAAGTCGATGGAAGAAGTACGCCGCGACCTGATCTTCAAGATGGGCTTCCAGTACGTCGACGATGCCACTGTCACGCCCAAGGACATCACGATGGAGCGTCACGGTAACGCCGCCGAGCTCAAGGTGGCTTACGACAAGCGCATTCCGTTCCTCTACAACATCGATTTCCTGCTGCACTTCGAGAAAAGCGTGACCTTGCAGGGTAACGTCGGCGAATAACGAGTCCAGAAGTTTTGACCCAGCTGTCTTACCGCTTTAACGATCCGGCGCTGGCCGAGCTGGCACTGACGCATCGCAGTGCCGGCAAGCCCAATAACGAACGGATGGAATTCCTCGGCGACGCGCTGCTGGGCGTAGTGATCGCCGAGATGCTCTACGAAACCCATCCGAATGCGAGCGAGGGCGAGTTGTCGCGTTTGCGTGCGCAATTGGTCAACGGCCAGACGCTGGCTACTATCGCACGCGAGTTGGAGCTGGGCGATCGCCTCAAGCTTGGTTCGGGCGAGCTCAAGAGCGGTGGTTTCCGTCGCGACTCCATCCTGGCCGATGCCCTGGAGGCTATGCTCGCGGCGGTCTACCTGGACGGGGGGTTTGCCGCCTGCCGCGAGGTCGTGCGCAGTCTGTTCCAAGAGCGCGTTGCTTCGATTCCGCGCTCATCCAAGGACGCCAAGACCCGCTTGCAGGAGTGGTTGCAGGCGCGAGGTCTGCCATTGCCGCTCTACGAGCTCAAAGAGGCCCATGGCGAAGATCACGCCAAGACCTTCGACGTTTTCTGCGCCATTGCCGAACCGCGACCCATCGGCGCCGAAGGCCATGGCGGCAGTCGCCGGGCCGCCGAGCAGGACGCGGCCGAGACGGTACTGCGGCAACTGCTGGAGGGGTAGGGGCTCGGCCCTTCTCGGCCCTTGTCACCTGATAAGTCGCGCTCCAAAAGCGCGGCCAGCCTCAATGACTTACAATACCTACCCTTTCGCGGGCGCCCATCCGCCCCGCCGACCGAACAGGCACGCAAGCGATGCACGATAACGACGATGATTTCCAGACCGCTGGCGCGCCCGAGCTTCCGCACGACGATTTCCGCTGCGGCCTGGTTGCCCTGGCGGGGCGGCCCAATGTGGGCAAGTCCACCCTGCTCAACGCAATGATCGGCTTTCGGTTATCGATTGTCAGTCCACGTCCGCAGACGACTCGCCACCGCATTCTGGGCATCTCGACCAGCGAAGCGGGGCAGATCCTTTACGTCGATACGCCCGGCCTGCATCGAGGCGCCAAGCGCGCAATGAACCGCAGCCTCAATCGCGCCGCGCGATCGGCGATCAGCGAAGTGGATCTGATCGTGCAGGTCATCGAAGCCGGCCGTTGGACCGACGAGGACGAGACCTTGTACGACGCCCTGGTCGAGCAGAAGGTGCCGCGCTTGCTGGCGATCAATAAGGTCGACCTGTCCAAGGATAAGAGTGCGATGCTGCCGTTCGTCGCCGACCTCGTCGCGCGTCACAGCTTCGACGAGGTCTACTACGTCAGTGCCCTGAAGGAAAAAGGCCTCAAGGCACTGGAAGAGGGCATTCTCAAGCGCTTACCCGTGCAGGCGCCTATTTACGGCGAAGACGAAGTCACCGACCGCAGCGAGCGGTTCCTTGCCGCCGAAATGGTGCGCGAGCAGTTGATGCTGCGCCTCGACCAGGAGCTGCCGTACGCCACCACTGTTGAAATCGAGCAATTCACCGACCGTCCGGACGGCGTCGCCGAAATCCATGCCGTGGTTTGGGTCGAGCGCGACGGCCAGAAGGCCATCGTCATCGGGCAGGGCGGCGCCCAGCTCAAGGCTATCGGTAGCGGCGCCCGCCGCAACATGGAGCGCGTGTTCGAGCGCAAAGTGTTTTTGAAGCTGTGGGTGAAGGTCCGCGAGGGTTGGGTGGACGACGAATCGATGCTGAAGCGATTTGGGTATGAGTGAGAATGAGTAAAGTCGTCCCTTGCACGGGTTGTGAGGTCGCACCTACGGTGCTGTGAAACGTAAGGAGGAAGAGTCCCGGCCGTGCCTGCTTTTCCCCCTTACTCTTTACAGCCCGCGCAGCGGGCGGCCTCACGGCGAGCGACCTCACTCAGATGCTCCTTGACCAACAGCCCACCTACATCCTCCACGCGCGCCCCTATCGCGAAACCTCGCTTCTGCTCGAATGTCTTACGCGGGATCTGGGTCGAATCGGCATGGTTGCGCGCGGTGTGCGTAGCGAGAAGGGCAAGGCACGACTGCAACGCGCCCTGCTGGAGCCGTTCCAGCCGCTGACAACCGATCTCCAGTTGCGCGGCGAGCTGGCAACGATGCGAGGTATCGAGGCAGTGGGAGCGCCGTTGCGACTGACCGGCGACGCCAACCTGGCCGGGTTGTACCTCAACGAATTAGTGGTCCGGCTGACGGGCCGGCAGGATCCGCTGCCGGATCTGTTCGATGCCTACGCACTTGCACTGCCGCGCCTGGCCAACGAACCGCTGGCCTGGAGCTTGCGCCGCTTCGAACGCGATCTCCTTGAAGCCTTGGGTTACGGTTTACAACTGGAATTCGAAGGCGAAAGCGGCGAGCCGGTCGATACGACGCGGTTCTATCGTTACCAGGTGGAGCTCGGCCCCATGCCTTGCCTGCCCAACGCGCCAACCGCCTTGCGTGGCAGCGATCTCCTGGCGCTTGCACAAGATCGCACGCCCGATACTGCCGGCCTCGCCGCGCTCCGGGGCATGATGCGCGAGGTCATCCGCTTTTATCTCAATGGCGGAGAACTGCGTGCCTGGCGCGTGTTCAGTGGCTTGGGAGCGCGCGAGCGCTGATCAGCGTACCGGGACGCTATCCTGCAACGCATCGATCGTCGCGCGTAACGCGGACCGAAAGCCAGCGATGGAGCCGGGCGTGGGCACCTGACCTCCCACCAACTGCTGTTGCAGCAATGCGGTCCGCGCAGCGAGCAGGGCCGTGCCGCAGAATCCGCAGGAAGCAAGCAGGCGATGCAGGCGTTCGCGCAGGCGTGCAGGGTTTTGTGCCATGCCGTCCCATTCGCGCTCCAGTTGCAGCAGTTCTTCACGCATCAGTCCGCGCAGCGCCTGCATGACCTGAGCATCCCCACTGCTGGCGATGGCCTGTGTATCGTCGAGCACGTCCTGCGCGGCGAGCGTCGGATCGACCAAGCTGGCTATGCGTCGCAGGTCGGCCTGCTGGCACGGCTTGAGGAGCAGATCCTGGAACCCGCAGGCATACAAGCGCTGCCGTGTAGGCTCATCGAATTCGGCACTGGTGGCCACGGCTAAGGTATTGCAGCCGGCATCGCGCACACGGTGCAGTATCGATTCGGCGCCGCCCCCGGGCATACGGCAGTCCAGCATCAGCAGTTGAAAAGGCTCCGCGATGGCTCGTTCGGCGGCGTTGGCACTGTCGGTGCAGCCGACCGCGTCCAGTCCGAGTGCGCGCAGAGCTTCGGTCAAAAACAACAGGCTGGCCGGATCGTCGTCGGCCACCAGTACGCGAGTTTGGGTGTCCGGCGCAAGTCCCTGGCGTTGGTTTTCAATCGATAGCGGCATGACAGGTCCGTGTCGTTCAGCTTGTTTTGGCAAAATGGCGCGGTCATGAGTTTCGCATTAAACCGCTTCCTGCTCCTATGGGTATTTCTGGCTGGGCTCGGTCTGGCCGTGCCGGCGCACGCCGATACGTTGCTCAAGGCCAAGCAGATTGCCGTAGCGGGATTGAAATTACAGGATTTGCAGGCCCAGCTCGGCGAGGACGGTCAGGGCGGCATCAAACTCAATCTGCGTATCGGAAAAGCCGACTTGCCAGCGCTTGGCTGGCGCCGCGTTGGCTTGGCCCTGCGCGGCACCCTGCAGCGCGACACCGAGATGCGCTGGCTGTTTTCCGGCTCCATCCAGGTCGGCAACGCTCCCGGCAATGCGCTTAGCGATGCCAAGATCGCCCTGGTGATCGACGATGCTGCCAATACACTGGCGATCGATTTGACCCAAGGCAAGGCCCAGGTCAGCGGTGCGCTGCCGCTGGATCAGCCCAGCCATGCGCAGATCAATCTGACCGCCATGCCGGCCGGCTGGCTGCAGGGGGTGTTGGGCACAGTCTGGTCCGGCAAGCCCACGGGAGGCCGGGTCGATGCCAGCCTGGCGCTCGATACCTATGACGAAGGCATCCAGACGTCTGGCCAGTTCAGCCTCGATGGGGTCGGTTTCGATACCCCGGGCGGAAAGCTGGCCGGCCAGGGGCTAGGCGGGAATGGGCGACTGTCGCTGGACACCACCGGCGGCCCGGCCAAGCTCGGCCTGGAAGCCAGCCTGCGCGGTGGCGATCTACTGCTGGGGCCGGTGTATGCGCGCCTGCCCGGAGACCACGCCGTGCAATTGAGTATCGATGCACAGGCTCACCGGAACGGCTTTACCATCGATCGCTTGCGCGTAGCCGATGCCGACGCGCTGCAGATCGACGGCTCGCTTGGCTTCGACGCCAAGGGCGAACTCGACAGCTTCACACTGGATCGCATGCAGGCGCGCTTTCCGGCGGCGTACCAGCGTTACGGTCAGGCGTGGTTGGCGACGCTGGGTCTAAACGACGTGCGCATCCAGGGCCAGCTCAATGCCGCACTCGATCTGGCAGGCGGCAACCTCAAGAGCTTCAGCTTCGACACCGATGGGCTCGACGCGGCCGATGCCGACGGTCGCCTGGCGATCGCCGGGCTGCACGGCGGGCTGGATTGGAACGTACGAGGCGACCGGCCAGCCACGTCTCTCAGTTGGCATGGCCTGACCTTCTACAAGATTGCCGCCGGCCCCTTGCAATCGCGCTGGCAGAGCCGGAGCGGGATGCTGGCCTTGCAACGGGCCGTCGAGATTCCGGTGTTGAATGGCAAGCTGCGCGTCGGCGACCTGAGTTGGCGGCCTGCGGCCGGCAAGGGCGAGCGCTTGAATACGTCGCTGGTCCTGACCGGCATCGATATGGCCGCTTTCAGTCGCGCCGTCGGTTGGCCGGAATTCGCCGGTACGCTCGGTGGTGCCGTGCCGGGACTGCGCTGGATCGACGACCGCTTCGAATTCGAAGGCGGGCTTAGCGTCAATGTCTTCGATGGCTTCGTCGACATGACCAAGCTATCGCTGCAGCAGCCCTTCGGCTCCTCGCCAGTCTTCAGCGGCAATATTCGCTTGAGCCGGTTGGACTTGAGCGTCATGACCGGCGTGTTCGACTTCGGCAACATCACCGGACGCATGGATGGCAAGGTCGATCAGTTACGACTGGTCAATTGGAATCCCGTCGCCTTCAACGCCTCCCTGATAGCGCCCGATGGCGGCAAGATCAGCC
>NZ_DATCRY010000050.1:0-12680 GCF_036568765.1 Dyella sp. | reverse complement strand
GACGAGCCGATCGGCCGGTAGAGCCCATTTTTCCAATTCGCCCAGTTCGTGACGCAGCAATTCGATGCGCTGATCGCGGTCATCGCCGCCACTCAGGGATTGGATGCGCGCCTGTACCGCGCGCCACTGTTGGGTGGCTTCGCGGACCTGGGCCAGCAACGCTTCATGGCCGGCATAGGCATCGAGCAGGGACAACTGATGGGCGCGGGACAGTAAGGCCTGATGCTCATGCTGGCCATGGATTTCCACCAGCAGCGAAGCCAGCTCGCCGAGCTGGGTGGCATTGGCCGGGCGGCCATTGATCCACGCTCGCGAACTGCCCTCGGCGCGAATGACCCGGCGCAACTGGCAGGCGCCGTCTTCGTCCAGCTCTTCGCGAGCGAGCCAGTCGCGGGCCTCGGGCAGGTCGGCCAGGTCGAACTCGGCGGCTAGTTCGGCGCGGTCGCTGCCGGTTCGTACCATGCCGCTGTCGGCACGGCTGCCGGCCAGCAGCATCAGGGCGTCGACCAACAGCGACTTGCCGGCGCCGGTCTCGCCGCTGACAACGGTCAGCCCCGGCCCGAAAGCGATCTCGGCTTCTTCGACGACGGCGAAATGGCGGACGTAGAGGGAGGTGAGCATGGATGGCGCAGTTTTGAAGTTGGGGGATTGTAAAGGTGGGCCGACTTTTTTGGGGATCGGGGCCGCGAAATGGCGTCGGGATTGACTCCTTGCCACCCCGTCTCCCGTCCCCTTTCTTGCATTCTTCCCGCGCACACCTTATTTCTTTGCTGTCTCACGGATTGCCACAGCCGCGCATGCCTCTATCCTTTGGCCATGAACTCGATCCCCGTGCCCGCAGGTTGCTGCGCACGCTGATTTCGCAGTATCTGAGCGACGGCGAACCGGTCGGCTCGCGCACCCTTTCACGTTCCTCAGGGCTGGACGTCAGCCCGGCGACTATCCGTAACATCATGGCGGATCTGGAAGAAGCCGGGTTAGTAGCTTCGCCGCATACATCCGCCGGCCGCGTGCCGACCCCTCGCGGGTTGCGGCTGTTCGTCGACAGCTTGATCGAACTGCAACCGCTGCCGTTCGAGGAGATGGCGCGGTTGCGCCGCGAATTGCCGCCAGGGCCGACGACGACACGCGATCTCCTGGGCAATGTTTCGGTGCTGCTCTCGGCCATGACGCATTTCGCCGGAGTGGTTTCTGTGCCGCGCCAGGCCGATTTCCCGCTGCGCCATATCGATTTCGTGCCACTGCCGGAGAAACAGGTGCTGGTTATCCTGGTGTTTTCCGATAACCAGGTACAGAACCGCATTGTTCGGTTGGACAAGCAGTTGGATGCCCGCGAGTTGGAGCAGGCGGCCAATTACCTCAATACGCATTTCGCCGGCTTGCGCGTGGACGATATCCGCACGCATTTGTTACGCGAGCTGAAGGAAGCCGGTAGCGAGCTGAATCGCCTGCTGGCGAGCACGGTGGAACTGGCCGCCGCCTCATTCGCCCCCCATAGCGAGGGCGACGATGTGCTGGTCAGCGGCCAGACCAACCTGATGTCGTATGCCGAGCTGGGCAATCTGGAGCGGTTACGCGAGCTGTTCGAGGCGTTCCAGAAGAAAAACGAGCTGCTACAGCTGATGGAAGTGTGCGCCCGAGCGCCGGGCGTGCGATTGTTTATCGGCGAAGAGTCGGGCTTTACCGCGCTGGATGGCTGCAGCGTGGTGACCGCCAGCTATGGGGCGCAAGGACGGGTATTGGGGGCGGTCGGGGTGATCGGTCCTACCCGCATGGCGTACGATCGGGTCATACCTGTGGTACAAGCCACGGCCGGATTGCTGAGCGACGCCTTGAATCGCGCGGCAACGGCCTCATAACGCCGTTCGGGAGGCGGGAATTACCCCGCATTAAGTTTACTGGTCGGTATGCAAATACATGCCGGCCCTGGATGACGCTTGGAGTTTTTCATGCAGAACAACGATTCGCAGGCACCGGAAAATCCGGCAGCCAACGCGGCGGAAGAGGCGATGCAGGCCGATCTCGACGCGCTCAGGCAGCGTATCGCTGAATTGGAAGCAGGTAATGCGGAATTGCGCGACAGCGTACTGCGCGAGCGCGCGGATCTGGAAAACCAGCGCCGCCGTCTTCAGCGCGATCTGGAGCAGGCGCGCCGCTTCGCCAACGAGAAGCTGCTTAATGAGTTGTTGCCGATCTACGACGGACTCGAGCGCGGCATGACGGTGGAAGTCAGCGACGTCGCCACGATGCGCGAAGGCATCAACCTGACGCTGAAAGAGTTGCTGCGCATTGCGCAGAACAACGGCTTGGTGCAGGTCGACCCGCTCGGTCAGCCGCTGGATCCGGAACGTCACCACGCAGTGAGCATGGTCGAGGCACCGGGGCAGGCACCGGGTACCGTGGTGACCGTGCTGCAAAAGGGCTATGTGCTCAACGATCGTCTGTTGCGTCCGGCGCTGGTCGCCGTGGCCAAGGATTAAAGAGCACAACGGCGCGGTCGCACAGCTGAATCGGCGGTGACGGCGGCGACGAACAAAGGGCTACAAGGTCTTGACGGCGTTGAATCATCGAGCCTGAGCCCCACTTAGAAACCAGTCGCGGCCGCGGGGGCCGCTTTAAAGAATTTTTTGGAGTCAGAGCATATGGGCAAGATCATCGGTATCGATCTGGGCACGACCAACTCCTGCGTATCCGTGATGGATGGCAGCACCACCAAGGTTATCGAGAACGCCGAGGGCGATCGCACCACGCCGTCGATCGTTGCGTTTACCAAAGATAACGAAGTTCTGGTGGGTGCGCCGGCCAAGCGCCAAGGCGTGACCAATCCGAAGAACACCTTCTATGCGGTCAAGCGCCTCATCGGCCGCAAGTTCACCGATGCCGAGGTGCAGAAGGATCTCGACATCGTGCCGTACGGCATCGTTGCGCACGATAACGGCGACGCCTGGGTGCAGACTGCCGACGGCAAGAAGATGGCGCCGCAGGAGATCTCCGCGAAGGTGCTGATGAAGATGAAGAAGACCGCCGAAGATTATCTCGGCGAGACGGTGACCGAAGCGGTCATCACCGTGCCGGCTTACTTCAACGACAGCCAGCGCCAGGCGACCAAGGATGCCGGTCGCATTGCCGGTCTGGACGTCAAGCGCATCATCAACGAGCCGACGGCGGCTGCGCTGGCCTATGGCCTGGACAAGAAGGGCGGTGACCGCAAGATCGCGGTGTACGACCTTGGCGGCGGCACCTTCGACGTGTCGATCATCGAGATCGCCGAAGTCGACGGCGAGAAGCAGTTCGAAGTACTGGCCACCAATGGCGATACGTTCCTGGGCGGCGAAGACTTCGACAAGCGCGTCATCGATTATCTCGTCGAGGAATTCCAGAAAGACCAGGGCATCGATCTGCGCAAGGATCCGCTGGCGCTGCAGCGCCTGAAGGATGCTGCCGAGCGCGCCAAGATCGAGCTGTCCTCCTCGCATCAGACCGAAGTGAATCTGCCGTACGTGACGGCCGATGCCTCAGGTCCGAAGCATCTGAACATCAAGCTGACCCGCGCCAAGCTTGAAGCGCTGGTGGAAGATCTGGTCAAGCGCACGATCGAGCCGTGCCGCACCGCGTTGAATGACGCTGGCTTGCGCGTGTCCGATATCGACGAGGTGATCCTCGTCGGTGGTCAGACCCGTATGCCCAAGGTGCAGGAGTCGGTGAAGGATTTCTTCGGCAAGGAGCCGCGCAAGGATGTCAACCCGGACGAAGCCGTCGCTGTGGGCGCGGCCATTCAGGGCGGCGTGCTCGGCGGTTCGGTCAAGGACGTATTGCTGCTGGACGTCACCCCGCTGTCGCTGGGTATCGAGACGATGGGCGGCGTGATGACCAAGCTGATCGAGAAGAACACCACGGTGCCGACCAAGGCCTCGCAGATTTTCTCCACCGCCGACGACAACCAGACTGCGGTCACCGTGCACGTGCTGCAAGGTGAGCGTGAGCGTGCGAGCGCGAACAAGTCGCTGGGCAAGTTCGACCTCTCCGGCATCGATGCGGCGCCGCGCGGCATGCCGCAGATCGAAGTGACCTTCGACATCGACGCCAATGGCATCCTGCACGTGTCGGCCAAGGACAAGAAGACCGGCAAGGAACAGAAGATCGAGATCAAGGCCGGTTCGGGTCTGTCCGAGGATGAAATCCAGCGCATGGTTGCCGATGCGGAGGCCAACAAGGAGGAAGACCGCAAGTTCCATGAGCTCGTCGGTGCGCGCAACAAGGCCGATCAGCTGGTCCACGCTACGCGCAGTGCGATCAAGGAGCATGGCGGCAAGATCCCGGCCGATCAGCTCAGCACGATCGAAGGTGCCGTGTCCGACCTGGAGAAGGTCAAGGACGGCGACGACAAGGCAGCTATCGAGTCGAAGATCGAAAAGCTCGAGCAGGCAGCGCAGTCGTTGTATGCCGCTGCCCAGAGTGCTGGCGGTCAGCAGCCTGACGCAGCTCACCAGCAAGGCCCCCACGGTTCGGCCCAGCCGGACGACGTTGTTGATGCCGAGTTCACCGAGGTCAAGGACGACAAGAAGTAAATGATATGGACCGGTCAGAGCGACTGGTCCGTTGCAGCCCGCGCCGGGATCTTTTTCCTGGCGCGGGCTAGGTATTAAAAGGGGCAGTGCGGTTGCGCGAGTCATGGTCGGAGCGCGTGCCGAAACGGATACACGAATGAGCAAGCGTGATTACTACGAAGTTCTCGGCGTCGAGCGGACGGTTACCGAAGCTGAGCTGAAGAAGTCATTTCGTCGCCTCGCGATGAAATACCATCCGGATCGCTGCCCGGACGATCCGCATGCGCAGGAGAAATTCAAAGAGGCCAAGGAAGCCTATGAAGTACTCGCCGATGCGCAGAAGCGCCAGATGTATGACCAGTACGGTCACGCGGCCTTCGAGGGCGGCATGGGTGGCGGTCGCGGAGCCGGTGGCTTCGGCGATATGGGCGATATCTTCGGGGATATCTTCGGCGATATTTTCGGGATGGGCGGTGGCGGCCGTGGGCGTTCGCGCCGCGGCTCGGATCTGCGCTACATCATGGAGCTCGACCTCGAAGAAGCCGTTTTCGGTATCGAGAAAAAGATCGAGGTTCCGACCCAGGTCAATTGTCACCACTGCAACGGCAGTGGTTCGGAAGACGGTAAAGTTGCGCAATGCAAGACCTGCCAAGGTCATGGTCGCGTGCGCATGCAGAACGGCATTTTTTCGATCCAGCAGGCATGCCCGCATTGCGGCGGTAGCGGCCAGGCAATCGAGAAGCCTTGCAAGCAATGCCGTGGCGAAGGGCGGCTGGAAGAGACGCGCACGCTATCGGTGCGCATCCCGGCAGGCGTCGACAATGGCGACCGCATTCGCTTGACCGGTCAAGGCGAAGCCGGTCCGGCAGGTGGCGAGGCGGGCGATCTGTACGTCGAAATGCGCGTACGCGAGCACGAGATTTTTCAGCGTGACGGCAATGACTTGCATTGCGAGCTGCCGATTCGTTTCGCGCAGGCGGCACTCGGCGCCGAGTTGCAGGTGCCTACGCTCGATGGCGAAGTACCGATCAGCGTTCCGCCGGAAACACAAACGGGTCAGCAATTCCGCTTGCGCGGGCGTGGTGTGAAGTCAGTGCGCAGCGGGCGCGCTGGGGACCTGATTTGCCGCGTCGTCGTGGAGACGCCGGTGCGTTTGACCAAGGAGCAGCGCGACTTGCTCGAGCAGCTTGAAGCGACTTTCAGCAACGGCGATGCCTACAAGCATATGCCGCGCGAAAAGTCGTGGATGGATGGGGTCAAGCAGTTCTGGTCGCGGGTGACTTCGTAGGATTCTAAGAGCTCCCCTCACCCCAATCCTCTCTCCCGGCAAGCCAGGGGAGAGGGAGCAGGCTGCGCAAGTGCGAAGCATTGAGGCTTACCTCAGTCAGGCTCCCTCTCCCCTGGCTTGCCGGGGGAGAGGGTTGGGGTGAGGGGGGCTCTTGCTCTAGCATTTCCGCTTTAGCTTTGCCCTTGGAGCAACACCATGTCCGCACCCATCCGCCTGATCGTCAATGGCGCCACCGGCCGCATGGGTCAAGCGTTGCTCGGTTTGATTCGCGACGATACGCGCTTCGATCTGCGTGCAGCGATCGCGTCGACACGCCATGCCGGGCGATCGGTATTCGCCACCGGCGACGCACTCGCCTATAGCGATACCTTGCCCGTCGACAAGATCGCCGATGTCGTCATCGATTTCAGCGGTCCGGCCGGCCTCGCTTCCGCACTCGACTATTGCGAGCGACACAGTGTTGCCCTGGTCACCGGCACGACCGGCATCGACAGCGCTTTGCAGGCACGTCTCGACGCTACGTCGATTGCGTTGCTGCACGCGGCGAATTTCAGCCTCGGTATCGCAGTGCTCACCCGCGTCTTGCGCCAGGCTTCCTCCGCATTGCGCGACTGGGATCTGGAAATTGTCGAGGCCCATCACAACCGCAAGGAAGACGCGCCCTCCGGCACGGCATTGGCACTGGGTCATGCCGCTGCCGCCGCTCGCAACACAACATTGGAGCAGTCGGCCGTTTATGTGCGCGAAGGTCGCCCGGGGCCGCGTAAGACCGGCACCATCGGTTTTTCCGTCATTCGCGGTGGCGATATCGTGGGCGAGCATAACGCCATGCTGATCGGGCAGGGCGAGCGCGTAGAACTGTCTCATCGAGCGACCGACCGTGTCATTTTCGCCCGTGGCGCCATCGAAGCCGCGCGCTGGCTGGTCGGCAAGGCGCCCGGACATTACGACCTCGACGCCATGCTGGCCGAACGCGGCGGGTGAAAAGGACCGCGTAAGCTTGCCGACGGCGCTGGGCGCCGCTAACATGACGCCGTTCGTCATTGGGGAGTAGCCATCCTCGCTCCCGATGCGCCGTGCGGCGCGTCATCGAAGAGGAATTCGCGTCAACAGACTTGAAGCACAGCTTCATGGCGCGGATGGTTCGCATTCTCGGCTCCTGAGAGTGCGGTGCCCGGCGAGACCTTTGGCCACGACTTGGCTCACCTTTGCCGGGCGAGCGCGAGTCGGTGTGCCATAGGTATTCGCGCTCGCCCGGCCAAGGAAGTTTTCATGTTGACCGCCTTGCTGTTCCTGCTTTCGGCCGGTGCGATCTATCTTGCCTGCGAGTATTTCGTCAACGGCGTCGAGTGGTTCGGGCAAAAACTCAACCTGGGGGCGACGGCCACCGGCACCGTGTTGGCTGCCTTCGGTACCGCCCTGCCTGAAAGCGCGGTGACTTTTGTGGCCGTGGTGTTCGGGCGCACACCGGAGCAGAGGGATATCGGTGTTGGCGCGGCTCTTGGCGGCCCGCTGGTGTTGGCCACGATCGCCTATGCGGTTGTCGGTCTCGCGTTATGGGGCAATCGCCACCGCTTGCAGCGCACCGATAACCTGGTGCGGGTCAATCACCCGCGGCTTGCCCGCGATCAGTTCTGGTTCCTGACGATCTTCGTGGTCAAGTGCGGACTCGGCCTGGTAGCTTTCGCGATCAAGCCCTGGCTTGGCGTACTGTTTCTCGCAGCCTATGGCTTGTATGTCTGGCGCGAACTGAAGCACGACGATGTCGTGCCCGAAGATGAAGATCCGCTGGAGCCATTGAAGCTGCAACCGCGCGCGGCCAATCCCGCCATTGCGATGATTGCACTGCAGACGGCGCTTGCGTTGGCGGTGATAGCCATCGCCTCACATACATTCGTCAAGCAGATCGAGGCCATCGGCGAGGCGTTCCAGTTATCGCCGCATCTGGTTGCGCTTGTGCTGAGCCCAGTGGCAACTGAGCTGCCCGAAACGATCAATGCGCTGATCTGGGTACGGCAAGGCAAGGAGCGGCTGGCCTTGGCCAATATTTCAGGGGCCATGATGATCCAGGCGACGATCCCCAGTTCGCTGGCTTTGTTCGCCACGCCTTGGCTGTTCGACGCTCCGCTGATGGTGGCCGGTGTGTTGACCGGCATCGCGGTCATCTTTTTGTGGTGGCTGTTCCGCCGCGGCAAGGTCGACGGACGCTTGCTGATGCCGGTGGGATTGCTCTATGGCGTGTTTGCCGGATACGTGATCTGGCATTTCGCCAGCGCGTGAAGTTCTCAGGCGTCGCCAAGTTCCGCGAGCGCGAGCTTGGCCGCCTTCAGCCAGCCCTGTTCTTTTTGGCGATAGTATCGAGGCATCAGCTTTGCGCGGTTTAGCTGGTTTTGCAGTACCTCGCGCGCTTCCGCGTGACGCTGTGTGTCCTTGAGCAAGCTGGCGTAGCGGTAGCGGCCTTCTTCACCGGGGTAACTGTCGGCCAGCACGCGGTATTCCTGCAGCGCCTTTTCCTTGTCGCCGAGCTGTTCGAGGCAACGGGCGTAGAGCAGGTGCCCGTCGCTGGATTTGTAGTTCGGATTGGCCTGGATGAGTTGTTCCAGCGTTTGTCGAGCATCGGCGAAATCGCCGTTGCCTGCCTGTGCCTGTGCCAGGCCAAGCATGAAGTCCGGCTCGGTGGCGTACATGCCTGCGAGCAGACTGCGATAGAGTTCCTGTGCGTTCTGGAAATCGCCCAATTGCAGGCTTTCTTCAGCGAGACGGCGACGGTTTTCGACCGTGTTGGCAAGTTCCAGCTTGCGCTGCAGCTCGCGTCGGCGCCGCTGCGGATCGATGGTTTGCACCAGTTTGCTCGCCGCCTTGCGGCCGCGCGGATCGTGGCGAAGGTCCGGAATGACCGCGACGACCACGTAGACGATGACGGCCAGATAAGACCCGATCAACAGCAGCCAGATCCAGTAAAGGGGGCGGCCGCTGCGCACCACATGGACGGCGCAGGCGATCTGCAGCGCCAACGACAACAGAAAAATGACAGGCATGTTTTCCCTCTGGCCTGAACTCTTGCGACGGTTGACATCCGTCGCCCCTTTGCCAAGTTTACGAGGTTGCTGGCGGAAAATCCCGCGCTGCTGTCCGGGCGCCGCTACAGGCCGCCAAATCCGCCATTGACCATCACCAACCCAAAGCAGGCGGCAACCAGCAGCACCAGCACACCGAAGACGGAGGCCAAGCCTAATAACATGCCTTTGCCCGTGCGCCGCTTTCCCGCGCGCATGAGTACCAAGCCGACGATCGCCACGGCCAGTGGCGGGACAAACCAGCCATAGAGGAGCGCAGGCATGACATTCGCAACGCCTGCCAGCGCCAGGACGCCTACGATCATGACGCCCCAAGCCAATACGATGCCAAGTACGATCGAACCCTGTCCACTCGGTACTGGCGGGTCAATGCCGGGTTGATTGGTAGCAGGTGGGCGATAGGGATTGGACGGGCGTTCGTCGCTCATGGCGTGCTCGCTTCGATGGCGCGTGTCTGCTCGATCTCGCGACGCAGTGCGGCGAGTTTGTCGGCTTTGTCGTCGCGGTAGAACAAGTTGAAGGTGTCGAAGGGAATCATACGGCCATCGGGCTGGGCGATATGCACACAGGATTTCTTCACGGCGCGCAGGTCGAAGCTGTACGCGTCGATAAACTGCATGATCAACACACGGAAGACGTTGCGATAGGAGAGATCCGTCGGCGCTTGGACTTGCGGCAGGCAGCACAGCAAGTCCGATAGCGAGCAAGCTTGCGATTCGGGTGAATGGTTGGTGGCGAACAGCTCGAACACATGGGCGCGCAATTCTTCGTCGCGTTCCACTACGATGGTATTGCGTCCTTTGGCGACCAGGGTTTTCGGCGAAACGAACCGCGTCAGCGGCAAGACCTGGTCCGCTAGTTTCAACGCATAAGCCATCCCGAGGCAGTCGGGATTGCAGGGCACGGGAATCAAGTCGTCCGGTTGAAACAGCGGGCTTTGTTCAAGGATGCGCCTGCGCACTTCACTCAAGGTGAGCCGGTCGCGCTCCGCATCGTAGCCTTCCAGGCGTCCAGCGGCCTGGATTGGCTGGAAAGTCACACCGCGCACGCAAGGTTGGGTCAAGGCGAAATCGACGATCTCGCCCAGTTCATGATCGTTGAGCCCTTTTTTGACTGTCACCACCAGGGTGGTGGAGATGTCGTACTTGTTGAGGTGCTCCAGGGCTTTCAAGCGAACGTCGCGCAGCTTGGCGCCGCGCAAATCCTTGTGCACCTCGTCGCGCAACGAATCGAATTGCAGATACAGCTCGAATCCAGGCTGATAGCCGGCCAGGCGCTCGGCAAACGCCGGTTCGCGCGCGATGCGCAAACCGTTGGTATTGACCATCAGATGTCGGATCGGGCGTTGCCGTGCGGCATCGAGAATGGCGAAGAAATCCGGATGCAGAGTCGGCTCGCCACCGGAAATTTGTACGACGTCCGGTTCGCCTTCATTGGCGACTACGGCATTGAGCATGCGCTCGATGGTGGCCAGATCGCGAAAGCCTGGGCGATGCGGCCCGCTTTCGGCGTAACAGATCGGACAGCGCAGATTGCAGTGATCGGTGATTTCGACCAGGGTCAGGCACGAGTGCTGCATGTGTTCCGGGCACAGGCCGCAATCGTAGGGACACCCGTAGTACTGAGCGGTATTGAATTGTCGCGGCATTTCCGGCGACTTGATGTAGATCTCGCGGCACTGGCGGTAATACGCCGCGTCGTCGGCAATCAATACACGTTCGCGCCCATGATGAGGGCACCACTTTTCCAGATAGACGCGCTCGTCCTTGATCAGGATCTTCGCTTCGACGCGGCGCAGGCAGGTGGTACAGATGGATACTGCGCTGTCGTAGAAAAGGTACGGCCTTACCTTGGCTCCCATGTGCTGCTTCGTCCCCTAAGCATGGCTCGCATGATGCGCGGTATATCGCGATGGTAGTAGAGCAAGCCGGCGGTGCACAGTAGCTGCAGGCCGGAGAGATGGCCTGGATAGGCATAGAACACCGGCTTGATAAATTCCACTAGTAGGCGAAAGGCTAGGTAGCCGATCATGAAAGCGCGAAAGCGGTCGCCGGGCTCATCGAAAGCCTCGCGCCGCGCATGAATCCAAGCGTATTGCGCGAGCAGGAAGGCTATCTCGTAAAGTTGCGTCGGGTGGCGCGCGATTCCGTCGCCGAAATCGACGCCCCAGGGCAACGAGGTGGCGATGCCGTAGGTATGGTCATCGAGCCCTGCCAGATAGCACCCAACGCGGCCGATACACATGCCGACGGTCAGCGGTAACACGAAGGCATCGCCGGTCGATTGCTTTACGCCGGCGATTTTCTTGCTCAGTTCTACCCCCAGCAATCCGCCAAGCAGGGCACCGACGATGGATTTGCCTTCAAGTAGCCGGCGCCAGTCCGGAAAGTCGCGAAAAGCCGTCAGTGGATCGTCGATCCAGTAGGAGAGCTTCGCCCCCAGCGCCGCACCGACGATAGCGCCGACCGCCACCCAGGCTACCTCGTCGTTATTGCCGAACGAAGCCGGTGCCAGTCGCTTGCGGGTCCACAAGAACGTGCGAAAGCCGACTGCATAGGCCAGCATTTCGCAAAGGGTATGGACGACGACCGGACTCACGGTGAGCCCGGTCGCACAGGCGCGTCAATCGCGGTGGGCCGCATTGCGGTCGCGGTCGGCACCGAGCTTGCGATCGAGTGAGCCGAACATTTTCTTGAACACGCGAGCGAATTTACCGCGCTTGGTCTTGCGCAGCTTTTCCTCTTCGCTGGTGAGCCAGGCGACCTGGATCACCCGGCGCTCGCCTTCGAAGGGCAGATGGCCGTGGAAGGAATTGTCGCAGCGCTTGAATACGGCGAATTCGCCGTACAGCGGCGTGAGCTCTGGCGCGAGCACGTCGTCGATATCGTCGATCTTGGCCAGGAAGCGGAGGCATCCTTCGCTGGTATCGGGCCACTGCGTATTGAGATAGAGCAGGGCGGTAGCCACCTTGGACTTGCTATCGGTATGGATGGTGCCATGACGCTTGTTGAGCGAGCGGCACAGGGTCACCAGGGTCGGATATTGACCGAGGTTATCGATGCCCAGCCGGCGGCCGACGGCGCTGGCGAACTCCGGCGTGGTCAGGTTTTGTACGAGGGTATTGACCGTAGGGCCGCAATCGCTGGGGTCATAGGGAAAGAAGCCAGCGCTGGCGTAGCGCGGAAAGTCGCGCTCGATCTCGTTGCGTGCTTCATCTGGCAACTGGCCGTGGGCGATCATGAACGGAAACGGTTCCAGCCGAATATCCGTGTCCGGTCGGTCGAGACGGGCAGGATCCAGCAATACGGCGGCGTTCATGGCGGTCAATCTCCTTGGGGACGCGGTAGTGTAGCTCTGACGGTCGTTTTGCAAGGTGTCATACGCCAACGCATTCATGCTTCATCTGGTGGACACAAAGGGCGCGTAGGCCTATCATTTGGACCCGCCCAAGACTTCTCTGACCCAAGGTCCACAAGCCAGCTTGATTGCGGCTTGCGGGCTTTGCTGCACCTAAAGGCGGCCTCCATGCCCATTCCCGCTCTGCTTGCCCTCGAAGACGGCAGCTTGTTCCACGGCTACGCCGTGGGCGCCACTGGCCATACCGTTGGCGAAGTGGTTTTCAACACGGCGATGACCGGCTATCAGGAGATCCTCACCGATCCCTCCTATGCCCGCCAGATCGTCACCCTCACGTATCCGCACATTGGCAACACCGGCTGCAACGAGGTGGACGCCGAATCGAATCGCGTGCACACCGCCGGCCTGATC
>NZ_DATCRY010000049.1:0-42065 GCF_036568765.1 Dyella sp. | reverse complement strand
GCCGAATGCAGTACGCCATCGCGATAAAGCAAGGTCACCGCCACACCATCGGCCTTGGGCTGAACCCAGAGATCGTCGGCGTCGCGCGCGGCTATCCAGGTCGCCACCGCATCGCCATGGGGTAATTTGCCCAAGCCCGTTTGCACAGCGGGAGAACGCACCGGGCCGGCGCGTCCCGATTCGGTGGTTGTACCGTTGCCGGGGAAGCAGTCACGCCAGGACGCGTAGCGCTGCAGCGCGGCATCGTAGATGCCATCGTCCACTGGGGATACGCCGCGCTCGCGATAGGCTTCGTTCCAGGCGTCGAGTTGTTTGCGCCACCCGTCCAGTTGCGCGCGAGCCTGTGCCGAGGTCCAATCCGGACAGGCCGCATGCGTCATGCTCGCCGCAAGGCCGAACGTCATCGCCATCCCTATGCTGCGCATCCCCGCTCCCTCCATCATGCTTCGTAGAGCATGTGCAGGCGACGCTCGGGGGGAAAGCGGCAAAAATCTCGACGGGATGTCGTCAGGCACCGAAGCGCAAAGAAGTCTCGCCATCAAGACGCCCGTTCGGACCGAAGCGACGCTCGACGACGATGCCGGCCCCATCGTGCGCGACGGCCACAATCGTGCTGGCGCGTGTGCCATAGCGCTCGCCACGGATAAAGGCCGAAGAAAGCAAACGCTCTCGCTCCAGACCGATGCCTGTATCGGGCAGAGCGCCATCCGGCGCAACCCGCTCATCGGCCAATGCATCGAACAATGCGGCGAAGTTCTCCCCGTGGTCCGCTTGCAGCCAGTGCGTCAGGCGATCCATGAGGGCGCGCGTTTTAGGCCATGGCGTGTTGAAATCCGCATTGGATAAGCCATGAATACCGGGATCGACCGACTGCATGCGCGGCGATGGGCGATTGCCCAGATAGAAAGCATGCTGCCGATCGAACGTAAGCAGATTGAACGGACGATAGCCGGCGGCGGTGTCGAGCAGTTGCCGCGCATGCTCGGTGGCATCCGCTGTACCGGCCAGATAATCCAGCGCGAGAAAGCCGCGCGACCGGCCGAGCTGCGGATCGCGCGAGTCGCGTACATTCGTAACGACACTGCACCGTCCCGCGTCCGTAACGCCGAGCCATGTTCCGCCGGCTTCCAGGTCACGACCGCCGACGATGGCCGGATCGTCCCAGCGCGCCAATGCTGCGCTCGGACGGACATGGAATTCGTCGCGGTTGCCGGCGAGCAGCAAACGCCAGCGCGGATGGGCTTGCCAGGCGAAGGCGATCAGGCACATGGATTCAGCCCCTGGCGGCGCGCTTGCGCACCGCTTCGGCCCAGCGCACGGCCACGCGCGGCGAAGTCATGCAAACGGCATCGTCGGTCAGCGTGGTGACCGCGCGCTCGAGCAATTGGATATCCGCTTCGTGCTGACGCGCTACGTGCGGATCTTCGAAGAAGATCGCCCGCTGGCAACGACGCTCCAGCACCAGATCGGCGATCTGTGCATCGCCGCCCAACGGCCCGCTCTGGTAGCGCCGCACCCAAGGTGTGTCGCGCGGCCACCCCAGACTCCACGCCATCTCGTTGAGGCGATGGCCGGTGGTTCCGGTCGCGACCCTTTGTGCAAAGCGCGACAGCACATCGAAGTGAGCCGCGGCATAAGCCAGCATTTGCTCTTTCATCGCATCGTGCGCGATCAATGCCAGCGTGTGCCGTTCCAGGCCATGCAGGTCGTCGGCACCCGGGTCGGGCGGAAGGCTCGCATGGATGCGCTCGACCTCGACCCAGTCGCGTGCGGAGGCCACCGTGGAGATGAACGGCTTGTGGTTGATCACGCACTGCCGTTTCAGGGCTACGGCTTCGGGGAAAATCGACGACGGATCGACTGGATCGATCAGATAGATCGCGCCGTCGAGCAAACGTCCCTCGTCCGGCAAGCCGACGATTTCGGCGACCAGTTTCATCAGGCCGCCCTGGCGTCCGTAGGGATAGCGGATCAGCTTGTCATAGCCATCCAGCGCATGGTGCGCGGCGATGGCGGCGTGCGTACGGCCGACCGCGCACAATACGATGCCCAGTTCGCGGACGCCGCGCTCGCTGGCCTGCAACCAACGGAACAGCGCTGCATCGGCGTGGCTATGATGCAACTGGTTGGCGGCTAGACCGATGCGCATGACGACCCCTGAGTCATTGGAAGGGTCGAGTTTAACGCGAGGCCGGTGTTGTCATGACGATGTATGTGCAGCTCGGGGTATCGGGTGCGGTTTTCGCTTCGAGGGATTCCCTTTCCCTCTCTCCCGGCCAAGCCAGGGGAGAGAAGGCAGGAGGAGGCAACGCCTCGGTCTCACTTACGCTTCAAACATCAGGCCTGATTACGCCAGAACCATGCGCGCAATCGAAGCAGCCGCTTCGCGTCCGTCGTATACGGCACGCACTACCAGGTCGGCGCCACGCACATTGTCGCCGCCGGCGAAGATGCGCTCGTGACTTGTCTGGTGCGGCAACGCGCCGTTGATGCCGGTGGCGATGCGCCCCGAAGCTTCCAGCGCAACACCATGGGAGCGCAACCAATCGGGCGGACTCGGCAGAAAACCGAACGCCTGGATCACCACGTCTGCTTCAATCTCGTGTTCGCTGCCCTCGACGTTCTGCGGCCGCAAGCGGCCGTTGCCCGCATCGACCAGCGCGGTTTCCACGACGCGCACCGCGCGCACCCTGCCGTCGGCGTCGCCGAGAATCGCCAACGGCTGGCGCTGGAACAGGAATTCCACACCCTCTTCGCGGCTGTAGCCCACCTCGCGCGCCGAACCGGGCATATTGGCCTCATCGCGACGGTACACGCAGGTGACCGAGCGCGCACCGAGGCGAATCGCCGTGCGATTGCAGTCCATGCCGGTATCGCCGCCGCCGAGCACTACTACACGCTTGCCGTGGAAGTCGAATGCATGGGCTGGCGGGTCGTTGCGCAGCAGGCGCTCGGTGTTGCCGATCAGGAACGGCAAGGCATCGTGCACACCGTGCAGTTCACGGCCGGGCAATTGCGCATCGACGTAGGTGTAGGCGCCGGTGCCGACGAAGACCGCGTCGTAGTCGTCGAGCAACTGCCCGAACTCGATATCGCGGCCGACTTCATGGCCGAGCAGGAAGCGTACGCCCATCCCTTCGAGTACGTCGCGGCGCATGCGCACCACGCCCTTGTCCAGCTTGAAGGGCGGGATGCCGAAGGTCAGCAGGCCGCCGATATCGCTCTGGCGATCGTAGACGTCGGCGGCAATGCCGGCCCGACGCAGCCGATCGGCGCACGCCAATCCCGCCGGCCCTGCCCCGACGATCGCTACGCGTTTGCCGGTTTCGTGCACGCGCGATAGATCCGGCCGCCAGCCCTGACGCAAGGCTTCGTCGGTCACCCAACGCTCGATGCTGCCGATGGTGACCGAGCCAAACGCAGTCTGCTCAAGAGTGCAGGCGCCTTCGCAAAGACGATCCTGCGGGCAGACGCGACCGCAGATTTCCGGCAACGGGTTGGTCTCGTGCATCAATGCGGCAGCTTCCAGGATGCGGCCGTCCTGCACCAGCTTCAGCCAGTTCGGAATGTAGTTGTGTACCGGGCAGGCGTGTTCGCAATACGGATTGCCGCAATCGATGCAACGCCCGGCCTGGCCCGATGCATGAGGCATGGCGAAGTCGCCGGCGATCTCGCCATAACCGAGCACGCGGATCTGCACGGGAACCGTGCGTGGCGTCTGCCGGGGGAGATCGAGAAATTGAAATGTCTTATCGGTCATGGATGTCACAGGGACGAGGGACGAGTAGCGAGGGCGTAACCTCGGAAATTGCCGCAAACCAACGAAGAGCCCGGTTTTCGCGCCCTCGCTACTCGTCCCTCTCCACTCGTCCCCAGGCATGCATGCGTCATGCTGCGCTCCTCAATTCTTCCGCGAGCGCCGCCAAACTGGCCGCCTTCGGCTTGACCAGCCAGAATTTGTATTGCAAACCACGGAAGTCACGCAGGATCTGCTCGCCCCATTGGCTGCCAGTCAGTTCGACATGACGCGCAACCAGGCGCCGCAGGTGCTGCATGTAGTGCTCCATGCCCTCCGGCGAAATGCGCAGGATGTCGACCAGCTCATGGTTGTAGCAATCGACAAAATCGCGCTCCAGGTCGAGCACATAGGCGAAACCGCCGGTCATGCCCGCACCGAAGTTGAGACCGACCTTGCCCAGCACCGCAACGACGCCGCCGGTCATGTACTCGCAGCAATGATCGCCCGCGCCTTCGACGACCGCGAGCGCGCCCGAGTTGCGCACGGCGAAGCGTTCGCCTGCGCGGCCGGCTGCGAATAGCTCGCCGTCCGTCGCGCCGTAGAGGCAAGTGTTGCCGATGATGCTGGCATCCTGGCTGGCGAAGGGCGAATCGAGCGGCGGGCGTACCACGATACGGCCGCCAGCCATGCCCTTGCCGACGCCATCGTTGGCCTCGCCGGTCAGATCGATATGCAAGCCACCGGCGTTCCAAGCGCCCAGGCTCTGGCCTGCGGCACCGTTGAGCCTGAGCAGGATGGGCGATGCATCCATACCGTGGTCGCCATGTGCGCGGGCGATCGCTCCGGACAGGCGTGCACCGATAGCGCGGTCGGTATTGGCGATCTCGTACGCGAACTCGCCGCCCGTACCGGCGGCTACCGCAGCCTGCGCGTCGCGCTCGATCCGCGTGGCCAGCGCCGCTTCGTCGCGCATCGGATTGCGTGCCAGCGTGCAGGCGAAATCGACGCTGTTGCCAAGCGTAGCGCCGTCGATCAAGGGGCTCAGGTCCAATCGATGCTGCACGGGCGTAGCGCCCTCGACCTGTTCGAGCAGATCGGCGCGACCGATGATCTCATCCAGGCTGCGCACACCCAGCCGCGCCAGATGTGCGCGCACATCCTCGGCGATGAAGCGGAAATAGTTCATCACCATTTCCGGCAGGCCAATGAAATGCTCCTTGCGCAGCACCGCATGCTGGGTCGCCACGCCGGTGGCGCAGTTATTCAGATGGCAGATGCGCAGGTATTTGCAACCTAGCGCCACCATAGGCCCGGTGCCGAAACCGAAGCTTTCCGCACCGAGCATGGCCGCCTTGATCACGTCCAAACCGGTCTTGAGGCCGCCGTCGGTCTGCAGCCGCACGCGGCCGCGCAGGTCGTTACGGCGCAGGGTCTGCTGGGTTTCGGCCAGGCCCAGCTCCCATGGCGTGCCGGCGTACTTGATCGAGGTCAGCGGACTGGCGCCGGTGCCGCCATCGTGACCGCTCACGGTAATCAGATCGGCACCCGCCTTGACCACGCCTGCCGCAACGGTACCGACGCCGGCGTGACTGACGAGCTTGACCGAGACTAGCGCCTGCGGATTGACCTCCTTGAGATCGTGGATCAACTGGGCGAGGTCTTCGATGGAATAAATATCGTGATGCGGCGGCGGCGAGATCAGGCCGATGCCCGGCTTGGCATAACGCAGCCGCGCAATAGTCGCGTCCACCTTGTGGCCTGGCAGTTGCCCGCCCTCGCCAGGCTTGGCACCCTGCGCGATCTTGATTTGCAGTACTTCGGCATTGACCAGATATGCCGGCGTCACACCGAAGCGACCGGAGGCGACCTGTTTGATCTTGGACATTTTCTCGGTGCCGTAGCGCACCGGGTCTTCGCCGCCCTCGCCGGAGTTGCTGCGCGCGCCGAGTCGATTCATCGCAATCGCCAGCGCTTCGTGCGCCTCCGGCGATAGCGCGCCCAGCGACATGCCCGCCGAGTCGAAGCGCCGCAGAATGGCTGAAGCCGGCTCGACATCATCCAGCGGCAACGCGGCGGACGCGGCTCGCGGATGCAACAAGTCGCGCAGCGCCGATGGCGGCCGACGATCGACGACATCGGCATAGACGCGATAATCGGCAGCGAGCCCCGTACGCACGGCCTTTTGCAGGCTGGCGATCACGTCCGGGTTGTACATGTGGTACTCGCCGCCGTGCACGTATTTGTACAAGCCGCCGGCACGCAGCTGCAGGGCTTCGTTCCAGGCTTCGGCTGCGAGCAGGCGTTGGTCGTGCTCCAGTTCGGCAAAGCCGGCACCGCCGATGCGCGAGGGTGTACCGGGAAAACACAGATCGACCACCTCGCGGCTCAGGCCGACGATTTCAAACAGCTGTGCACCGCGATAACCGGCGACCGTAGAGATGCCCATCTTCGACAGGATCTTCAACAGGCCCTTGCGCACTCCGCGGCGATAGCTGCGGCCAATCTCCATGCGATCGTCGGCCAGATGGCCTTCGCGGCCCAGTTCGAACAAGCTCTGGTAGGCCAGCCAGGGATAGATCGCCGTGGCGCCGAAACCGATCAGGCAGGCGAACTGGTGCGGATCGCGCGGCGTCGCCGTTTCCACGATCAGGTTGCACTGGCAGCGCAATCCCTGGTCGATCAGATGCGCATGCACCGCGCCGACCGCCAGCAGGGAATGAATCGGCAGCAATCCGCGCTCGGGATAGCGATCGCTCAGGAAGACCAGGGCGCAACCGCTACGGACGGCCTCGGCAACGTCATCGCACAACTTGCGCAAGGCCGCTTCCAGACCGAGTTCGGGCGCATACATCAAATCGAAGCGTGGCGTGCCTTCGAACTGCGGCAGTGCCAGGAGCTGACGCAGCTTGCGCTGCGAGAGGATCGGAGAGTTGATCAGGATCTGCCGTGCGTTCTCCGCGCGAAGCTCGAAAACATTGCCTTCCGCGCCGATCTGCGTCACCAGCGACATCACCAGCTTTTCGCGCAGGGGGTCGATCGGCGGATTGGTGACTTGGGCGAACGCCTGACGGAAGCGATCGAACAGCGGGCGAACCTGGCGCGACATCGCCGCGACCGGCGTGTCATCGCCCATCGAGCCGGTCGCCTCCATTTCCAGTTCCACCATGGCCTTCAGGACCGTCTCGCGCTCTTCGCGCGATAGACCGTAAAGCTTCTGGTAGCAGCGCAATTGATCGGCCGGCAGCGGCTCGGCCGCCAGCGAAGGATCGATCAGGTCCGACTCGAGGTAGCTGACGCCTGCCCGCAGCCAGTCGCGGAAAGGTGCACGCGAACGATTGATCGCGTCGATATCGGCATCGCGCAGCAGGCGCTTGTTGGCGAAGTCCACGGCGATCATTTCGCCCGGGGCGAGACGGCCCTTGGCGACAATGCGCGAAGAAGGCACATCCCACAGGCCCGCCTCGGAAGCGACGATCAAATGGTTATCGTCGGATAAAGCCCAGCGCGCCGGACGCAGACCGTTGCGATCGAGGGTGCAGGCTGCGTAGCGGCCATCGCACATCACCAGCCCGGCCGGGCCGTCCCACGGCTCGCTATGCAGTGCGTAATACTCGTAGAAGCCGGCCAGATCCTCGTCGATGCCTTCGCGCGCGGCAAATGCCGGAGGCACCAGCATGCGCATGGCGCTCAACATGTCCATGCCGCCGGCCAGCAGCACCTCAAGCGCATTGTCCAGGCTTTCCGAATCGGATCCGGCCTGGCGCACAAGGGGCCCCAGATCGCTCAGATCGACCAGCGGCGAGCGCAGCACCGTCTCACGCGCCTGCATCCAGCGTCGATTCGCGCGAATCGTATTGATTTCACCGTTGTGCGCCAGCATGCGGAACGGCTGTGCCAGACGCCACTGCGGCATGGTGTTGGTGGAGAAACGCTGATGAAACACGACCGCATCGGCTTCCAGCGCCGGATGCGAAAGATCGGCGAATACGTCGCGCAAACGCCCCGGTGCCGCCATGGCTTTGTAGCCGATCACTTGCGCCGATAGCGTGACGACATAAAAGTGCGGATCGTCGTGTAGTGCAGTCTCGGCCCTGCGACGCGCGCGAAACAGGGCGCGTTCGAAAGCGGCATCGTCGCTACCTGGCGCTGCATGCACGAAGATCTGGCGTACACGTGGGCGAGCCGATGCGGCCAGGGGGCCGCATGCCGATGGGTCGACCGCAACATCGCGCCAGCCAGCGACGCGCAGACCTTCTTCGCGTATACGCGCTTCGAGCGTTTGCGCGGCCGCATCGCCACTGGCCGGGTCGAGGAATACCAATCCCGCTGCAAACACGTCTTCCAGCACGATGCCCGCATCGTGGGCCAGCGCGCTCAGCCAGCCTTGCGGACGATGAATCAGCACGCCGCAACCGTCGCCGCTGACGCCATCGGCATTCACACCGCCGCGGTGCGAAAGTTTGGCAAGTGCGACAAACGCTGTATCGACGAGGTTTTTGCTGGCACGCCCGTCGATCTGAGCGACCAAACCAAAACCGCAGCTATCGTGTTCGAAAGCTGCGTCGTACAACGTGTTGCCTGGCTTTGCCATCTACAGCCTCCCGGCCGGTGTGTCTGCTGGGCGCAAAAGAGCCCGGTGCGCGAAGCCCCGAGATCCCATGCGATATGGTCCGACTACACCACACTTGCTGCGTCGCGTCAAAGGCTGGGCGTCTAGGTCTCTGGACGTCTAAACGGAAAAAGAATGCCTTCGCACGTAAGCCTGCAGAAGGCATCGGCTCATTCGTACGTAAGACCCAAGAAAAAGAGCAGCTTGGCACAGCTAACCGTGCCACTAGGCAACCGTATGCGGCACAAAAAAAAGCGCGCCGGTTACCCGACGCGCCTTTAGTTTCACTTGAGACCATTGCCGGGCGAACCCGACATTGGGTAACGCTTACAGCTTGACCTTCACACCGACGTTGTAGAAACGGCCGATGACGCCAGCCAGATCGTAGGTCGGGTTGTAGTTGTTCGCCGCGTAGTTGGCCGGATCGATCGGGGCCTTGCGATCGAACAGGTTCTGCACCGAACCGGTGATCGAGATGTGGTCGTTGATGTCGTAGCTGCCGGTCAGATCCCAATAGGTGAACGAACCGATATGGCAGCTGGTCGGGACATCGCTCAGGCACTCGAAACCGCTCTGGTCCTGCGCGTAGTTGGCCAGGCCGCTGGTGTAGTACATGGTCGCAGTCATGGTCAGCTTGTCCCAGACCACCGTATTGGCGAAGGACAGGCGGGTACGCGGCGTGCCGGCGCCCGACGACAGAGCATAAGGGCCGTGGGTGCCGACGAACTGCTGGCGGGTACCATCCGGCAAGGTCAACGCCCAGTTGAAGATCTGGGTGCCGCTCAACTCACTCACGTAATGCCAGTTGTTGTTGAAGTCGAAATGCGCCTGGATATCGACGTCGATACCGGTGGTCTTCAGCGAGTTGGCGTTGATGTACTCGCCGATCACTTCCACCGGGCGGGCCAGCGCCGTCGGGTTCGTCGGATCCGGACGATCGGCGATCACCGTGACGCCCGGAACGGTCAGGCCTTCGTAGTAGGCTGCCAACGCCGCGCCCACGTCAGGCGAGGTGATGACATTCTTCTTCTCGATGTTGTAGTAGTCGACCGAGGCATTCAGCCAGCTGGTCGGCTGCAGCACGATACCGAGCGTGAAGTTGGTTGCCTTCTCCGGCTTGATGTTCGGGTTGGCATTGGTCTGCAGCGCCAGCGCGTAAGGCGTGGTGACGTAAGCGCTGCCGTTATGCGCATTCCTGAACGAATCCGGCAGAGCCGAGTCACCGTAAGTAGTGAAGCCCTGGCTGGAGCTCGAGCCGTTCTCAGCGAACGACGGTGCACGCAAGCCCTTCGAGTAGGTGCCGCGCAGTGCGAACCAATCCACGGGCTTCCACTTCAGGCCGACCTTCGGCGTGAAACCGTTGCCGATATCGGTGTAGTGGTCGTAGCGACCCGAGACGTCCACTTCCAGCGACTGGAACAGCGGAGCATCGAACTCGACATAGGCGCCAGTGACATTACGGCTACCCTGCGTACGCGCATTGCCCAGACCCAGGAACTCGAAGTTCGGGTTCAGCGTCGGGTCGTTCTGCGCTTCGTGGCGAGCCTGCAGACCTGCGGCGAAACCGATCGGACCGCCGTCGAGCTGACCGAAGGTACGGTTGGCCGAGATATCCAACGAGTCGAGGTCGGACGTCGAAGTCTTCTGGTAGCCCGGAGCGATCGATTGACGTACCGCTGCCGAATTGGACGACGGGTTGATGAAGTTGTAGCTGCCCGTGTTGATCGCGTTCAGCAGGCCCTGGTAGTTGATCAGGCCGAACTGGTCGGTATCCAACCACGTATGGTTGATCACCGTGGTGACGTCGTAACCCCAATCGCCCAGCGAACCATTGACGTTGCCGACGAGGCGGGCGTTGTGGTTGTCGTAGCTGTTACCGGCCGGAATATCGCCGAACGCATAGTTGATCAGCGCGTACTGACCAGCGGCCGCGAACGGGTTGTTCGGGTTGAGGGTGGTCACGCCGTTGTTGGTGATCGTCGGCGGCAATGCAATATTGTTGGTGTTGTTCGGCGTGCTGTTGTTGATCTGCGACGGCTGACCGAACGTGTTGGTCTTGGTCTCGAAGTAACTGGCCGAGAGGTAGGCACGAGTGGTGTCGTTGAGCTTGACGGTAAAGCGGCTGTAAATGCCGCCTTGTTCCATCGCGAACGTGGCCTGGCCGAACTGGTTGGCCTGGTCCTGCGCGCACCATGCGCCGATCGTCGGATCGCTTACCGGCGTGGTACCGCCAACGCAAGCGCCCAGCGGTTGCGCCAACGCACCCGGATTGGCCACGCCCGAGGTCAGATCGCCCGGTGTCCCGAGCGTGCCCGGCGTCACCGAGCCGACGGTCGAACCGGAGAAGTTGGCCGGATTGCCGTTGCGCGAATCCGCACCGCCAATGCGGCTCAGATCCGAGGTGTTGTACGGAAAACCGCGATCGCGCAGATAGATCGGGTTGTCCTTCTGGTACTGGATGGACACGTAAGCATTGTGGCCGTCCTTCTCCAGGTCGCCGCCACCGAACAGCAGCGTGGCCTTGCGGGTCAGACCGCCACCGTGCTGCGACGTACCGACGTCGAAGGTGCCTTCAGCGCCCTTGTAGCTGGGCTTGAGGATGACGTTCACCACACCGGCGATCGCATCGGCACCGTACAGCGACGAGGCGCCGTCCTTCAGCACTTCGATGCGCTCGACAGCGGCGAGCGGAATGGTGTTCAGGTCGACGAAGCTGCGCTGGCCATCGTCCGACGCCGCATAGCTGGCGTTACGGTGACCATCGATTAGCACCAGGGTCGAGTTCACGGTCAGGCCGCGCAGTGCGACGCCCGACGAACCGGCGGCAAAGCCGGCGCCGAACGCGTTCGGGATCGAGCCGCTGTTATCGGCGGAGATCGAGCGGACGACATCGGCCAGCGTGGTCAGGCCGCTACGTTCGATCTGCTGGGCAGTCAGCACGGTCACCGGCGAGGGCGTTTCCACGTCGATGCGCGGAACGGCAGAGCCGGTCACGGTGATGGTCTGCAGCTGTTTGGCACTCTGCTGGTCAGCGTCGTTGGAGCTCTGGGCGGACTGTGCAAATGCCGTGCTGGCCACCGGGGCCAGTAACAGGCCGGCCAGCGCCAAGGCAAGCTTGTTGCGCTTCATGGAAGTTTCCTCTCTCTTATTTGTAGAGCGATGTTGCTCGCCCCTGGGGGCTTGCCCGGCTCTTAATGGGGATTAAGAACAGCTAAACGCCGGACAAGTGCAGCCTGAGTCTTTCACTTTAATGCTCAGCTCACAAGTCCATTACTTCCAGCACAAACGGCGAATTGTCGTAATTGCATTCGAATTGCGGCGGGCTTGACGTAATATTTTCTGCATCGACTCGTGCAACCTTGCGCCATCCCGTGGCTTTCCGGCGGCGGATTGTAGAAATAATCACGTGGCAACAATCCACTGGATCGGTTCAACAAATACATCGTTATGTGACAAGCGACACGATCATCGCTCCCAACAGTTCGAAAATAATTACGAATAACATTCGAATGTTGCATTGCAACATGCTGAACAGTTCGTTAGGAGCGCAGCGGAACTTTGCAGAGCGACCCGCGGATAGGCCACTTTCGCTTAACAATTAGTCGGCATTTGCCGCTCAAAGCTCAAGCTGCGCGCCCAACATGAACCCACGACTCGGGCCCGGTTCATAGAACCGCCCGTTGCTCTCGTTGACGATTACCGAGCCGGCATATCGGCGATCGAGCAGGTTATCGATGCGCGCACTCAAGTGCAGCTTCGATGTTCCCACCGGCAATCCATAACCGACATCCGCGCCGAGCAGCATGTAGCCCGGCGCCCGGCCGCTGTTGATGTCATCGACCGTCACCGTACCTACGCCGGTTACCTCAGCGCCGTAGCGCCAGCCCAGTTCGCCACCGCGCTCGATGCGCAACGAGCCGTAGTTCGCGGGTACGCCAGGAATGCGCGCACCGGCACGCACTGGTGTATTGGGTATGGTGCAACCGCTCGTCACACAGGTAAGGAATGGCGTGCGGAACGTCGCCTGCACATGCGTGACCCCCAGCATCATCCGCCACCCCGCGCCCAGATCGCCATGCAGCGACAATTCTTCGCCCTGGCGTCGGCTGCGACCGATGTTCTGGTAACTGGAGCGACCTCCGACATTACGTACAACAGCCAGCTCGTTGCGCGAATCGGCGCGGAATACCGCAGCCTCCAGACCGAAGCGCTCCGCGGCCTGCCACTTGACCCCCAGTTCGCTGTTACGGCTCTTCGACGGCTGCAGATTGAACGCCAGGCCCGCGCCGCCGTCGGCGCGGTAACCCAGCTCATTGAATGTCGGCGTTTCGAAGCCCCGACCGAAGCTGGCATAGACGCGCCATTGCTCGGAAGGACGGTACTCCAGTCCGCCCACGGGCGTGGTGGCGGTATAGCGCGCACTACCGCTGTCATCCGGATTGCTGGCAGTGATGAAATTGTCGGCGGACGTGAAACGCACCACGCTGTGACGCAGCCCCAGCAGCAATGACCACTGCTCGGCGACATGCCAATAGATCTGGGCGTATTGATCGAGGTTCCAGACCTTGTCGTCCTCGTCGCGGCGCAAGGCACCGGTGACGCCAAGCGCATTGCCGACGTAATTGTTGAAGCCCTGGCGATGCTGATCCTGCGCGTCGTAGTTGAAACCGACGACGAACTCCAGAGGTCGGCCGGCCAGTTCGCCGCGATGCGTCCAACGCGCATCGACACCGCCGTAATGCCCGGCAAGGTCGACCACCCCGCCGGCGCTGAGCGGATTGATCTGGGCAGACACCGGAATCGACAGCACCTGCTGCACGTCGCGGCTGCCGTAATAGCCCATCAGGCGTAATTGATCGTTCTCGCCCAAAGGTTGTTCGTAAATCAGACCGCCCTGCATCTGATGCACGCTCTTGCGCGTATCGAATTGGTAGGCGGCAGGGATCGACTGGCGCGGATCGGTTTCGAATTGCGCCTTGGTCAAGCCCAGGGGATCCTGTGCGGTCGGCAACGACACCGTATTGATCACTGCCGTGAGCTTGCGCCCGTTGCCCAGGTCGAACCCGAGCTTGGCATTGCCCGATTCCCGCTCGGCTTTGCTGTGCTCGCGGTAGCCGTTGGTCTGGAAGTGCGACACGGCAATGTTGTAGTTCATCGCGCCTTCCACACCGCGGGTGGACGCACCGGCGCGATAAGTCGCATTGCTGCCGCCGAACAGTCCCAGCCGGGTCTGCGCCGGTTCGGTGCCGTCGGCGCTCCATAGCTGGATCACGCCACCGGACGAATTGCCGTATAAGGCGGAGAATGGCCCTCGCAGTACCTCGACCCGATCGGCCGCGTCCAGGCTGAAATGGGAAACCTGGCCTTGACCGTCAGGCATGGTGCCGGGAATACCATCCGAATAGACCCTGACACCGCGCACTCCGAAAGTCGAACGCGCGCCGAAGCCGCGAATCGAAATCTGTTCGTCCTGCGCGTAGTTCTGACGATCGCGAGCAAGTACGCCCGGTACGCCGACCAGCGTCTCGGACAAATTAACGCCCGGTTTGCCCGCGCTGCCAGGGGCGACATCGATCTCGCTGATCGAAGCCGGTACATCGAACGGCGGGACACCCAGGCGAATCGCGTTGACCTGGACCCCTGGCAAGGTGGTCGATGTGGACGGCGACTGATCGTCCGCCTGCACAGTGCCACACAGGGCAACCATGCCGGCGGCGACCCACCGTGACATCCGCAAACCGAAGCGTCGGTCCATCGGGCGACTTCCCCAGAGCAATCGGATCACGCGATGGTACGCTCCGCGCTCATCCGCGTCTCCCCGCAAGCGCACAGCTTTAGCGATAATCGCCACATGCACGCACTTGTCCGCACGAACCTTCGACATCTTCTGCTCAGCCTTGCCCTGGGGCTGACCTGCCTTGCACCTGTGGGCGTCGCTGCGCAGGAGAAAGCCAAGAACGAGCAGGCCGACGCGCAGAAAAAACTTGCGGACATCCGCGCCAAGATGGAGGCGCTGGCCAAGGACCAGGCCGATACGGCAGCCAAGCGCGATAGTGCCAACGCCGAATTGGCCAAACGCGCCAATGCAGTAGCCAGTGCGGCTAAATCCCTGCGCGAGGCCGATCAGGCTCTGGCCGAGAAACAAAAGCAGCTCGATGCGCTTCAGCAACAGCGCTCGGAGCTGAAAAAGAACCTGGATGGACAAAAGGCCGCGATCGCCGACCTTCTTCGCGCCGCCTACACATTGGGCCGTGGCTCGGATCTGCGCCTGCTGCTCGGCGACGAGGACATTGCGCGCATCGCCCAGGCACTCACTTACTCGCAATATTTCCAGCAGGATCGTGTCCGCCGCGTCGAGCAACTGATGGGCGACCTGGCGCGGCTACAGGATCTGGAAGCATCGATCCAGACCGAGCAGCAAGCGCTCAAGGACACCCGCGCCCAGCGCGAAGAACAATCCAGGCAGTTGCAGCGGCAACGCGCCGAACAGCAAAAGCTGGTGGCGCAAACCGACGCGCAATACAAGGATCAGGCGCAACGGCTGGCGGCACTCAAGCAAAACGAACAGTCGCTCAACGACCTGGTAGCCAAACTGCAAAAGGCCATCGAGGAAGCCGAACGCGAAGCCGAGCGGGCCGCGCGCGCCAACCCGGCCGGCCCCACCCCGTCACCCGGCAAGGGCCTGGCCAATATCCGCGGCAACCTGCCCTGGCCGGCCAACGGCACGGTCAATACCTATGGCAATGGCGTGCTGATCAAGGCTGCCGGGGGCAGCGACGTGCGCGCCGTAGCGCGCGGGCGCGTCGTCTACGCCGCCTTCCTGCGCGGATACGGCATGCTGGTGATCCTCAACCATGGCGGCGGCTTGCTCAGCATGTACGGCAACAACGAAACCCTGCTGCGCGGAGTCGGCGACCAGGTCGAGGCCGGCCAGCCGGTGGGTACCGCGGCGGCACCGACCGGGGTCAATACCGGCGTGTACTTCGAACTGCGTCAGAACAACAAGCCGGTCGATCCGCGCAACTGGCTCGCCAGGCAGCGCTGATACACTCGATCGGGCAGTGAATTTCGGCGCCCTGGCGCGGTCTTTCCTCCCAGTCGGGCGTATGCTCAGGTCCGGCACCCCACTTAAAAGGTATCTGGAGTTGTCCATGCGGTTCCCCTCCCATAGCCTGCTCGCCCTGCTCCTCGCGGCTCCCGTGCTGCAGGCGCAGACCGCCCCGGCCGACAACGTTCCGGCCGATAGCAGTGGCCCGGCCAAGGCAGCCAGCACCGCGAGCGCACCCGACCGTATCGACGTGGACGATGTGCGCATGTTCAGTCGCGTCTACGAGATCGTGCGACAGGCTTATGTGGAAAAGGTCGACAACAAGACCCTGATGAAGACCGCGATCAGCGGCATGCTGACCGGCCTGGATCCGCACAGCGAATACCTGGACAAGGATGGTCTGGCCGAGCTGAGCGAAGACACCACCGGCCAATACAGTGGCCTGGGTATCGAGGTACTGCAAGTCGACGGCACACTGCGCATCATCGCGCCGATCGACGATACGCCCGCGGCGCGCGCCGGTATCAAGCCCGGCGACATCATCGTCAAGATCGACGGCAAGGTGGTCGATTCGGAGAACATCGACGACATGTTCAAGCGGTTGCGCGGCGAACCTGGCAGCAAGATCGTGTTGACCGTCCTGCACGAGAAAACGGACAAGCCGATCGATGTTCCGCTGGTGCGCGAGAAGATCTCCGTCGCGAGCGTCAAAGTGCGCGAGCTGGAGCCCGGATATGCCTACGTGCGCATCAGCCAGTTCCAGGAAGACACCGCGCCAGACCTTGAAAAGAAGCTCGGCGAACTGATCAAGAAGAACGGCGCGCAGAAAGGTGCCGTACTCGACCTGCGTTCCAACCCAGGCGGCCTGCTGACCGCGGCGGTCGGCGTTAGCGACGACTTTCTCGACAGCGGCACCATCGTGACCACGCGCGGCCGCCTGCAAGATTCCAATCTCAACTTCACCGCACATCCGGGCGACCTGATCGGTGGCGCACCGATGGTGGTATTGGTCGACAACGGCACGGCCTCGGCCGCCGAGATTGTTTCCGGCGCGCTCAAGGACAACCATCGTGCGCTGATCGTCGGCCGGCGCACCTTCGGCAAGGGCGTGGTGCAGACGGTATTGCCGCTGGATGCCGAGCACGCGGTGAAGATCACCACGGCGCGCTACTACACGCCGAGCGGCACATCGATCCAGGCCGAGGGTATCAAACCGGATATCGCGCTGGCCGATCTGTCCGTCAACAAGGCCGACACGCCAGCGACGTTGATCGGTTCGGAGGCCGACCTGCACAACCACCTTGCCAACGAGAACGGCGACGCCAGCAAGGACATCGACAACGATGGCAGCGCGGAGAATGCCAAGCTGGCGACCGAGGACTATGCCTTGTCGCAGGCGTTGAACGTGCTCAAGGGATTGGCGCTGCACAATGGGCCGGGGGCGGCGACGAAGCACTGAAGCACCTGACTTCGAGAGACCTGCGCTAACGTTGCGTGTTGGGTTGCTCGCTTGCCCTGACCCTCCGACCCTCCGGCAAAAAAAGGGGGGTTGATTTGAGCGGAAACGCCATTCGAGCCGTCAAAGCCGGCATAGGTGACGCTGAATGCCTATCGAAGCTCTGCAGCTCTACCCCGTGGAAACGACCTCGCCTTTCTCCGGCACCAGCCAGCGCACCGCCAGAATCCCCAGCTCATAGAGCAGGCACATCGGCACCGCCAGCATGATCATCGAAGCGATGTCCGGCGGTGTGATGAAGGCAGCGATCGCAAACGCGCCGACAATCGCGTACCGACGCGACCCTTTGAGCTGACGGATATTTACCAGGCCGATTGCGGCAAGGATCACCACCGCCACCGGCACTTCGAAGCAAAGGCCGAAGGCAAAGAACATCAGCATGACGAAATCGAGGTAGTGGGTGATGTCCGTCATCATCTCCACGCCTGCCGGGGTCACCGCGGTCAAAAAGCGAAAAGCGGCCGGCAGCACCAGGAAATAAGCAAACGCACAGCCCAGGTAGAACAACACCAGCGCCGCCACCAGCAGTGGGCGTGCCAAGCGCTTCTCATGCTTGTACAACCCCGGGCTGACGAACGCCCAGAGCTGGTACAGAATCATCGGCATGCAGATAAACAGCGACGTATAGAAGGCCAGCTTGAGCGGCGTCACAAACGGACTGGCCACTTCGGTGGCAATCAGATGCGCGCCTTGCGGCAGGCGGGCGACCAACGGGGCGGCCAGTTCCGAATACAAATGATTGGCGAATGGCACCAGCGCCAGCAGCACCAGCAGCACAGTCACCACCGCCTTGAGCAGGCGCGAACGCAACTCGATCAGATGCGAGAACAGGCCTTCCTGCAGCAGGTCTTCGTGCTCGGACGGTTGTTCAGGCGGCGCCATGAGGAGGTTCCTTGTCCGGGCCCGGGATCTGCGCCGGCTCAGCAGATGTATGTGCAGCGGGCGCTTCCACGGGAGCCTTCGGCGGGATATCGGCGGCGACGTCTCGCACCTTCTTCAGCGCGGCATCGAGTTCGGCTTGCGCCGCTTCGGCCTTCGCCGCCGCCTCGCGCGCCTGACGCTTGATTTCCTCGACCTGCAACTCGCGCTCGACTTCGGCGCGCACACTTTCCCAACCGGCACGTACCCGGCGCAACAACGTGCCAGCGGTGCGCGCCGCATGCGGCAGTTTTTCCGGGCCGAGCACGATCAGCGCGACGAGCGCGAGCAGCACCAGCTTGCCGAAGCTGATCTCGATCATGGGCTTAGGGCGGACGACCGCTTACTTGGTTTCGGAAGTATCGCGTTCGCGCTGCACCTGACTCGCGTCGGCGGGCGGATCGGCCTTCAGCTTCTGTTCGTCGCCGCGGGGCTTGCTGGCATCGTCGCCGCCATCCAGTCCTTTCTTGAAATCGCGCACGGCGCCGCCGAGATCCGAACCGATGTTGCGCAGTTTGCTGGTGCCGAACAGCAGCACGACCACGACCAGAAGGATAATGAGATGCCAGATACTCATGAAAATAACCTTAGAAGCTCAAAGCAGCCTGGACAGAGGGTACCGTCCCCGTGCCGTAGCTGACGGGGACGATACATCATTTACCGGCTCAGCGCTGTGTGTATTCCTCGAGCCGATCGCGGAAATCGACCACCGGGCCAGGAACATTGCTGACACCGCCTTCGAAGATCCGGCGAGGGGTCACCCCCGAGCCGTAGATCGCCGCGTTGGCGTCATAGTCGATCCGGAGCGCCGAACCGTCCAGCGCCACGCCGGCGAACAGGCCGCGCGAGCGCGAATAGGAGTAAATCTCGGCCTTGAGCTGGCTGTCGGTCGCGGCGGTAGCGGTACGGCCGACCGGACCGGCCGCGGCCGACGCGTCCGCACCGAGCGTGAATTTTCCGTTGACGATCGAATCGACGCCCCGCTGGGTGCGGAACACCAGGATGACGTCGGTGGACGAAACACCGGCCTGGAAGCCAATGCTGCCGCCGGTCAGGGTGACGAAGCTGGGGTTGGACCAGGTGCCGTCCGGGCTCTTGACCGAAATCAGGCCTTCGCCGCGGCGGCCGCCGAAGATCAGACCTGCTTTCACCATATCCGGGATCACCGCGATGGCATGCGCTTCCTTGAGCAGATCCACCGGAATGGACTTGTCCGGCGCCTCCATGATCTCGCGCAGCACTCGCACCGAGTTCTCGGCGCGCTTCAGCGGCGGGTCCTCGGCGTGGACGGCGAGTGCGGGCAGCAACAGCAGCAAAGTAAACAAGCAACGACGCATCGACGTGAACGACATGGGGCACTCCTGTACATAAAAACGGGTAGGCAGCCGCAGCGCCGCGCACCAGTTGCTTACAAAACGGCGCGGCGGACCGGCTGGCTTGTGGCAGACTCTTCGCCTCGGAAGAACGCTTCGTCGGCGACGCATGCCAAACGTTAACCACTATACCGGCTTGGCCGGCTATTCCCATGACCGGCCGGTTAAGGCTGGCGTACTGCTCGTGAACCTTGGCACACCCGAGGCGCCGACCGCCCGCGCGGTGCGCCCCTACCTGGCCGAATTCCTTGGCGACCCGCGCGTGATCGAATATCCGCGCTGGCTGTGGCAGCTGATCCTGCACGGGGTAATCCTGCGTATCCGTCCGGCGCGCTCGGCACACGCCTATGGACGGATATGGACCCCGCAAGGCTCCCCGCTGCGAGTGGGCAGCGAAGCGGTTGCCAGGGCCTTGCAGCAGACCCTCGCCGGCCGGCGTCCCGGGCCGATCCAGGTCGCCCTGGCCATGCGCTACGGTCAGCCTTCGGTCACCGACCAAATCGAACAGATGCAACGCGACGGCGTGCGCCGTCTGCTTATCCTGCCGATGTACCCGCAATACTCCGCCACGTCGAGCGGATCGGTGCTCGATGCCGTCGCCGACAGCATCAAGCGACTGCGATGGCCGCCGGAATTGCGCTTCGTCAACGATTACCACGACGAGCCGAAGCACATCGAGGCTCTGGCGCAAAGCATCGAGCGATGGTGGGCGACACATGGCCGCGGCGACAAGTTGCTGCTGTCTTTTCACGGCATTCCCGAGCGCTATGTACACGCGGGGGATCCTTACTACTGTCAGTGTCAGACTACCGCGCGCTTGTTACGCGAACGCCTGAAGCTCGATGAGAGCCAGTTGCTGGTGAGCTTCCAGTCCCGTGTCGGTCGCGAGCGCTGGCTGCATCCCTATACGGATGCCACCGTGCGCGAATTGGCCGCACAGGGCATCAAACGACTCGACGTCGCTTGCCCCGGTTTCGCCGTCGACTGCCTGGAAACGCTGGAGGAGATCGCCATGCAGAATCGCGATTTCTTTATCGCTGCCGGCGGCGAGGCGCTGCGCTACATCCCATGCCTCAATGACAGCGCCGAGCAAATCGATAGCCTCGCCGACTTAGTACTGCGCCACACACAAGGATGGGAAGAGTTCGCGCCCGACTACGATGCTCGAGCCGCACAGGCACGCCAGCGGACCGCACGCGACCGCGCCCATGCACGCACCCGTTGAGCTGGATGTACCGCTCGCGCATTTAACGTTGCGCGCGCTGCGCTGGGGCCGTGCCAGCGCGCCGCCCTTGCTCGCCCTGCACGGCTGGCTGGATAACGCGGCAAGCTTCGCCGCACTGGCTCCCTTGCTCGCCGATCGCTGGCAAGTCATCGCACTGGATCTACCCGGGCATGGCCATGCCGATCATCTGCCCCTTGGCGTGTCCTATCACTTTGTCGACTACGTGCGTACGGCGCTGGCCGCTGTGGAAGCACTTGGGTTGTCACGCTTCACTCTGCTCGGCCATTCCATGGGCGCAGGCATCGCCTCGCTGGTGGCCGCCGCCGCACCCGCAGCGATCGAACGCCTCGCCCTGATCGAAGGCCTGGGCCCCGTCGCCGACGACGGCTCGCATACCTTGCAGCGTTTTCGCGATGCGCTGATCGAACCGTCGGGCAAGGCCAGCCGTGGGTTGCGTGTCTTCCGCGACATCGACCAGGCGGCCAGTGCGCGCGCCATCGCCAGCGGTTTGCGCGCCGATCTGGCAAGGCCGATCGTGGAGCGAGCATTGCTGGAAATTACCGACGGCTGGCACTGGCGCAGCGACCCGCGCCTCAATCGCGCCACACCGCTGCGCATGGCCGAGAGTCAGGTCCGCGCCTTGCTCGCTGGCATCCGTGCACCGACAGCGCTGCTACTGGCGACACCGCATGCTCCTTATCTGCCGCCGACGCTCATGGCGGAGCGCACGCGCTGCGTGGCCGACATCGCCGTGACCCACCTGCAGGGCGGGCATCACTTGCATGTGGAGCGGCCTGAAGCCGTCGCTGAGTGGCTGATGACCGCTTCACAAGACAGGAGCCATGCTCTCCCCTAAGCAATGCCAGGAGAGAGAGGCCAGGTTGCGCGAATATCGGTGCCGATGTTCGGTTTATCCGGCACTACGGCTCAGGGACTGGATAACCCCAGCACATCCAAGCCCTGCTCGAAACTCACGTCCACCGGGATTTTTGCGCTATCGAGCCGCTTCAGATCGCCCGCCAGTTCGGCGTCCACGTTGCCCATCGTGTCCGTCAACTGCTTGGCCGCGGCATAGTCTCCATCGCCCTGGATGGTCAGCAGCTTGGCCGACAGCGCGTTCATTGCCGCCGTCATCTTGTCGAAGTCGACACGATAGCGGCCGGTGGCAGCGTCACGACTGAAAGCGCCTTGCTGCTTGAAGAAATTGAAACGCACCATGTTTGCCTTGGCATGCGCATCGCTCGCTCCGAACCGCACCGAGCGCAGGATGCCGGCGAGGAAGGTGACGTAATTGTCCATCAGCTTGGATTTGTCCAGTTCGCCCTTGTCGGCCAGCTTGCTCACCATGTACAGACCCAGGATATCGGCCTTGCCTTCTTCGAAGCTGGATGCCTGATCTTTCAGCGCGGTGCGCACCAAACCGTTGCCATTGACGGTCTGCTTGATGCCCAGGCCGTGCGCGACTTCGTGGAACATGGTGTTCTCGAAGAAGGCCTCGAAGGTCAGATGCGACTGTTGGTCGTCGGCAATCAGTTCCTTGGCGATCGGCAGCATGATCGTGTCGAACTTCGCACGCATCACGTTTTCCAGCTGCAGGCGACGCGTCCCTTTTTTAAGCTGCACTTCCTCGTCATTGGGAAGATTGATGGCAATGGTCTTGGCGCCGACGTTGGCATCGCCGGCATAGTAAACGGCGAAGTACGCATTCAGGTCGGCATCGGTACCGGGCTTCTCCTGCTTGTACTTCGCATCGACCGGTAATTCGGTCTGCAATCCCGGCAGGTATTTGGCGAAACGGGCTAGCTTGGCGCTCCAGGCCTGGTCTTTGATCAAGACGTAGCTTTCGTAGCTGGCCTTGTAGCCGAACAGCTGATCCTCGTACGTTTCGATCGGACCGATAACGATGTCGACCGGATTGTTCTTCATCGACATCCAGGCGAAATCGCTGGGGCGGTAATCGTCACTGAGCAGGGCGTCGGCGCGAAGCTTGAGGTAGCGCGCGAAGTCCTTGTCGTCGGAAAGCTCCGCCGCCTTGCGCAAGAGGTCGGCGGCTTTCTGCAGATCGACCTGGTAAGCCTGGCGATAAGGTACCGACACCAGTTGGTGTTGCGTGTCGTAGCGCAGGATCGTGTAGAGCGAGGCCTTGTCTTTCAGCGGCGATTGTTCGAACGCCTCCTTGCTCATGTCGGCCGGATAAAATTGCGCGCCCGCGGGACGCGGACCGATACCGGCAACGAAAGGCTGGTCGTTATTCAGGCGATCCCACGGCCCGTAGTTGATTTCGGCATATTGCTTCACCACGGGATCGGCGATGCGCTGCATGAGTGCCTGCTTGTCGCCCCAACCCTGCTGCCAATAAATGTCATTGGTGACGTCGGCAGCCTGGATCAGCAACCCGATCATCTGCTTCTGCTTATCGTCGAAGCCGGAGAGGTCGGCGGTGAGCTTGACGCGGGCGTAGCCGGCCAAGCCCTTCTTCGCCAAGTCGGCGTCGGTGGACGCGTCCGGCGTGGCCGGTGCCGTGCTGGCTGGCGCAGGTGTCGTCGTCGCGGGCGCGGGTGCCTGGGCTTGTTCGTGCGAACTGCAGGCGGCAAGCGTAGCGAGCAGAGAAAGGGTCAGTAAGCGACGACGCATGGCAGGCATCCTTGGATGAATTCGAGGATGCGATGGTACAGGGACGCTCTACCGCTCGCTGACGCATCGCGAGCTTGCCCCCTCATCCCACCCCTCTCCCGGCGTGCAGGAGGAGGCTGGAGGGGTGAACTCTCGCGGGAGCCCTGAAAACTGAGGCAAGTACTTACCCACGCCGACCATCCCCTGTAAACCAGGGAGGGAGCAAGTTACGCAAGTGCGAAACACCGAGATTCGCCGCAATCGGCTCCCTCTCCCCCGGCTTGCCGGGGGAGAGGGTTAGGGTGGGGGGCTCTTAGCCCGAAATCGCCAACCGCTCCGACCGATACAACTGCGCCGTCGCCAGCACCGCGACCAACGCCGCCAGTGCGCTGCCGCCGAGGCAGAACAGCATCTGGTGCATGGTCACGCCATCGCCGCGCAGCACCTGCATCACGCCCAGATGCTGACCGAGCAGCGGCACGGCATACATCCAATCCTGCGGCTTGACCGGCATGGCCATCAGCAACACGCTGGGCAGGGCCGGGACCAACAAAAGCAGCGAGAGATACGTCTGTGCTTCACGATAACTCTTGGCGAAAGCCGCCACCATCGACTGCAGCGCAGCCAGCAGCACGATCAACGGTATCGCCATGACCAACACCGTCAACGCGAACCGCACGCCGAGTTCCAGTTCCATGCCCAGCTTCTCGATCGGCAGCATGCGGCCGACAATCGAGAACGCGATCAAACTGATCAGCAAGCTGGTGGCCGAGAACGTGCAGATTGCAGCAAGCTTGCCGGCGAAAATTTTCCAGCGCGCAACCGGATTGGCAAACAACGGCTCCAACGATTGCCGCTCGCGCTCTCCGGCGGTCAGGTCGATCGCCAGGTACATACCACCCATGAACATGGTGATGACGAAGAAATACGGCAGCAGCCCGAAGATCAGCACACCACGCGCCTGCGCCGTGGCCTGATCGCGCCGTGCTACGGTTACCGGCCATGCGGTGCTTGGCGACAAACCGCGCGACACCAGGCGCATTGCGCCCTGTTGACGTGCATAGGACTCGATCAGCCCATTGATGCGCTCGACGGTGGTATTGGCATCGCGCTGGGAAGAGTCGTAGATCACTTCGACCTGCACCGGCTCGCCCTTGCGCCACGCATTCGGATAATCCGGCGCGATGCGGATAACGGCATCGGCCTCCTGCTTACGCACCGCCTGCTCCGGATCGGCGATAGCCGGGCCAGCGAGCACACCGCCAGCGCGCAGCGATTCAAATAGATTGGGAGCGTACTCCTTGCCGATCACCGGCACCGTCAGCGTTTTCTCCGCCTTGTCCAGCTCACGGCTCAAGCCGATATTGAGCATCATGACGAAAAGCAACGGCGCCAACAGCGGACCGGTAATGAGAGCGGTCATGATGGTGCGGCGGTCGCGCAGGTTTTCCCGCACTTCCTTGAGGTAGACCGTGAAAAACGCACGAGTCTTGTTGGCCGAGGTGACGAGACTGTTCATGCGGCCAATCCTTCTTCGCTGCCAATGATCTTGACGAAAGCGTCCTCCAGGTTCGTCGCCCCGGTCTGCTCACGCAGCGCCTGCGGCGACTCGTCGGCCACCACTCGCCCATGCGCGATCACCACGATGCGATCGCACAGGGCTGCCACTTCCTGCATGATGTGACTGGAGAACAATACGCAGCGCCCCTCGTCCTTGAGCTGGCGCATGAACTGGCGCAAGGCGCGCGTCGCCATGACATCGAGGCCGTTAGTCGGTTCGTCGAGGATCACGTTGCGCGGGTCGTGTACCAAGGCTCGCGCGATCGCGGTCTTGACGCGCTGTCCCTGCGAAAAACCCTCGGTGCGTCGCTCGGCGATGTCCTGCATCTCCAGCGTGCGAATCAAATCATCGCGGCGCGAGGCCAGCACATCGGCGGATAAGCCATGCAGGCGGCCAAAATAGTCGATGTTCTCGCGCGCGGTCAGGCGCTTGTATAGACCCCGCGCATCGGGCAATACGCCCAATGCGCGACGCACCGCCAGCGGGTCGGCGGCCGCATCGGTGCCGTCGACGAGCACCTGGCCGCGGTCCGGTTTCATGAGCGTGTACAGCATGCGCAGCGTGGTGGTCTTGCCGGCGCCGTTGGGTCCGAGCAATCCGGTGATTTCGCCATCGCGCGCGGTGAAGCTGACACCATCGACCGCTTTCACGTCGCCGAACGCTTTATGCAGATCCTTGACCTCGATCATGGGGTGGCTCCGTTGAAGTCGATGAACATCGGCGTGGCTTGCAGTCGGTCCAGGCAGCGGACATCGAGCGCCTTGGGATTCAGATCTTCGATGAAACGCTTGAGCAACCGTGGCGCGCAGCCGACACCGATCACGTTGTGGCCTTGACCCTTCAGTACCAAGTGACGTGCGTTCGTCAGGCCGCCCAGTACATCCTCACCATAGCGGGGTGGCGTGACCGGGTCGTATTCGCCCGAGAGCAGCAATGTCGGCTTGTCGGATTTGAATGGCTGATGGAAACCGGCAGGCCGCGTGCCTTTGGGCCAGATCGAACAAACCGCCTGCAGGGCGTCGATCATGCGCGTGCCCAAAATGGTCTGCGCGTCTTGCGGGCGCGGTGTCAACAGATCGGCGTCTTCGCTGCAGATCACCGAGGATTGCATACCACCGTTCATCGTGTCGGCCAGGTCGCCCGAGAGTAACTTGGCCTGGCCCAGCAACGGTCCGACATCGCCATGCGCGGCCGCATCGATCGACAACGGCAACAGCGCAGCCGTCAGCGGCGTATAGGCGAACATGCGTACCACGCTGGCCAACGAGTATTCGTCCAGCGTGCGCTTGACCGTCTGGTACGACTGAGGATCGCGGAAGCTGACCTCATGCGGATTGGCGCGCAATGCGTCGCGCAATTGATAAAGCGTCTGATAGGGATCGCCAAAACGCTGCTTGCAAGCCGGCTCGGCGGCGCAACGCGCGAACTGTGCCTTCAGGGCGGCATCGAGGTTAGTGGCGAAATCTTCGCCGAGGACCAGGCCGTTGGGCACGACACCGTCGAGCACGATGCTGCGCACCGCCTGCGGATAGCGCGTCGCATATTGCTGCGCCATCCGGGTGCCATAAGAGACGCCGACAAGATCGAAGCTCGGTGTGCCCAACGCCACACGCACGTCTTCCAGGTCCTGTGCCGCAACGGTGGTGGTATAAAAGCGCGGATCGGCCTTGGCCTGGATCTGCTTCAGGCATTGCGCGACTTCCTCGCGCAATTTCGCCGGATCGAATCCATCATCCTGATGCTGCGTATCGCTCCCCGTCGGAGGCTTGCAGTCGAGCGGATTGGAACCGCCGGTGCCGCGTTGGTCCAGTAGCAGCACATTGCGTTGGGCCAGCAATGGCTGCAAAGAGCCGGCGACGCTGTTCCACGACTCGGTCGCCGCCTGCCCTGGGCCGCCCGCAAGCAGGACCACCATATCCTGCTGCGGGCGCTGCGCCGCAGCGCGCAACAGCGCCAGCTTCAAGTCGATCTTGCGGCTGGCAGGATCGTCTCGATTCTCCGGCACCTGAAACGGCGTACACCATGCAGCGGCAGAGAGCGCGCTGTTGGGCTGCTTCAATTCGCAAGGCTTGAAAGTGAGTCTGCCGACTTTCCAGGTCACCGCTTCGGCGACGGCCGGAGTGGCTACCGTTGATGCAGCCATCGGCGGCGGGCCCTCGTCGTCGTCCTGTCCGGCGGTGGCCTGGGCACGGTGAAAATGTCCCCAGGCCAATGCGGCCACGCCGATGATTACGACACCGATACGAAACGCGGTACGTCCCTTGATCGCCATGCGTGCCCTACTCCTCTCCCGGTTCGAAGATAGTTTCGATCGTGCGGCCGAACAGCCGTGCCAGCTTGAATGCCAAGGGCAGGCTCGGATCGTATTTGCCGGTTTCGATCGCGTTGATCGTCTGTCGCGATACATCCAGCCGCTGGGCCAGGTCGGCCTGAGACCAGCCCAGTTCGCTGCGTAATTGACGTACGTGGTTGTTCACGCTGCGAGCCTCAGTCGCCGTCTCGCTCGTTGGCGCTGCGGCGGGCACGTAACCGGCGCGCGACACCGATGATTCCCGCTCCGACCAAGAAGGATGCGCCCATGCCGGTCAACATACCGACCTGGTAATCCTTCATACGATCATTGCCGAACCAGGCCAGCAACAGCAGCACGGCACCGGCAAGCGCGAAGTACTTCTCGCGCATGCGCGACTCCTCCGCGCATAAATCGTCGACGCCATAGCGACGGTTGGCCCAGCTACGCCCGGCGGCATAAGCCACTATGAGTGCCGGAAATATAGACAGCAGGATGTCGCCATCTAACTGCACGACGTGGGCCGCGGCCAGGAAACCGCCAGCAAGACTGAGCACCGCCACCACAGCCGTTGCGACCGCCAGACCGACCAGGTGCGTACGCTGCTCGAGCTCGTCGCTGCCAAGCACCAGGCGCACCATCGCACGGATCACCAGAGCGATCGGCAGCACCGGCAGCAATGCCACAGCCCCCCTGAAGAGCGGATCGGCAATGTGACGCACATAAGGCCATACGAACAGCATGTACAGCACATAGGCCGCCACCGCCGGGAAAAATTCCCGGTAATAACGCCGGTAGATGCCACGCATCGGCAATACGGACTTGTCCATCGATGTGATTCCCCAGCCCATGTCAAGCTAACTTGACATCACCTTAGGCTGTCGGCGACCTCGCTGTCAAGGTTCCTTTACAGGGCAGCTTTACTCGACACCCCCTTCCAAAACTTGAGCGACCTCGCACAGAATGTGTGACGCAATTGGCACTTTATTGCCGTGTCCGGACTCAGGGGAGACGTCCGCGACACCGCCTTTCAGCCGTACTTCCCATGTCGAAAACCGCGCCACGAAGCCATTCGTGGCGTTTGGCACAGCTATTGCCTATGACCTCTCGCACCACTTCTCTGGCACCAACCCAACAAATCGGAGATTCACCCATGCTGCACAACAAAACGCTTCTGACTTCCGCACTGATCGCTGCCTTTGCTGTTGCAGCTTCCGCCGCCCAGGCCGCCGACGGCACGATCAACATCACCGGCACGATCAGCAGCTCCACCTGCAAGATCAACGGCGCCAACAGCCCGGCCACCGTCGCCGTGACCCTGCCGACCGTGTCGACCACGGCACTGAACGCCGCTGGCTCCGTTGCCGGCCGCACCGCCTTCAACCTCGCCCTGTCGGGTTGCGGTTCGCTGACCAAGGCCACGACCTTCTTCGAGCCGGGTCCGACCGTGCTGGCCGACGGCAACCTGAAGAACGCCTCGGGCACCGCCACCGGCGTGGAAGTCCAGCTGCTGAACAATGATTTCAGCGCGATCGCCCTCAACGGCGTGGCCGCGTCGCAGAACTCGCAGACGGTCAACCTGGCCGCTGGCGCCGGCACGCTGAACTACTACGCGCAGTACTTCGCCACCGCCGCCGCTGGCGCCGGCAGCGTATCGACGACCGTGCAGTTCTCGATGATCTATCAGTAAGCCGAACGCTTCCTGGCGCCGGTTCGCCGGCGCCAGGGCACCCGGTTGTACCGCCTCCCTATCCTGTCCAAGGGAATTCCATGAAGAAGTTCGTTGGCCTCCTGAGCGCTGGCCTGCTCGCTTTGTGTCTTGGCGCCCCCCAGGCGCAAGCCAATGTGTTGATCGGCGGCACCCGGATCGTCTTTCCCGCGAAGGACGGCGAAGTCACCGTACGCCTGACCAACGACAACGACCACCCCGTCCTGATCGAATCGTGGATCGACCGTGGCGATGTGCATTCGACCCCGGATACGGTCGATGCGCCGTTCCTGATCACCCCGCCGCTGTTCCGCATGGAACCCAACAAGGAACAGAGCCTGCGCATCGTTTCGACCAAGGAGCAGTTGCCCGCCGATCGCGAGTCGCTGTTCTGGCTCAATGTTCTGGAAGTGCCGCCCAAGCCCGCTGGCCCGCAAGCCGAGGGCCAGAATTTGCTGCAGCTCGCGCTGCGCTCGCGGCTCAAGCTTTTCTACCGTCCGGCCGGCCTGCAGGGCGACCCGCTGAAGGCGCCGGCACAAATTACCTGGAAGGTCGTGGCCGATGGCAAGGGCTATGCGCTCGAAGCGCACAACCCCACGCCGTTCCATATCACCATCACCGACCTGAAGCTTAGCGACGGCAGCAAGGACGTGATCGCCGATACCGGCATGATCGCGCCGCTGTCCGATCTCAAGCTGCCCCTGCACGACCTGTCGCGGAAGCTGTCTGGCGGCAGCGTGCATTTCACTGCGCTCAATGATTACGGCGCTGGCGCGGCCTTCACCGGGACCGTAGCCCCGTGAACGCTTCGCGCGCCCCTCATGACCGCATCGAGGGAGGCCACCTGGCCTGCCGGCGGGCATGTCTGGCGCTGATGATCGCTGCCGCGCTCGGTGGCCTGAGCAGCGGCGCGCATGCGGCCGCCGCTGCCGCGGCGCCGGCCATCGGTGCAGCTGCCAGCGGCGCCGAAGCCAGTTTCGATCGTGACCTGCTGCCCGGCGCCGGCCGCAACACCAGCGACCTTTCGCGCTTCGAGCGCGGCGCGGTGATCGTACCCGGCACGTATCGCACCGACATTTTCCTCAACGGCACCTGGGTGGGCCGCGGCGACGTGCGCTTCGCCAATCCCACACCCGATGCCAATGCCGTACCCTGCGTCACCCGCGCCTTTATCGACCAGCTTGGCTTGCCGCTCACGAAGTTCTCCGCCGAGCAGCAAGCCAAGCTAGCCGAACCGCAAGGCTGCCTCGATATCGGCAGCCTGATTCCGGCAGCGACCAGCACCTTCGACCAACCGAACCTGCGTCTGGATGTGAGCATCCCGCAAGCGTGGCTCGGTTCGCGCGCGCGCGGCTACGTCAGCCCGGAAAACTGGGATCGCGGCGTGAACGCAGGCCTGCTCAACTACAACTTCAATAGCTACCGCAATCGCAGCAACGGCGTCAGCCAGACCTCGTCGTTCCTGGGTCTCAACGCTGGCCTGAACCTCGGTGGCTGGCAATTGCGCCACGATTCCACCCTGCTGATGCAGTCCGGCGCGGCCGGCACGGACTCGAGCCGCCATTGGCAAAATGTGTCCAGCTATCTGCGCCGCGATCTACCTTCGCTGCGCGCACAGCTGACCATCGGCGACTCCTATACCAGCGGCGAATTGTTCGACAGCGTGAGCATCCGCGGCGTACAGATCGCCACCGACGACCGCATGCTGCCCGATTCGCTGCGTGGCTATGCGCCAACCGTGCGCGGCGTGGCCGAAACCAATGCCAAGGTCACGGTGCGCCAGAACGGCATTGTGCTCTATGAAACCACCGTATCGCCGGGCCCGTTCGTCATCAACGATCTCTATGCCACGGGCTACGGCGGCGACCTCAACGTCACCGTGACGGAGGCCGACGGCCGCGTGCGCAGCTTCGCCGTGCCGTATGCGTCGGTGCCGCAGCTGCTGCGTCCGGGCGTGACCCGTTTTGCGCTGGTCGCCGGTGAGCTGCACGACACCTCCGTGCATGCCAATCCGGCGATCGTGCAGGCAACGATCCAGCATGGCTTCACCAACCTGCTCACCGGTTATGCCGGACTGGTCGCCACCAACGGTTACGGCGCATTGCTCGCAGGCAGTGCGTTGAATACGCGTTACGGCGCGTTTGCGGTGGATCTCACTTCCGCGCACACCGAAATTCCCGGCCAGTCCAGCCGCGACGGTCAAAGCCTGCGCCTGAGCTATAGCAAGATCTTGCCGGACAGCGATACTTCGCTCACCGTGGCCACCTACCGCTATTCCACCAGTGGCTACCTGGGGCTGCGCGACGCGTTGACGATGCGCGATATCGCCAACGGTCACGGCTATGTCGATCCGACCACGCTCACCTCGATCGACGGCATTACGGTGCCGAACCTGCTCACGCCAGACCAGCGCCGCGCCTTGCAGGACGGCAACAACAGCTTTTCCGTCTACACCAGCCAGCTCGACCGCCAGCGCAGCCGTTTCGATATCAATCTGACCCAACGCCTGGGCCAGCGCGGCGGCTCGTTGTATGTGACCGGCTCCGCCGTGGATTACTGGAACCGTAAAGGTACCGACCTGCAGTTCCAGCTCGGCTACAACAATACCTTCCGTCGCTTGAGCTACACCCTGTCTGCTACGCGCGTGCGCGACGCCTATTCGCGTTACAGCAACGAACTGTTCGCCAGCTTCACGCTGCCGCTGGGCGACAGTCCTCGCGCGCCGATGTTCGGCATGAACGCCAGCCGCGACAGCTCAGGCCATATGCTCACACAGGCCACGCTGAGCGGCACCGCCGGTGAAGACAGTCAGTTCAGCTACGGCGCCACCGCATCGCACGACAATGGCGAAGGCCTGGGCGGCAGCGGTGGCAACGCCGGCACCGTCTACGCCGGTTACCGCAGCCCGTTCGCACAGCTCAATGCCAGCTACGGTTCGGGCAACGGCTATTCGCAGGCTTCGCTGAGCGTAGCCGGCTCCGTGGTGGCGCACCCGGGCGGCGTCACCTTCGGCCAGCCCACGGGCGACACCGTGGCTATCGTCGAAGCTCCCGGCGCCAAGGGCGCTCGCGTCGTCAACTCTTCCGGCGTGCGTGTCGGCTCGTCCGGCTATGCGCTGGTGCCGTACCTGACGCCGTACAACCTCAACAATGTGCAGATCGACCCCAAGGGCCTGCCGTTGACTGTGCAGTTGGATTCGACCAGCGCCCAGGTGGCACCGCATGCCGGTGCGGTAGTGATGCTTACGTTCAAGACACAGAACGGCCGTACATTGATCGCACGCATCCGCCAGAACGATGGCAAGCCCGTGCCGTTCGGCGCCGAGATCCTCGACGAGAAGAACCAGGTACTGGGCGTCGTCGGCCAGGCAGGCCGCAGCTTGTTGCGGGGCGCCGGCGACCAGGGTCATCTGAACGTGCAGTGGACCGCACAGGATGGCAGCGCGATGGTCTGCGGCTTCCCGTATCGTACGGCCAAGGATGCCGACCCGAACGCTTATCAGCAGATCGAAGTCACTTGCAGTCCGGCCGTCGCGGCCGCCCCCCGGAGCGACTCATGAGCCACCTACGTTATGCCGCCCTGCTGCTCCTGACCTTGGTGGCGATGCTGCCGGCCGGTGCGTACGCCGCGTGTTCGTTTACCAGCGGCAATACTTCCAACGTCAACATGTCGTTTTCGCAGTCGACGATCACGATCAGCCCCACCGCCCCCATCGGCACGGTGCTAGCCAGCACGGGGCAGTTCTCGCCGAGTACGATTTCGGAGATCAACTGCACCGGCAACAACACCAAGATCGGCGTCATGAATCTGGTCGGTAGCCAGCCGGCCACCAGCCAGACGATCTTCCCCACCGCCGTCGCCGGCGTGGGCTATCGCATCACCCACCCGGACACAAGCAGCTACCTGACCCCTTATGGTGGCGACACGATCGCCTCGGGTGCTTACGAAATGTCCGTGACGTCGGGCCTGGAGCTGGTCAAGACCGGGACGATCGCCAATGGGGCGGTCATCAACGCCGGCACACTGGGTTACTGGCGCTACGACAACAACCTGCGCACCGAGAACTTCATCCTTTCGCGCTCGGTCACGCTGACCTATCCGACCTGCTCGGTCACCGACACCACGATCGATGTGGTGCTGCCGACGGTGTCGAACACCGCATTCAATGGCATTGGCACCACGGCAGGCGCGACGGCGTTCAATATCGCGCTCAACTGCTCGAGCGGCGACACCCTGGCGATCGAGTTCAATACGTCCAACCAATCCAGCGCCGCCAATAGCGTGATTGCCAATGCGACCGGCACCGGCCGCGCGAAGAACATCGGCGTGCAATTGCTGAATCAAACTTTCGTACCGGTCACCTTCGGTACGGCGGCGGTGGTCGGTGTTACGCCAGACGGTCCGCTTAACCTGACCTACTATGCGCGCTACTACCAAACCGCCAACGCACCGACGGCGGGGACAGTGAGCACGACGGCAACCTTCACCCTGACCTATCCCTAGACGATTATTGATACGTCTGGGTCACGAGTTTCGGTGACGCACTCAAGTAATGCGCGAAGTAGACGATTAAGGGATCAGACGCCAATGCGGTGTCTGCCACGTCGGCCACCGACAAGGCATAGGATTGGGCGAGTTGGCCAGGTGTGGCGTTCGCCTGCTCCGAACAATGGTATTGCCGGGAGTTGCCCGTGCTCTCCGCCGCAGCAATGCGCTGGACGCCAACCGAGCACGTCGGCTCGACGATCGCGCCAGAGAACACAATCGTGCCGCCATCTGCATGCGCCAGTGGCGCACAGAGCACGAAGCCGAGCAGCAGAGTCTTACGAATCACGCCACGCATACCGCCTCCTGCGCCCGATACTGAAATGGGCGTCTTCAAGGCTTCTGTCGGCGTGTGTTACTGCGTCTTGAGTGAAGGTTTAGCGGAGACGTTCCGTTCTGTGATGCTCATCACAATTGAACGGGCTTTAGCCCGCCTCCCGAACAGGGTGGCGAGCCTGGGGACAAGCATTGAGTGCCCCCTTTAACGGCACAAATCGCCAGACTTGAGCCGTTTGCTTAAGCTTCGTTAAGCAAACGTCATCGCCTGCCTGCAAAACAACCTGCAAGCTATTGAAATACAACCATTCAGCGCGAAGAGATGTACTTCTCGCGGCGAATTTGCGGCACCGGCAGGCCGAATTCCTTGAGAGCGGCAAAGGCGGCATCGACCATGTTCGGGTTACCGCACAGGTAGGCGATATCGCGCTCGGCTTGCGGCTGCAGCTCCGCCAGCACGCTTTGCACATGGCCGCTACGGTCGTTGGGACGAGGTACGTCGCGTGGCTGGCGGCTAAGACAGCCATGGAAGGTGAAACCGGGTACGCGCTGGGCAAAAGCTTCGAACTCCTCGCCGTACAACAGCTCGGTTTCGTTACGCGCGCCATACAGCAGCACGACCTCGCGACCGTCCCCTTTGCCCAGCAGCCGCTCGAACAGAGGCAACATGGCGCGATACGGCGTTACGCCTGTGCCGGTCGCCAGCAACAGATAGCGGGGATGGGTATCGCCATCCTGCAGGCAGAACCGCCCGTAGGGGCCGCTCGCCTCGACGGTCTGGCCCGCCTGGAGCTCGCCCAGGAGCTTGGTGGCCGCGCCCCCGTCGACGTAACTGACCGCGATCTCGATGCGCTGGACCGGGCTGCTGCCGTCGCCTACCGTGCCGACCGAATAGCTGCGCTTGGTCGGCGTGCCGTCTTCGTAATGGAAATGCACCTGCAGGAACTGGCCCGGCACGAAGGCCAGCGGCTGGCCGTCGACCCGCTCGAAGATCAGGTGGCGCACGGTCGGCGCCAGCATGTAGCTGTCGACGAGGCGGAGGGTGAAATGATCTGCCATGGATTGTCTTCGCCAGGATAACGGTGCGTCCCATCGGGAGGACGGGCCAGCCGGCTATAATAAAGGGCTGACCCCCTCGGTGCAGCCCATGACGTCCACTTCATCTGCTCCTGCGCTCGTTGTCGAAAACCTGCGGAAAACTTACGGCAACGGCGTCCAGGCCCTCAAAGGCATCAATCTCACGGTGGAGCCCGGCGATTTCTTCGCCTTGCTCGGCCCGAACGGTGCTGGCAAATCCACCCTGATCGGCATCCTCTCCTCCCTGGTCAACGCCAGCGATGGCGATGCGCGCGTGTTCGGCGTTTCGGTGAACAAGCAGCGTAGCGCGGCGATGAAGCTGATCGGCCTGGTCCCCCAGGAAATCAACTTCAACCAGTTCGAAAAGCCGTTCGACATCTGCGTGAACCAAGCCGGCTTCTATGGCATCCCGCGGAAGATCGCCGCCGAGCGCGCGGAGAAGTACCTCAAGGAGCTGCGCCTGTGGGACAAGGCGCAGGACCAGGCTCGCATGCTCTCCGGCGGCATGAAGCGCCGCCTGATGATCGCCCGCGCGATGATGAACGAGCCCAAGCTGCTGATCCTCGACGAGCCGACCGCCGGCGTCGATATCGAGATCCGCCGCTCCATGTGGCAATTCGTCAGCGGTATCAACGCTGCCGGCACCACGGTGATCCTGACCACGCATTACCTGGAGGAAGCCGAGCAGCTCTGCCGCAACATCGCCATCATCGACCACGGCACGATCGTGGAAAACACCACGATGAAGCGCCTGCTCGCCACGATGGACGTAGAAACCTTCGTCTTCGATACCAGCACGTTGCCAACGGCATTGCCGAGCCTGCCCGGCGTCACGTTGCGCCGCGTCGACGATCACACCCTGGAAGCGGAAATGTCGCGCGCACACGATCTCAACTCGCTGTTCTCGGCGCTGTCCTCGCACGGCGTCACGGTCACCTCGATGCGCAACAAGACCAATCGCCTGGAAGAACTGTTCGTGCGACTGGTGGAGCAGGGCCGTAACGGCCAGGAGAAGGCCGCATGAATGCCTCGGCCAACTTCGTCGCTCTAGGCACCATCGTCCGCCGTGAAATCGTGCGCATCATGCGCATCTGGACCCAGACACTGATCCCGCCGGCGATCACGATGACGCTTTACTTCGTGATCTTCGGCAAGCTGGTCGGCAGCCGCATCGGCCAGATGCACGGCTTCACATACATGCAGTACATCGTGCCCGGCCTGGTCATGATGAGCATCATCACCAACTGCTACGGCAACATCTCCAGCTCGTTCTTCGGCGCCAAGTTCAGCCGCGCCGTGGAGGAGATGCTGGTCTCGCCAATGTCCAATTGGGTGATCCTGCTCGGCTATGTGACCGGCGCCGTGACACGCGGACTGATCGTCGGCGCGCTGGTACTGTTGATTGCCCTGTTCTTTACCGACCTGCATGTCACGCATATCTTCGTGACGTTCTTCGCGGTGCTGCTTGGCGCCACGGTGTTCTCGCTGGCCGGTTTCGTCAACGCGGTCTTTGCCAAGAAGTTCGACGATATCGCCCTGGTGCCGACCTTCGTGCTCACTCCCCTGACTTATCTCGGCGGCGTGTTCTACTCCATCGACCTGTTGGGCGAGCCCTGGCACACGATGTCGCTGGTCAACCCGATCCTCTACATGGTCAATGCCTTCCGCTTTGGCGTACTGGGCGTGAGCGACGTGAACATCGTGACCGCCTTCGCCGTGATGCTGGTGTTCGTGATCGGGCTGTCGGCGGTGGCGCTGTATCTGCTCAAGCGCGGCGTTGGCATGCGTTCGTAATACCCATGCGCGTCAACAAGTACATCAGCGAGTCGGGTCTGTGCTCCCGCCGCGAGGCGGATGAGTTGCTGCTGGCCGGGCGCGTAACGATCAATGGCGAGGTGGTGACCACAGGGGCCAAGGCCCTGGATGGCGACGAGGTACGCGTGGATGGCGACATCGTCAAGCCGCGCGTCCTCGCCGCCACGCCGGCGGCCAAGCGCGGCGTGTATATCGCCCTCAACAAACCGGTGGGCATCACGTGCACCACCGATCAGAGCGTCAAGGGCAATATCGTCGATTTCGTCGACCACCAGGAGCGCATCTTTCCGATCGGACGACTCGACAAGGATTCGGAAGGACTGATCCTGCTCACCAGCAACGGCGACATCGTCAACGAGATCCTGCGCGCGGAAAACAACCACGAGAAGGAATACCTCGTGGCGGTGAACAAGCCCGTCACCGACGAGTTCCTCGCCGGGATGGCCCGCGGCGTACGCATTCATGGGCAAATGACCAAGCCCTGCCGCACGCGCAGAATCGCCAAGTTCGGCTTCGGCATCGTGCTGACTCAAGGCCTGAACCGGCAGATCCGCCTGATGGCCGCGGAATTCGGCTACCGCGTGACCCAGCTGCGCCGCGTGCGCATCATCAACGTCAAGCTCGGCCACCTCAAGCCTGGCCAATGGCGCAATCTCACCGACACGGAACTGAAGGGGCTTCTGCCCCATCGCACGCAGTGGTGAACCGGCAGGTCGGTTCACCCGCAGTCCGACCCAGAGCCCATGCAGCATGCATCGCGCTTTGATGCGATCATGGCGCATGACCGACTTCCACACTCTGCCGCTCAAGCCTGCCCTGCTGGCCAGCATCGAAACGCTGGGCTTTGCCGAAATGACGCCCGTACAGGCGCAAAGCCTGCCACCCATCCTCGAGGGCCGCGACGTCATTGCGCAGGCACGCACGGGAAGCGGCAAGACAGCCGCCTTCGGCCTGGGGCTGCTGCAACAACTGGATCCCGAACTCATCCGCCTGCAAGCGCTGGTGCTGTGCCCGACACGCGAGCTGGCCGACCAGGTCAGCAAGGCAATTCGCAAGCTCGCCGCCACCATACCCAATGTGAAGCTGCTGACGCTGTGCGGCGGCATGCCGCTCGGACCGCAGCTGGCTTCGCTTAGCCACGACCCTCATATCGTCGTCGGCACGCCCGGCCGCGTTCAGGAGCACCTCAAACGCGGCAGCCTGCATGGCGGCGGCATCAAGGTACTCGTATTGGACGAAGCCGACCGCATGCTCGACTTGGGCTTCAGCGAAGCCATCGACGATATCGCCGGCCGCATTGCCAAGCATCACCAGACACTGCTGTTTTCGGCGACCTATCCGGACGAGATCCGCGATGCCAGCCGTCGCATGCAACGCGATCCTGTAGAAGTGACCGTGGAAGCGCCGCACGAAGAGATCACCATCGAACAGCGCTTTCATGAAGTCGACCCGGCACGCAAGATCGATGCCCTGGCGCAGCTCCTGGCAGGCGAGCATGCCGATCATGCATTGGTGTTCTGCAACATGCGTCGCGATGTCGATGCGGTTACCGCCGAACTCGACCGACGCGGTTTTTCCGCGCTGGCCCTGCACGGCGATATGGAGCAGCGCGATCGCGACGAGGTGCTGGTGCGGTTCGCCAATCGCAGTTGCTCGGTATTGGTGGCAACCGATGTCGCAGCACGCGGCTTGGACATTGCCGCGTTGCCCCTGGTCATCAGCTACGACATCGCACACGATCCGCAAACCCATATCCACCGTGTCGGTCGCACAGGCCGTGCGGGCCAGAGCGGGCACGCCATTACGCTCGTCACTCCGCGCGAGTTGCCCAAGGCGCAGAACATCGAGGACACCCAGGGACAAGTCGTTCCATGGCACCCTCTCAAGATCGTGCCCCCCAGGGGCAAGACGCTGCATCTGGCTCCCATGAAGACACTGGTCATCGATGCGGGGCGCCAGGACAAATTGCGGCCGGGGGACATCCTCGGCGCGCTCACCGGAGATGCCGGGCTCGACGCCAACGATGTCGGCAAGATCGATGTGTATGCGACCCGCGCCTACGTTGCGGTAAATCGCTCCCTCGCCGAGAAGGCGCTCGATCGCTTACGCCGGGGAAGGATCAAGGGACGCAATTTCCGCGTGCGCGCATTGCACTGATCAAAGCCAGTCCCAGCGGCGGTCGACGCGCCAGGCCGCAGGCATGGAGCCCGTCGCTCCGGTGCTATCTGCTGTTGCACCTTCATACTGGAAGGCTCTACCCGCTGAACGCTAGCTAGCTGCGCCACGATGCCGCGGCGCCCAGACGCACTGGGCAAGCGATGGTAAACTCCATACGACGAATTACCCAGGAAAGGTTTATTTACAAGGATGCATGACTCGCGACCGCGCCCGGCGCCGTCGCCCTCTCAATGCGCTTTCGCGGCGCGCCATGGCGAGCTTTGTCCGCTCGACCATGCGACTTCAATCGGTCAAAGAGCCCGCTTTTTTTGGCGCCTGCAGCCTTGTGCTCACGAAGCCGGAATTCGTGCGCATTTCCGGCGGCCCGCGACTAATCCAACACGTCGCTTCCCGCAGCGCGATGTCCGATGCCCTCATCCGCGTTGGCACTGACATCCGGAAGCAATTAAGTCCCCATGGAGTTGTTAAAGATGGACCTCGAACAATATAAAAGCCGGTTAGCCTCGTGCGCTTTGCTCACCATGATCGGCTTGGGCTTCGCTCCCGCCGGCCATGCAAGCGACAGTCCTTATCTATTCGGCGACTGGAACGGCAAGCGTACGCAACTGGCGCAGAAGGGCGTCAGATTCGATTTCGGCTATGGCTTCGAAGTGGCTCACAACTTCACCGGCGGCTCGCGCAGCTTGACGCGCTATACGGATCAGTGGAAGTTCGGCGCGAACCTCGATCTGGACAAGCTTTGGGGCTGGAGTGGCGCCGAGTTCGATATCTACGTCACCGATCGCAACGGTCGAAACCTTGGGGCCGACGCGAATATCGGCAATAACCAGCTGATCCAGGAAGTCTACGGTCGCGGGCAAACCTGGCATCTCACGATGTTTGCGCTGAAGCAGAAGTTCTTCGGCGGCAAGCTGGAGTGGCGCTTCGGTCGCCTGCCGGTAGGCAACGACATAGCCGGTTTCAGCTGCCAGTTCCAGAACCTTACTTTCTGCGGCGCGCCTCCCGGCAATATCGTCGGCGACTACTGGGTGAACTGGCCGACCAGCCAATGGGCTACCTGGCTCAAGCTCAACACGACCGATACCACCTATGTCCAGTTAGGTGCGTATCAAATCAATCCGAAATACATCGACGACATCTGGGCGCAACGCAACGGTTGGAAACTCAACCTCCCTGACGGCACCACAGGCACACTGATACCGCTGGAATTCGGCTGGACCCCAAGCTTCGGCAACCTGCCCGGCAGCTACAAGATCGGCGGCTGGTACAACAACGCCGGCGGCAAGGATCTCTACCTCAATACCGATCGCGAACCATTGGCCCTGGCCGGTGGAACGGCGCTGGAACGCGGTGCACGCTATGGCGCTTATCTTCAGATGATGCAGCAGGTCAATGGCGATGCCGACAGCACCGGTACGACGGTGTTCTTCAACATCACCCAGGCAGACAGGTACACCTCCGCGACTGATCGACAGATCGCAATGGGCTTCGAGCACAAAGGCATGTTCGGTCGTGAGCGCGATGCACTCGGCTTCGCCGTCGGCGCCACGCATGCCAATGGGCGCCTGGGCAATTACCAACGCCAGTTCAACATGTTCAACCCGGCCAACCCGGTGAAGGTGCTCGACGGTTACGAGTATGTCGGGGAGCTGTTCTATAACTGGTCCCCGAACGCGTCGATCGATCTTCGGCCGAACCTGCAGTACATCGTGCATCCTGGTGGGACGAACGAGAATCGCAATGCGTTTGTGCTCGGTTTGAAGACGAATATTTCGTTCTGATGGTGTTGACTGCTCGCTTACGCATCGCGAGCTCCCCTCTCCCCCAACCCTCTCCCCCGGCAAAGCCGGGGGAGAGGGAGCCTGACCGAGGTAAACCTCGACACTTCGCACTTGCGTAGTCTGTTCCCTTGTTTACACGGAAGGGTCAGGGTGGGGTAAGTACTTGCCTCAGTTTTCAAGGCCGACAAAGAACCCGTAGGTTCCCGCGAGAGTTCACCCCCGCCCCCCCTCCCCCAGCAAGCAGGAGGAGCGGCGGCTATGGCTGCTCAAATGCAGGAATACGCGATGCCTTACTCACTCATGCATAGTCACGACCATTGCCCCCGCTTCGCAGCGAGCCCGTCAAGGCAAAGTGACTCTACACACTTTGTCACCGCCGCCGACTCCGGTATGGTGAGCTGTCTACCAACGGGGAACCATCCATGCGCCGCATTGCCTTGTTTGTTCTTGCCCTGTCCGCCGCACCCGCTTTTGCCGCCGAGCAGGCACCGCAGGAACTGCGCGAGCAACCTGCCCTGCATGCGTTGGCCAGCGCTCCCAGCGAGACGGAATTGCGTGCCACCATCGAGAAACTGGTTGGCTTCGGTACGCGCCACACGCTCTCCGACACCACCTCGGACACGCGTGGCATCGGCGCTGCACGTCGCTGGGTCAAGGCACGTTTCGAAGCGATCTCCAAGGATTGCGGCGGTTGCCTGGAAATCGTCACGCCGTCGCAGAGTTTTACCGGTCAGCGCGCGCCTGCACCCGTGGAGGTGATGGACATCGTGGCGATCAAGCGCGGCAAGGGCGATCCCAAACGGGTCATTGCCATGACGGGCCACCTGGATTCGCGTGTCTCCGATGTCATGAACATCACCAGCGATGCCCCGGGCGCCAATGACGATGCTTCGGGTGTCGCGGCGCTGATCGAGGCCGCGCGCCTGCTATCCAAGAGCGACAACCAAGCCACGCTTGTGTTTGCGGCGCTGTCGGGCGAGGAACAAGGCCTGTATGGTGGCAAGGTGCTGGCCGACTATGCGATCGCGCAAGGCTGGCAGGTCGAAGCCGATCTGAATAACGATATCGTCGGCAATAGCCGCGGCCAGAATGGCGTGATCGACAACACCACGGTGCGTGTGTTCGCCGAAGGCACGAAGAGCAACGAAAGCGAGAAGCAGGCGAACTACCGCCGCTACCATGGCGGCGAAGTCGATTCGCCTTCGCGTAATGTTGCCCGCTACATGGCCGCACTGGCCGAAACTTACCTGCCCGATTTTCGCGTACACATGGTGTACCGCACCGATCGGTTCGGTCGCGGCGGCGATCAGGTGCCGTTCCTGGAAGCCGGCTTTCCGGCTGTACGCGTCACCGAGGCGCATGAGGATTACACGCACCAGCACCAGGACCTGCGCACCGAGAACGGCATCCGTTATGGCGACACGATCGAGGGCGTCGATTTCCGTTATCTGGCTCGCGTCACGGCTTTGAATACGCTGACCATGGCAGCCATGAGTCGCGCACCGGCGCCGCCGAGCGGCGTGCACATCGATGGCGCGCTTGCCAGCGATACGACGGTGCAATGGAAGAAGCAGGCCGATGCCGCCGGCTATGTCGTGCATTGGCGCGACACGACCGCACCGCAATGGCAGTTCCGTCGTGCTGTGGGCGACACCGATAAGGCCGTCCTGAAAGACGTGGTCATCGATGATTGGTTCTTCGGCGTTTCGGCGGTCTCCAAGGACGGCTATGCCAGCCCTGTCGTCTTCCCCGGCGAGGCAGGCAGCTTCGAGCGCTCGCCGCCGGCTGGTCCA